>JBKHCL010000002.1:0-69134 GCA_046541875.1 Phycisphaerae bacterium | reverse complement strand
ACGCGCAGCTGGATCTGAACATCGACGTGCGAAATATTCCGCCCGCAACAAGTTGCGGGCCCTACGGTCCATGCCACGAAAAAGCCCCCACCGTAAGGTGGGGGATAGGGCGCGTCCCGTAGCACGGCCTTCCAGGCCGTGCAAACATGGGCTGGAAGCCCATGCCACGAAGTCGCTCCGCCCGCAACAAGTTGCGGGCCCTACGGTCCATGCCACGAAAAAGCCCCCACCGTAAGGTGGGGGATAGGGCGCGTCCCGTAGCACGGCCTTCCAGGCCGTGCAAACATGGGCTGGAAGCCCATGCCACGAAGTCGCTCCGCCCGCAACAAGTTGCGGGCCCTACGGCTAAGGCTGAGGGGACGCCTGTTGTGCAGCAAAAGCGGTCTGCATGTGGAAGCTGGGCTGGTAAATACTCACCTCGTCGGCCATACTGCCCGTTTCCGAACAACCCCCAGACCGGAGACATTCATATGAGTTCAGCAAACGCCATGGTCCTCGTAGCCGGGACCGACCGCTATCACGATCTGCTTGCCGCCGGACGCGCCTTGCAGGATGTCCTGCTGGGCGAAGGCTGGGTCGCCCCCGTGCACATGGGGCTGGACCGTTTCGACGACCGGAAATTCTCCGATGCCGAGGTGGCCGTCGTCTACGCGATGCGCCCGCGCCCCAGGCAAACCGCCCAGGACGCCCTGACCCGGCGCGTCGAGGAAGGTCTCGGCCTGGTCGCCATCCACTCAGCCAACGTCGTCGACGACGCCGAAGAATTCCGCACCTACACCCAACTGATCGGCAGCCGATTCAACCGCCACGACCCGTTCGACCGCCTGGCCGTCACCATCGACCAGCCCGATCACCCCATCACCCGCGGGGTGGCCGATTTCACCATCGAGGACGAACCCTACGAATGCGACATGCTCGTGGACGACGCAGAAGTGCTGGCCTCCCACACACGGGGCGGCAAGACGCTGCCGATGGTGTATGTTCGCACGCACGGCAAGGGCCGGGTGTGCTATCTCGCACTCGGGCACGACCGCCGGGCGTGGGGACATCCCGCCTTCCAGCAACTCCTGCGACAGGCAACCAACTGGGTCGCCGGCTACGACGGCTGAGCCCCCCTTGCCAATCGCATCAGGCCGTAGGGCTCGCAACTTGTTGCGGGCGAACGCTGACGAGCCGGCTCAGGCATGGCCTCTTGCTGTCTACCGACAGAGAGACCCCTCCCCCGACCCGCGTCATCATGAATTCCTCCAATCCGGTGAACCCTCCGGACACCTGAGTCGTTTGGATCAGTACGAACCCGTACTATTCAAGGACCCTTTCAGAAAGCGACAGGAGGCAACAACGATGGCAAAAGTACTGAACACACGGATGGCAATCATGATCGCCGCGGCGGTGGTCTTCACCAGCGGACTCGTGCTGACCGCCTCAGCCGACAAGCACAAAGACGGCGACTCGAACGGCAAACAATGTACGATGCGCGAGGACGGCAGCAAGCAGTGCACCACGCGCGAAGAGGGCATGAAGCACAAGCACGGCAAAGATGCGATGAAATCGCACGCCGGGCACAACGCTGCCTCTGCCGACCATCTGCACAAGGCGATGGCGAAGCTCGATGACGCCGAAAATGCCCTCAAGAACGGCAAAACCAAGCACGCCCGCAAAGCGATCCAGGAAGCCCGCAAGATGGTCGCCTCGGCCTACCAGACAGTTCGCCCTGCCGTGGCGAACAAGAAATGCCCCATCATGGGCAATACGGTCAAGGCCGACGCGGTTCCCGCCAATCTCTATCGCACCTTCAAGGGCAAGGGCGTGGCGTTCTGCTGCGGCGGCTGCCCTGCGGCGTGGGACAAGCTCTCGGACGCCAAAAAGGTCGAGAAACTTGCCTCCGCCGGCGTGACATTCTCCCACGCGGACAGCAAAGACGTGAAGTTCGTCGCCCCCGAGACCTCCGACGCCGCCCATACCGTCGGAGAAGCCCTCAAGAGCGACAGCAGCTGCGGAGCCAAAACGTCCTGCGGCAGCAAGAAGTAATGACCTGACCCTTACGTACTGTGTCGCCGGCCGACGTGGGTGTCCCTGGACGCCCACGGGCCGGTTCTTTGATCGAGGGCCTCTGCTGTTTCTGGTCAGCGGAATTGGGGCAGATGCATGCGTGATGCGTACAATTTCTGTAGATGAGCAATGAAGGCCGCTTCGCCGGGTCAGCCCTTGGTCTGCTTCACCCTCCCCGGCGTGGCGGCCGATGTATGCGCCCCGGCCATCTACCGTGGAGGAAGTTCTTCGTTGAGCGAGCCGGTGCGGTAGCCTTCCAGGTCCAGCGTCACATAGCGGTAGCCCTCCGCCTTGACGGCGGCGATGATCTCTTTGGCGTACCGGACGGCTTCGGGGATTTGGGCTGGATTGAACTCCACGCGGGCGATCGGGTCGTGATCGCGCAGCCGAACCTGCCCCAGGCCCAGTTCGCGGAGACGCTCTTCGACCCGGTCGATGCGTTCGAGCTTCTGGGCGGTGATCTTCCGGCCGTACGGAATGCGACTGGCGAGGCACGCCTGGGCGGGCAACTCGGCGGTTTCCAGCCCCATCGCCCGACTGATCTCGCGGACGTCGGCTTTGCTCAGACCGGCCTCCAGCAGAGGCTGACGCACCTGCAGTTCCTTCTCGGCCTTGAGTCCGGGTCGATAATCGCCCGGGTCGTCGGCGTTTGTGCCGCTGCAGATGACATTCACGCCCCGCCCGCCGGCCAGGTCCCGGATGATGTGGAAGATCAACTTCTTGCAGTGCAGGCAGCGGTCGGGCGGATTGGCGACGAACACTGCGTCGTCCATCGGACGGACGTTGAAAGAGACCAGCTCGACCCCGAGCTTCTCGGCGATCTGTCGGCCCAGTTGCTGCTCGGTCGAGGGGAAAATCGGCCCGGTCGCCATCGCGGCGATCACGTTCTTCGCCCCCAGCGCCTCCAGCGCCAGGGCGGTCAGCAGTGTCGAGTCTGTCCCGCCGGAGTAGCCGATGACCACACTGCGCAGCATGCGCAGCACCGCCAGGCAGGCGGCGGCCTTGTCGCTGAGTTCCTCGGGAAGTTCGTCAATCCAGTTGCTCATCGGTCTGCTCATATCGGCAACGGCGGGCGTCGTGTTCAGTCTTGAAACAATCTTCCCCACCGCCAGGCCGCTTGGCGGTCAACTCCACTCGTCCAGCAGGTCTTCGTGGGCATCCAAACATTCGCTCAGGGCAGCCCGGCAGGCGTCCGGATCCGTCACGGTCGGCTCATCGGCGAGGCAGTCCAGCAGCGCCGCCCGGCTGCGGGCGAGGCAGGCTTTGACGATCGCGTCGTGCTGGTCGGCCGACGGTTTGAGATACGCCAGAACCGCCTCGGGCAGCTCCAATTGCTCGGGTTGAGGCCCATTCGGCGTGACGTGGGCGGAGGTCTCCACGAACACGCCACGCGGCAGCTGAGGAACCTGGCCTGCGTTGGCGAGGTTCAACGCGTCGTAGGACACCTCGCTTACTCCCAGCAGCCCGGCGATCATATCCACCGGTTTCTCCCAGGAGGCCTGATCCGTGACCGTCTCCAGTGGCAGCTCGCCCGAAGCGACCGCACGAAGCGTGTCGATCCGTTCGCGCCGCTGCGACTCGCCCCCGTGCGAAGCGTGGTCGCGATTGACCGCATTCTCGCGCCGCGGCAGGAAGTCCTGCGTGTGATGGTCGTTGGGCACCAGCAGCGCCCCGACCTGACGGCTGATGCGGTCGCTGTTGGGCCAACCTGTCGTGGCGCCGGCGTTGAGGCGGCGGATCAGCTCGGGCAGGTCATCGCGCCCGCTCTTGCGATCGATCAGACGATGTACCCAACTGAAGTGGTTCAGCCCGCCCATCGTCACGTCCCAACGCTCCCGGGCCGCGGTGAAGGGGAATCGGATCTCCTCATCCTCGAAGGCTCGCCAGAGCATCGCATACCCTTCCATGGCTGCCGAGCAGAACCCGGCCGTCCGGATTCCCAACTCGTGCATCGCCTGGCAGGTCCGCGGCAGCGGGTTCGAGACGGTCAGGAACCATGCGTCCGGGCAGCGGGATTTCATCTGTTCGGCGATGGACCGCATGAAAGCGATCTGCCGGGCCGAGTACGCCAGACCCGCCACACCGCCGAACTCGGTAATCACGTGGGTCGGATCGTGGCGGGTGATGATTTCGCAATCGGTCGCGAAGCGGGCCCGCAGGTCGATGGCGGCTGCACAGAGCACGAAATCCGCGCCCCCCAGCGCCTCGGCGATGTCCGTATGCGAGTGAATGCGAACGTCGCTGCCGACCTCGCGCCCCATACGCTCAGCCACGCCGGCCATCCCGGCCAGTGTGTCCGCGTCGATGTCCACCAGCGCCAGCTCGATGCCCGGGAGGCGATGGGTTCGAATGATGCCTTCCAACACACCCGGCCCGAAGACATAACTCCCCGCACCGATCGCCACGATCTTCACATCCTGCGACATGAGGTACTCTCTTTTCGGTTTGAGTGAAGAACGCATCATAGCGGGCGGAACCGGAATAGCAAACCACCGAGAGCAAAGAGATCGCCGGCGATGGGGCAGCGATTCCTCCAGGTGCAAGCCCGGCGGGGGTGGGTTGCAGGTGGGCCGGGCATCCTCCGCGCATCCGCATCGTAGACCCGCCGATCACGCCGGGGGCTTTCCCGTTGAGCGCTACAGCCGGACCGGGTACGCTCTGGGCGAGTTGGAGACCTGAAAGGATCCGCCGATGCCCGCTGCCCGCCGTCGAAACTCAGAATCCGTCCATGCCCGGCGTCGCCGTGACGCCGTCAAGGCGATGCGTCGCGAAGCCAAGGCCGATGCGTTTCTCATCTCGAGGCCGGAGGATATCAGTTGGTTGACCGGCTTTACCGGAGAAGACAGCCTCGCCCTGATCGGCGCGAAGTGGGCGGTTCTGATCACCGATTCGCGCTACGCCGAACAGGCCGGCGAAGAATGCAGCGGAACGGAGGTTTTGGTCCGCACGCAAAATGTCCTTCCCGAGATCGTCGAGCAACTCTCGCAGCGAAAGGCAGGGACGCTGGGCATCCAGAGCATGCACCTCACTGCCCGGACGTACCAGATGCTCGGTAAGGAAATCGGCCGAAAGTCTATCGCGTCGATCAGCGACGTGATCCGCAAGCTTCGGGCGGTCAAAGACACCGCCGAGATCAAGGCCATCCGCCGCAGCATTGCCGTGGCGCAGGACGCGATGGGCGACCTTCTCAGCCAGGGTCGATCGGCCTTCGTGGGGCGCACCGAGCAGGAGCTGGCCGCCGAGTTGGACTATCGCATGCGCCAGCGCGGCGCGGCCGGGTCGGCGTTTGAGACCATCGTCGCCGCCGGCGAGAACGGGTCCCGCCCGCACTACCGCCCCGGGGCCCGAACGATCGAACCGAACGACCCGGTTCTGATCGACTGGGGCGCCCTGGTCGAGGGATACTGCAGCGACTTGACCCGGGTGGTGTTCACCGGTACAATCCGCCCCGAATTGGCGGACATTTACCAGGTTGTGCTCCGCGCGCAGAAGGCCGCCATCGCCGCGATCAAAAGCGGCGTCGCCTGCAAAACGGTAGACGCCGCGGCCCGGAGCGTCATCGACGACGCCGGGTACGGCGAGGCGTTCGGCCACGGGCTGGGTCACGGGATCGGCCGAGAGATTCACGAACGGCCTCACGTGGCCGGGCGCGTCGACGAGCGTCTGCGGAGCGGGATGATTTTCACCGTCGAGCCGGGCGTGTACCTGCCCGGAATCGGCGGCGTGCGAATCGAAGACGACGTACTGGTCACAGCGAAGGGCAAGCGCGTGCTGTCCTCGCTGCCGAAAGATATCGAGGCCATGAAGCTGGGCTGACGGGAAAAGTCGGCAGCCTGGCGGTGGCGGAACCCCGCCGGAAGCAAGGAAGCGGATGAACATCAAAGAAATCAAACAGATGGTGAAGCTCATGGTCGAGTGTGACCTGAGCGAACTGGAGATCACCGACGGTGAGCACAATCGGGTGCACCTCAAGCGAGGTCCGGGCGAGCAACCCATCGTGATGGCCGCCCCGCAGCCCCAGGCGATGTCCGCATCGGCGGGACCCGCACCGGCCCAGCAGGCCGCCCCCGCGGCGACCGAAGCGGCGGCGCCCACACCGGCCGACAACCTCATCGAGGTGATCAGCCCGATGGTCGGGACGTTCTACTCGGCCCCTTCCCCGGACAGCGACCCGTTCGTCTCTTCCGGAGACAAGGTCACCCCCGAGACCGTCGTCTGCATCGTCGAGGCGATGAAGGTGATGAACGAAATCAAGGCCGAGGTCGCCGGAACCATCGTCGAGGTCTGCGTGCAGAACGCCCAGCCCGTCGAGTACGGACAGGTCCTCTTCCGCGTCAAGCCGTAGCCCGGCCGAAAGGATTCGCCGAATGTTTTCCCGCATCCTGGTTGCCAATCGCGGCGAGATTGCGCTGCGGATTATCCGTGCGTGCAAGGAGCTCGGTGTCGAGGTCGTCGCCGTCTACTCCGAAGCCGACCGCAACGCCAGCTATCTCCACAGCGCCGATGAGGCCATCTGCATCGGTCCGGGCCCGTCGTCGGAGAGCTACCTGAACATCCCGCGCATCATCGCCGCCGCCGAAATCGCCGACGTCGAGGCGATCCATCCCGGCTATGGGTTCCTGGCTGAGAATGCCCATTTCGCCGAGGTCTGCCGCGACTGCAAAATCGAGTTCATCGGCCCGTCCGTCGAGAGCATGCGGCTGCTGGGCGACAAGATCGCCGCCAAGAAACTCGCCAAGAAGGCCGACGTCCCCATGGCACCCGACAGCGAGGGCGGCGTGGCGACGGTCGAGGAAGCCACCGAAATCGCCGAACGCATCGGCTACCCCGTCGCCATCAAAGCTGCCGCCGGCGGAGGCGGGCGGGGCATCCGCTTCGCCCACAACCAGGCGGCGTTGCAGAGCGTCTTCAAGCAGGCCCAGTCCGAGGCGGAAGTCGCCTTTGGCGATGGCAGGCTGTTCATGGAAAAGTGCATCGAGAACTTCCGCCATATCGAGGTGCAGGTGCTGGGCGACATGCACGGCAACTGCCTGCACCTCTACGAGCGCGAGTGCTCCGTGCAGCGGAGACGGCAGAAGGTCATCGAAGAGTCCCCCTGCCCCGTGCTCTCCGAGGAGCAGCGCAACGAGGTCTGCTCCTCGGCGGTTCGGCTGGCCAAGGCGGCCGACTATCACGGCGCGGGTACGGTCGAGTTCATGCTCGATCAGGACGGGAACTTCCACTTCCTGGAGGTCAACACGCGAATCCAGGTCGAGCATCCCGTCACCGAGATGATCACCGGGGTGGACCTGGTGCAATGGCAGATCCGCATCGCCGCCGGGGAGGAACTCACGCTCAAGCAGGAAGAGATTCCCCGTAACGGCTGCGCCATCGAGTGTCGCATCAACGCCGAGGACCCGGCCAACGACTTCCGACCGAGCCCCGGGCCCGTCGAGGCGTTCGTGGCCCCGGGCGGACTGGGCGTGCGGTGGGACTCCCATGTGTACCAGGGATATTCGATCCCGCCGACGTACGACTCGCTGGTGGGCAAGCTGATCGTTCATCGTCCCACCCGCAGCGAAGCCATCGCCGTGGCCCGGCGGGCACTGCAGGAGTTCGTCATCGAACCGACCAGGACGACCATCCCCCTCTGCCGCAAGATTCTCGGCCACGAGCGGTTCATCCGCGGCGAGTGGGATACGACGCTCATCGAGCGGGAGCTGATGCAATAAGGTCACCGCGGCGGGCTCGCCTCGCCGATTCACCCCAACGCGAACGATATACAGAGGAACACAACCATGAGCAAAATGATCAAGGGCAACGCGGTCATCGGGCAGTCCGGCGGACCGACAGCCGTCATCAACCAGTCACTCGTGGGCGTCGTCGAGACGCTCAAGGGCAGCAAATCCATCCCGAAGATCCTGGGCGCCCACCACGGGGTGGCCGGTATCGTGAAGGAAGACTTCATCGACCTGGGCAAGGTCGACAAGAAGACCCTCGAAGCCGTCGCCGGGACCCCCGCCTCGGCGTTGGGCTCGTCCCGCGACAAGCCCGACGAGGCCTACTGCGAGAAGATCTTCGAGGTCTTCAAGAAAAACGACGTGCGATACTTCTTCTACATCGGCGGGAACGACTCGGCCGACGCGGCCCGCATCGTCAACGAGATGGCCAACGACGCGGACTACGAGCTGCGAACGTTCCACGTACCCAAGACCATCGACAACGACCTCCGCGTGACCGACCACACCCCCGGATACGGCTCGGCCGCCCGGTTCGTGGCCTCCGCCTTCGCCGGGGAAGACCGCGACAACGCCGCCCTGCCCGGCGTGAAAGTATCCGTCGTGATGGGGCGAAACGCCGGTTGGCTCACCGCGGCCGCCAGCCTCTGCCGCGACCGCCAGAAGGACGGCCCGCACCTGGTCTACGTCCCCGAGGTCGCCTTCGACATCAAGAAGTTCACCGACGACATCAAGAAGTGCTACGACAAGTATGGCCGCTGCCTGGTGGCCGTCTCCGAGGGCATCTCCGACGAAACCGGCACGCCGATGGCCGTCAACCTCGCCGAACGTCTCGGCCACAGCGTCGAACGCGACAGCCACGGCAACGTGCAACTGTCCGGGTCCGGCGCCCTGGGCGACTTCCTCGCCGAGTACATCAAGGCCGAGGTCAACCTGCAGGGCAAGGACGGCGGCAAGCGAAAGCTCCGCGTGCGGGCCGACACCTACGGGTATCTCCAGCGATCCTTCGCGGGGTACGCCTCGCAGGTGGACCAGGAAGAAGCCCGCACCTGCGGACAGAGGGCGGCCGAGCTGGCGATGCGCGGTGACATCGACGGGACCATCGTCATGAAACGCGCTAAGACCACCAAGTACAAGATCACCTTCGAACGGGCCGAGTTGGCCGACGTCGCCCGCCACACCAAGGACCTGCCCAAGAAGTTCATCAACAAGGCCGGCAACAACATCACCGGCAGCTTCCGCAAGTACGCCGAGCCGCTCACCGGCGGCCTGCCGGAAATCGGCAAACTGTTCTAAACGACGACCCATTCTCCCTTCGCCGGGAGGATTCTGTGGCATGAGCATCCTGCCCATGCGGGCTGCGGCATTGGGCATCTGCCGCGGACCCGACCAGATAGAAAGCTTGGAAAAGCCCGCCCCGGAGCGATCCGAGGCGGGCTTTGCTTTTCTCCAGTACGACAGACGTCTCGCCTGTCAGGCGGGCAAACCATTATCGCCGTTGCCACGGTCGCCTCCACAAAGCACAAGCAAGCCCCTGCCTCAGCAGGGGGACAGAGCGCCGTGAACACGCCACTCATCGCTCGGCCACGCCGGGGGTCTGCAGAAGAAATTACCGTAGCACGGACTCTCCTACAGCGTCACGGCCAGGAAGAGTCCGGCGCAAGCGATGGCCGGCCCGGCCACCCACTGCCAGCGGTCTCGCAGGACCTTGGCTTGGCCGATCGCCAACCCAAGCAGCAATCCACCGGCGTGCAACAACGCGCTTCCCAGCACCATGCCGACCCCGTAGCCGACGACCGACCCGGCACCGGCTTCGGTAAGATGGGCGTGGCCGTGGGGGATTCCGGCGACCAACACAATACCCGCCAGGACCCAAGGTGAGACGCGCGTGGAAGCTGCCAGCAGCCCACCGAACAGCAGTACCGACAGCGAGATACTCAGTTCCACCGCCGGCAGACCGACGTGGAACGCCCCGAGCAGACCGCCCAGGCCCAGACCGGCCACGAAGCTGACCGGAAGCAGGTAGCGCCAGCGCAGGCCGCACTTGGCGCCCAGCAGCCCCACCGCCACCATGGCCAGAAGGTGATCCAGCCCGCCGAACGGGTGAGCCAGACCGTTTCCGAACGTCGCGTCCTCGTGACCCACGTGGGCCGACGCCACACCGGACCACGCGAGAAGTACCGCCGCCGCCGAGAACAACTTCATCCGTCGATTCATCAGTCCTATTCCTTTCCTCAGAAGTTCGCCACAGGGTCATCGAACACAGACAATCGCAAAGCATCCTGCCACAATAATGCCGCCACGACCCGTCGCAAGATGCAGCGTAGTCGGCCGACTTTTCCGCCGGCCTCCCTGCTAATCGGCCAGCAGGCTCTGGGCCGTCATCTCCGCGGGCTTCTCGATCCCCAGGATTTCCAGCATGGTTACAGCCAGGTCCGAGAGCTTGCCCTTGTCGATGAGTTCGCGATTTTTCGTCTCCTCGCCGACCAGGATGCACTCCACGAGGCTGGTGGTGTGGGCGGTCTGCACGCTACCCGTCTCGGGGTCCAGCATGGTCTCGGCATTGCCGTGGTCGGCCGTCACCAGCAGCGTTCCACCCTTGGCGAGCACCGCGTCCACGACCTTCCCTGTGCACTCGTCGACGGCTTCGATGGCCTTGCGGGCCGCCTCGAAGACGCCCGTGTGTCCGACCATGTCGCCGTTGGCGTAGTTGACCACGATCACGTCGTAGGTCTCCTCGGCCGGGCAGAACCCCTCCATCTCCTTGCCCACAGTCAGATGGGCGTAATCCAGCGATTCAGCCTCGTCCCGCAGAGCGGCCACGCCGTCTTGGACGGCCTTGAGGACCAGGTCGGTGACCTCGTAGGCGCTCATCTCGGGTTTCTGATCCTCGGGCACGGTGATGCTGTCGACCTGCACGCGGTCCTCGCCGCCGAACGGTTCGAGTTCCTTGCCGTTGAAGAAGCTCGTGACGTGGCGGTACTTCTGAAACTCGGCGATCCGCAGCTGTCGCAGCCGATTCTCGCAGAGCACCTCCCCCAACAGCCGGGCCATGTTCATCGGCGGGACCAGTGCGGAGCTGAACTCGTCATAGTACCGCGTGAGCCCGAGATAGATCACGTCGGGCTTTCCGCCATCGCGATCGAACCCCTCAAAGTCGTCTTCCACGAAGGCCTGGGTCAGTTGGATCGCGCGGTCCTGGCGGTAGTTCGTGTGCAGGACGGCGTCCCCGGACTGCATCACGCCGAGGGGCTCACCGGACTGGTCCACGATCAGCGTCGGGCGGATGAACTCGTCGGTCTCGGGGTTGTCCTGCTTCTTCTCGATCTGCTCATCGGCCCGGGCGTAGGCCTGCTCGATGGCCTCGCCTGCGCTGGATGCGGTAAACGGCGCCTCGCCGCGCGTCAGCGCGTTGAAGGCAATCTCGGTGCGTTCCCAGTTCTCCGCGCGGTCCATCGCCCAGAACCGCCCCATGACGCTGGCGACCACGCCCACGCCGCACTCGTCCATAACCTTCTCCAGGGCGTCGAGATACACAATCGCGCTTCGCGGCGGGGTGTCTCGCCCGTCACTGAAGAAATGCACGCAGACCTGCTCCTTCTTCAGCCCGGCCTCGGCGAGGTTCCGCAGGAACGCGAAAAGATGCTCCTGCGTGGCGTGGACGCCCTGGTCCTGCACGAGTCCCATCAGGTGGAACCTCGCGCCGCTCTGCCTGCAGTGCTCGACCGCCTCGGTGTACTTGGGCAACTCGAACAGCGAGCCGTCGCGAATCATCTTGTCCACGCGGACGATCTCCTGTTCCACGATGCGGCCTGCCCCCATGTTCAGGTGGCCGACCTCGCTGGACCCTTGCGAACCGGTCCGAACGCCGACGGCTTCGCCGGACGCCTCCAGAACCGTGTTGGGGTATTCCTGCAGCAGGCGGTCGCAGTTGGGCGTGTCGGCAGCGCGGACGGCGTTGCCCTCGTGGTCGGGCCCGATGCCCCACCCGTCGCGAATGAGAAGAACCAGAGGCTTGGACATAGCTGCGATTTCCTTCCAGCGTTTGCGTTCGGGGGTATCGCCCGGCGCTCACCGGGCGGCGTCGCTCTCCCGAGGGGAGAGTCGCTAAAGTCTAGCACCCGCAATGGGGGATGTCTACCGCGCCGGCCGTGGCATGGTATCCTGCCCGTGCGATCTTTCGGACATGGGCGGGATGCCCATGCTGCGGAAAGCTCAAGGGCCCGGCGGGCTGAGAAGATCCTCGGGATACAGGATCCGCCCCTGCTCCAACTCGGATAACTGTCGTTTGACGTACTCGAGGTTCTCGGCGGCTTCGGGATAGTCTCCGCCCTTCAGCCGAAGAGCGTGCTCGAAGCATTGCCGGGCCTTGACCAACTCCTCCCTGCCGGCCGGGTCGCCGTGGAGCATCCGCCGCGTGCCCGCCAGACCCAGACATTCGCCCCGCATCAGCCAGGCGCGGTGGTAGTCCGGGGCGATCTTCAACGACGCCCCGATGACCTCGGCCGCCCGGGCATACCAGCCGATGTGGTAGAGCGTCAGCCCGCCTTCGTAAATGCCGATGTGTTTGGCCGGATCGGCAGCGGCGAGTCGGGCCACGAGTGGCTCGACGTCCAACGTTTCGGGCGTGATGGCCGAGCGCGCTGCCGGCTCGGCGTTGGGTCCGTCGGTTCGCAGCCAGGTGACATGACGCGGTGAGATGTCGACGAGGGCCCAGTTCGGATCGCCCGTGATGTTCCGCGCGAGTTTGCCTGAGACCCGGCTGACGTGAAGAACCGCGAACTCCACGCCACGCCGGCGCACCATCTCGTCGAAGGCGCGATAGCTGGTCAGGCCGAACTGGAAATCCGTCTCTTCGCTCATCAGCTCTGGCGGATAGGCCCAGGTATTGGTCACGCCGGGGGTTGGTCGCCCCGTCAGCCAGAGCAGGTTGCTGGAGCTGTTGAAGTCCGCCCACATTCGCCCGTCGGGCTGGTGTGCGTTGATCCATTCGGCCGCCGAGACGGGCACGGCCATCCGGTTCCATCCCCACCCGATCCGCTCGTGCGACCGCTCGGCCACGAACAGCCAGTGCGTAACGGCCGCGACGAACAACGTGACGGCCAAAACGCTCACTGCCGCCGCCGCTGCGACACCCGCCAGCGATCGGCCGACCGTGTGCATTCGTCCCGCCAGCCACCGCACCACCAGCGAGAAACTCACCGCGATCATCGGAGCCAGCATCAATGCCCCGGGCGTGATGTTCCGTCGGACCGACAGCGTGACCATCGTGATCCCGCCGAGCATCAGCGCCAGGGCCCATCGCCGGTGCAGCAAGGCGATCAGGACACTCCCCGCCGCGGCGATCAGCAGCACGATCAGCACGCTGTCGGCGAGGGTCTCGCGCGTCCCGAGCGTCGCCCACGTGCTGTACAACTCGGCGATGCGCGACCAAGGGTGGCCGACGACGTTGCCCGGCTCGGCCCCGGCGATGCTGTGCTTTCGCATGTACAGCAGCGTCTCGATGGGCATCACCGCCAGCCGCCACGTCCAGGGGTTCGCCAGACATGCCAGGAGCTGGCCGCCCACCGCAGCAGCGGCGAGGGCAGCATCCCGCCCGACGTGACGGGCGAGGCGAGCGTCGCGACGAAGCCAGCGCCACCAAGCCCAACGAACGCATCGGCCGATGAGAATCGTACCCGTCAGCGCCACGCCCAGCAGGAAGTAGCTGTGAATGTTCACCAGCAGCAGTTGCAGCAATCCCAGGGCAATCACGTCGCGCCGGCGGAGCCGCCGGGCCGGGTCGGTCAACGGCAGGAGCACCACCAGTTGCCCGGCCAGCACGACCACCCCCAGCATGCCGGAGCGGACGTGCATCTGTCCGTAGGCAGCCCCCGCCGCCAGCAGGATCGCGCCGCCCGCCAACGCCCAACCAACCCGCGAGCGGCGCATGGCCGCCAGCAGACATGCGAAGAGCACCACCGTCCAACCGACGCGAAGCCATTGCACGCCGTCCTCGCCGCCCAGCCACCAGGCTGTCCCGATCAGCGCCTGGGTGCCCCAGTTGGCGTTGATGAAGCGATACACGCCGTCCTCATCGTACCACGCGCCGGGCCCGGGCTCGGGCCGTTGCTCGGGCGGGAGGTCCCTGGGCGGCAGGGCGTAGATGTCCTCGTGGTTCGTGGTGATGATTCGGCCGGTCTGGATGAACTCTCTGCCGTAGTAGAGGTGGTAGCCGATATCAGCGGCCGTGAACTGACGCACGCCGAGCGTAACGCACGCGATCAGGGCCAGCAGCGCAGCGAGTCGCCCCGTCCATCGGACGGCGGGAGAGGTTTGGCGGGCGTGCAGGCTGTCAAAGGCTGTCTCGTTCACGGACGGATTGTATCGCATCGACCCGGAGGTGTCATGGCCGATGCTCTTTTCACGGCGGCCGAGTGGTTGGCCATGGGGCATCAAGCGGACGACCTCAACACAAACGCCCCGCCAGAGGGGTTCTCTGACGGGGCGTTCGTTCCTGACCCCACGGAGACTCGAACTCCGGTTGCCGGGATGAAAACCCGGTGTCCTAGGCCACTAGACGATGGGGCCACATGGTGCGGTCCCAGCTGCACAGGTTGCAGCGTGGAGGAAACATGATACTGCCAATCGGCTGTGAATCAACCCCTTCATCGGCTTATTCGGGGGCTGTTTTCACGTTTTTTCGCGGGGGTTCCGCTGAACTGAGAGGGCTGGGGCTCGAACCCAGAACCTACGGCTTAAAAGGCCGTTGCTCTACCATTGAGCTACCCTCCCGAGGGCGATTCTTACCCGCTCGCCCAAGGCGAAGCAGGCACTGTCTGTTGCATGATAACAAAGCACAGCCATGGGCTTAAAGCCCATGCTATGTGCTTACAGTTCTTCGATCTCCGCGGTCTTGGCGGTGAGGAGTTTGTCGACCTCGGCCTCGTACTTATCGGTAAGCTTCTGGACCTCGTCCTTGCCGCGTTTGGCCTCGTCCTCGGTAAGCTCGCCGTCCTTCTGCTGTTTGTCGATATCCTTGTTGGCGTCCCGCCGGGCGTTCCGGATGGCTACGCGGGTCTGCTCGGACATTTTCTTGACCTGCGTGACCAGTTGCTGGCGGCGCTCGCCGGACAGCGGCGGAATCGTCAGGCGGATCACTTTCCCGTCGGCGGCCGGCGTGATGCCCAGGTCGCTGGCGTGGATTGCCCGCTCGATGTCTTTGAGGCTGTTGGGGTCGAAGGGCTTGATGACGATCAGGTTCGCCTCGGGCGTGGAGATGTTCGCCAACTGGCGCAGGTCGGTCGGCGAGCCGTAGTAATCCACCTTGATGTGCTCCACCAACCCGCCGCTGGCCCGACCGGTGCGAATCCCGCGGAACTCCTGCTTGAGGTAGCCCACAGCCGATTCCATCGCCTCTTCGGTTTCCAGAAGGATCTCGTCCATCGCCATCGTGGTCACTCCTTGCGTTCTGTGCCGCAAACCAGCGTTCCGACCGGCTCACCGCGGACCGCCCTGAGCAGGTTTCCCGCGTCGGCAAAGCGGAACACCAGCACCTCCAGGCCGCTGTCGCGACACATGCTGAAGGCGGCTGCGTCCATCACTCCGAGGTTGCGCTCCAGCGCCTCGGAAAACGTCAACATCTCAAACTTCTCCGCCTCGGGGTGCCTCTGAGGGTCGCGATCGTACACGCCGTCGACCTTGGTGGCCTTGAGCACCACCTCGCATCCCAGCTGCGCCGCCCGCAACGTGGCGCAGGTGTCGGTGGTGAAGTACGGATTTCCCGTCCCGCCGGCACAGAGGACGACCTGGCCGGCCTCCAGCGCCGCGATGCCCGCCTCGCGGGAAAACTCGGGCAGATACTGCCCCGCACGGAAAGCACCCATCGCCACGGCGGGAATGTCCCGCCCGGTGAGCGAATCCCGCAGCGCCAAGGCGTTGATGATCGTCGCCATCATGCCCATCGCGTCGGCCGTCGGGCGGGCGATGTGAGGGTCTTCGATGAGGTCCCGCCCGCGGAGCAGGTTGCCTGCTCCCACGACGACGGCCACCTGCGTACCCTCGCGGACCACCGCGGCGATCTCGTCCACCACCCGGGCCAAAGCGGCTGAGTGTACCCCGCCGGCCGAGCCCTCACAGAGCATCTCGCCGGAGAGCTTCACAAGCACGCGTTGATAGGGCTGGCGGGTCATCCGCGGACCGATCTCCTCTGGCCGTCAGGCAAGGGCTACAGTGCGAACCGCGCGAAGGACGTCACCATGGCCCCGCCGAGCACTTCCTTGACCGTCTTGGACTCGTCGCGGACGTACTTCTGCTCCATCAGGGCGTTCTGCTCGAGGAACTTGCGCATCTTGCCCTCGACCATTTTCTCGGCGATTTCCTGGGGCTTGCCGGATTCCATCGCCTGCTCGACGGCGAATTTCCGCTCCTTCTCCGCCAGCTCCTCGGGGATGTCCTCGACGGTGATGCCCATCGGGTCGGAGAACGCGATGTGCATGCACACGCCGGTGAGGGTCTCGTCGTCCACGTCCTTATCGACGCCCACCAGCACGCCCACCTTGTTGTTGTGGTGCTTGTAGCCGCCCACCTTGGTCGCGGTGATCTTCACGCCCTGGCCGTAACTCATGTTCTCGCCGATCTTGGAGAAAGCTTCCTGAACGGCGGCGGAGATGTCCTCGGTGGCCTCGATGGGGCCTTCGTTCGCGGCGGCCCGGGCCTTTTCCAGAACGTCGTCCACCATCTCGATGAACACCTCGTTGCGGGCGCAGAAGTCCGTCTCGCAGCGGACCTCGACCATCGTACCGCTGGTCCTGTCGTCGCTGATGGACATGGCGACCAGGCCTTCCTTCGTCTCGCGCTCGGCCTTCTTCTCGGCCTTGGCGCCGGCCTTCTTGCGGAGGAGGTCCTGGGCGGCCTCCATGTCACCGTTGCACTCGGTGAGGGCCTTCTTGCATTCCATCATGCCCTGTCCGGTCTCTTCCCGGAGGGACTTGACCATCGATGCGGTAATCTCAGCCATGATTATTGCTCCTGGTGTCTATGCGTGTCGGGATCGGGGGCGTCCGCCCGGTCATTCTGGCGGGCGCGCCGGTTCGTTACTCGTACTGCCGGGCGGGACTTACGAAGCCGGTTCCTGCGACGGCGAAACCTCGCTGGCCGGGGCCGGCTCGGGCGTCTTCTCGCCGATTTCGGTCTTGTCGGGCTTCTCGGTGGCGTTGGTCTCGGATTTCGGGCCGTCTTCGGGTTTGAGCTCCTGGGCGGCTTCGGCAGCGACGTCCTCGGCCCGGGCGGTGGTGGCCCGCTGGCTGCGACGGCGGGGCTTGCCCTCTTCCTCGGGGGTCGCGTCGGCCTGGCCACGCCCCTTGATGCCTTCCTCGATCGCGCTGGCCAGCTCGCGGACGATCAGCTCGATCCCGCGCATCGCGTCGTCGTTGCCGGGAATCGGGATGTCCACCTGGTCGGGGTCCGAGTCGGTATCCAGCAGGCAGACCACCGGGATGCCGATCTTACGGGCTTCGCGGACGGCGATGATCTCGCGCATCTCGTCGATCACGACCATCGCGCCGGGCAGCTTGGTCATCTTGCGGATCCCGCCGAGGTTCCGCTGGATCTTGCGCATCTCGCGACGAAGCGAGGCGCCTTCCTTCTTGGAGTACTGGTCCATTCGGCCTTCGGCGTCCAGCTTCTCGAGCTCTTCCAGTCGGCCGATGCGCTTGCGGATTTCACGGAAGTTCGTCAGCGTCCCGCCCAGCCAGCGGTCGGTCACCCAGTGCATCCCGACGCGGGCGGCGTGGGTCTCCACGCTCTTGTGGGCCTGTCGCTTGGTGCCCACGAACACCACGTCCTTGCCCTGGGAGACCACCCGGGCGAGATACTTCTTCGCCAGCAGCAGCCCCTTGAGCGTTTCCTTGATATCCACGATGTGGATCAGGTTCCGCTTGCCATAGATGTACGGCTTCATCTTCGGGTTCCATCGGCTCGCCCGATGCCCGAAGTGGATTCCCGCGTCGATCAGCTCTTTTACCAATTCCGTCGTGTTCACTGGTGCACCTCCACGTGGCGGCAGGATTCAAGCATCCATACCCAAGGTCGCATCACGTGTTACATGGGGTTCAAAACGAGAACGCAGCCTGCGTTGACGCGGAGATACAATCTCCCCGCCGGCTGCGTAAAGCACGGTAGATTACCCTGATGCCGACGTTTCCGTCAAGCCATTTTATCCCGACGAGAGGGGATTTTCTCGCTGCTTCCTACTCCGACGCCCTGGTGCCCGTCCCCGAGACATCCACCGCCCGGGCGATCTTCTTCCCCGGTCGCCAGATGATGCGCGACGCCGATTTCTGCTGCAGGCCCCCATTGCGATCGCGATACCGCAGATAAACGTTGCCCCCGCGACGCTCGTCGCCCAGCGAACCGTCCAGCACCACCAGGTCTTCCACGCGGTCGTACGTGAGCAGCTCGCAGTCGTCCACGCGGGCCCGGCCGTCGCGCAGCGTCACGCCCCGTCGGGCGGCGAACCGATCGAGTCGGCCGCTGAGCCCGAACACCCCGTCGGCTTTGCCTTCCTCGCCCTTCGTCCTCGAAACGTCATTGGCGTCGGCAGGCTGCGAGAACGTCGCCGTCAGCCAGTCGCACCCGAGAATCGTCTCCCGACCGGCCGGCGCATCGGCCATGACGAAGGGCACCTTGAGGCCCTTGGTGAGCACGACATTCTTCCCGCTGCGATGGACCACGCCGACGTCGCCCTCCATGATCACCGTCAGATCGTCCTGCGAGAGAGACATGCTCTTGTCCCACTCGAACGCCGTCTGCGAAGGGCTCACGAGATAGGCGTCGTCGCCGTCGGTCGATCTCTCGCGGCGCTGCGGGGCGCGGTAGTCCTCGATGGCGAGCTTCCCCTCACCCGAGACCTGCATCGTCCGGGCATTGGCGTCGAAGGTCAACTGCCTGGGCGTCACCAGCGTGAACCGCCAGAGCATTCGGGCGTTGGGGTCCTCCTGCTTGCTGAACAGTCGGACCTTCCGCGTGGCGATCACCTCGCGGATGCGCCGCTGGGCGAATGAATCCGAGCCCATCTCCAGCACGTCCGGGCCCTGCTTACCATCCGCCGTCGCGTTGGCGTCGGCCGGGCTGTTCGCATCCACCCGGTCGAACTGCACGACCATGGTTTCGCAGTCCATCTCCTCGGCCTGGGAGCGCAGGCGCACCGTTCCGGTGAAGGTGGCCTGGTCGTCGGCCCCGATGAATTTCATGTGCTTGGCCCAGCCGACCGTCACCAATCGGGCGCTGGGGAGCTGATTGCCTTCCAGGTCACGATCCGTCCGAAAGGTCATGCTGCCGGCCCCGCGAACCTCCAGCCGTTCGTGGGTGGTGTTGGGGGCGTCCTGGCCTGCGCCGCGTTCGAGGTAGATCGTCTCACCGGTGAGTTGGTTGGCATCCTGCAGAATGCGGGCGGGCTTGCCGCGCAGTGTCGCGCTGCCGTCCAGCAGGTTGGACTCCAGCGTCCGGCAGGTCGCCAGGATCGCCGAGTTCGGATCGTTGGGGTCGCCCCGGCTTCGCAGCCGAACGTTGCCGGACGCTCTCACGCCGGCCGGGCGCGCCTCGGCGGCGGGGCTGTTGGGCTCTGCCTTCGGATCTGGGGCGGCGAAGGCGAGCGTCACCTCGTTGGCGTCGATTCGGCTGCCGGACTGCCGGGCCGTGAGGCGCTGGCCGGGCTTGAGCGTGCGGGCGATGATCTCCCGCGGATAGGTCTCGGTCTTCGCCTCCCCGCCGGTGGAGTCGGTCCGCCGGACCTGCCCCGTCTCGATGCGCAGCCACGGCGTGCGGATGTCGGTATCGTCCGATGCCCGGCGGAAATCCACCTCGCCGGTGAACGTCGCCCGCTGCAGCGCCGGTTGGGCGTTGGGATCATCGCCCTGGCGGAAGACGACTTCGACTTCTTCGTTCCAGGTGATGCTCTCAGCCGCGTTGGCGTCCCGGGCGTCCTCTTCGAGATCCAGGAGCATCACGTCGTGGGCGTTGGCGTCCGTCGGCCGACTCATGCGCCCGGGCCCGACCAGGAAAACCTTGCTGGTGTTCGGGTCGGCCGAGAGGCGATCGAACAGCACCACCGGGGCGGTGGCCCGCTGGCCGCCGGCCATCACCATGCGGACGGGCTGATCGGGCGAGCCTTCGAGCTTGCCGATCTGCTTGTTCGGATCGGAGACATACGAAAACCGCCGGCAGCGGGCGCGGTAGTCGGTGCCGTTGAGCAGCACCCGCCGCCCCTTGCCGTGAATGGCCCATCGCTTGGACGACGGGGTCCCGGTGAACCCGGTCGGGACTACCTCCAACGGCCCGGACCAGTAAACCGTCAGCGGCTGGTCGGCCCGGTCGTCGGTCTTTTCATCGTCGTCGGCACGCGGGGCGGCAGCGTTGGCGTCGGCAGGCACGTCGCGCTGCGGCCGGCGTCGTGTTGGCCGAGCGGCGCGGCCTTCGTCGTCCAGCTCCGCCTGCCACTCGAACATCAGCGAGAGCGATTCGATTCCGGTGGCCGACCCGTCGGAGGCGATCACGCGGACGTCGTCGTTGAACGTCGCGGCGTACTTGTTCATCGCCGGGCGCTTCTCGCCCTCCCCTCCCGGCTGGGTGGTGGCCGGTGACGGGGCAGACGCTCCGCGGCCGGATGCGTCGGTGGCGGCGGTGGTCGTCCGGCGACCGGGCCGATCGCCGGTCGACTCGTCATTGCCGCCACCCATGCCCAGCGCGTCCATCCCGCCGGGCATGGCGTAGACGGCCATGTATTGGCCCTTCTCGATGCGGAGCACGTCCAGCTCGCCGGGCCCCTCGTTCCAGCGGAGGGTCAGCCCGGTTCCGAGCATGTCGGCCTCCCGCGACCAGAGCGTGATCGGGGCGTCGGTGCTCAGCAGGAGCATTTCGTTATCGAAGCTGAGGCTGTCGGTAAAAATCCGCACCACGTTCGCCTCCCGGCGCGCGGAGGTCCGCTCGGACGCGCGACGGTAGTAGAAGATCCGCACGTTGCCGTCCAGCCGACCCCGCCGGGGCTGGAAACTGTCGCCCACCTCGCGTACGTACGCCACACCGCGATCGGCGAGCACCTGCAGCCGCCCGCCGTTGGCCAGGAAGATCTGCACATTCGGATCGGTAAAGCGGAAGCTGTCGTCCTCCCGCTTCTCCCACTGCTTGCCGGCGAGGGTGAATTCGCGCCGGTTGGTCTTCGGATCGTTGCGGACGTAGAAGAACCCCTTGCCGCCCGCCTGGTTTGTTCCCGGGCTGTCATTGGGCGCAGCGGTCATGTTGGGGTCCGGCAATTCCACGCGAGTCTGTTCCACCGTGCCGGATATCGCCCGGTAGCCGAAGTACATCGAGAATGTCACCGCCAGACCGACCAGCAGCAGGATGATCTTGCGCTTCATAGGGCGTCCTTGGGAGGATTCTCGTTGTATCGTTCGAGGATGCGATTCCACTCGCCGCTGTTGCGGAGCATCATCTCGATGGCTTCGCGCACGCACCCCTTTCCGCCGGGCGCGCGGGTCACGAACGTCGCGACCTCTTTGACCTCGAGCGGTGCCTGCTCGACGGTAATGCCCACCGCCGCACGCCGCAGCATCGGGATGTCCGTCAGATCGTCGCCCATGACCGCCACCTGCTCGTCGCTGACGCCCATCTCGCGGCAGACGTCCTCATAAACGGGCAGCTTCCGCTTGCAGTTGAGACGAACGCACTCGATGCCGAGTTCCCCCGCCCGGCGATTCACCGCCGGAGAGCCGCGCCCGGAAATGATCGCCACCTTCTTGCCCAGCCGCATCCAGTATTTGATGCCCGACCCATCCCGCACGTGGAACGTCTTGATCTCCTCGCCCGACTCGGTCAGCGTGATGCTCCCATCGGTGAGAATCCCGTCCACGTCCAGCACGAGCAGTTGCAGCCGGCGGTAGTCGGTCACGTGGCGGAGGAGCGTGTCCTGCTTCCCCGATCGGTGGGTGGTAAGGGCGTCTTCGTCATGGGTCATTGCGACCCTCCCAACGTCTTGAGCCCGAGGAGGTCCTGCACGTCGATGACGCCGACGGGTTTGCCGTCGCCGTCGAGCACGGGCAGCTCATCGAGGCGATATTCGTTCATAATCGCCAGCGCCGTGCTGGCCAGTTCGTCCTGCCCGACGGCCTTGGGCTCTGCCGTCATAAAATCCCGCACCGGACGGGACATGATATCTTCCCCGCGGTGGGCCAGGATGCACCGTCGCAGATCGGCGTCGGTGAGGATCCCGCTCAATCGCCGGTCCGCATCGACCAGGAGCATCGCCCCGGACCGTCGCACGTCGCCGCGCTGGGCCTCTTCCAGGGCGTCCCCGAGCGAAAGCGAGTCGTCCGCCGGCGTCAACCGCTCGCCGGCCTTGAAAACGATCGCGTCGCGAACCCGGATCAACTGCCGACCCAGCGAACCGCCCGGGTGGTGCTCGGCAAACTGCTCCGGGCCGAACTCCCGCATGTCCATCACGGTCAGCGAGAGGGCATCGCCCAACACGAGCATGCACGTGGTCGACGCGGTCGGCGCCAGCTGCATGGGGCAGGCTTCCTCGATCTGCCCGTAGCAGAGGGTGATATCGGCGTGGCGACCGAGCGGCGATTGACCGTCGGAGGTCATCGCGATCAGCGTCGCGCCGCGGGCCTTGATGTGGTCCAGCAAACGGACGATTTCTTCGCTCGCCCCGCTGTGGGACAGCGCGAGAACCACATCTCCCCGCTGCAGCCGACCGAGATCCCCATGCAACGCCTCCACCGGATGGAGAAAAATGCTCTGCGTCCCGGTCGAAGCGAGCGTCGCGGAGATCTTCCGGGCAATGACGCCGGCCTTGCCGATGCCCGTGAGCACCACCTTGCCCCCGCAGGCGCAGACCGCCCGGCAGGCGTCGGCGAACGACTCGTCGATCGTATCCGCCAGCGACCCGACGGCCTGGTGTTCCACCGCCAGTGCGCGTCGGGCTACGTCCAGATTCGGCGTCGCGTTGTCCATGAGTCCTCGCTGTGCGTCCGTGCGGTTCGAGTGACGCAGCATTATCGCTTGTCGCACAGGCCCCGGTCAAGTACAAGGAACGCATGCCTTTCGCGAACACCCAATGGCTCATCGAGCAGTTGTTCCTGCTGCCCCCGCTGCTGCTGAGCCTGACCATTCACGAATACGCCCACGCGCGCACCGCCCTGGCGTTCGGCGATACGACCGCGCGCGACCAGGGGCGATTGACGCTCAACCCGATGGCCCACCTGGACCCGATCGGCACGTTGTGCCTGATCTTCGCGAGGTTCGGCTGGGCCAGGCCAGTCCCGGTAAACCCCCACAACCTCCACCCGCCACGCCTGGGCGATGTCATGGTCTCGCTGGCCGGGCCGGTGAGCAATCTGCTGATCGCCATCCTCTGCGGCGTCGCACTGCGTGTGTTCTATTCGCAACTCGGCCTGCCCGAGAAGGGCACGACGCTGGGGCACGTCCACCAGATGCTCATGATCACGATGATCGTGAACATCGCACTGTGCGTGTTCAACATGCTGCCGTTGTTCCCCCTGGACGGCCATCATATCGTGCGGGAGCAACTCTCGCCGCTGGGCAAGCAGCGATTCATGGAGTGGCAGCACCGTTACGGGCAATTCGCCCTGCTGGGGCTGCTGGTGGGTCCGCGAGTCATCGAGACGGTCAACCCACAACTGATGGAGCTACACCCGTGGCTGGACCCGATCGGCGTGATGTTCTCGTTCGCGATCTCCCGGGCGATGGCACTGCTGTACATGGGCCTGTAAGCGCCGCTGCTGCCACGGCGTCCGAAACCCGCAGCGGGACAAAGCAGAAGCCCAAGGCATCGCCCTGGGCTCCGTATACGTCTCATCGGTTGTCCGCCGCGACGGGTCAACCCACAAGCTCGCGATACATCGCGGGCCGCTGGTCGAGCCCCGCCCTCAGCTTTCTCAGACGTCGGCCGAGGGGAACTGCTTACGCCACTTCATCCGCATTATGATTGTCTCCAGCAGTCCGGCACGGTGCAGCTTCGGGTCGTCGGCCTCCAGGACATGATGCTTCCCGCCCGGCGTGACGACCTCAATGGTTTCCTCGTCGTGGGCGGCCACGACGGTCCAGGGCTTACGAACGACGTAACTGTATCCTTCCCCATGACGCGCCGGCTCGACGTTCTCGGCCCGTTGGCCGGGGTGGTCCGAGAACTTCAGCTTGTAGTAGATCACGTGGTCGCCCCGGCTGAAACGGCTCCGCGCCCGGACGTGCTGCACCGTTCGCACGATGATGTAGACCGCCATCACGCCAATAAGCACCCACGCGTACGGACGGGCGGCCGTGAGCATCGGCTCGGCGTCGAACCCCATCGCCATGCCAACGCAGAACACGATCGTCCCCAGAACCACGATCATCAGAATGTTCATCAGTACAGATTCCATGGGCAACTCCTTCCCATCCGTGTATTTGTCGGCTCCGAAGCGGCCATGCCGTTCCCGTGCCGACTCTTACTTTCTAATCGGATTTTATCGCTTTCTTAATCCAATCCCAACACAAAATCCCTTTCTGCCGCATCGTCCTCACCTGCGGGGCGAATCATTTCTTCAACGTGTCCCCGGAGAATGCGCGCGGATGCAGGGAGGAATTGCCCTTGGGCAGGTAAGGTCCGTAAGCCCTTGAAGGGATGTGATGGGGGCACTCTCAGCCGAAGTGTCCTGCTGCCCGAATGCTCAGGTGTCAGCCAGCGTCTGGTGTTTTCCCGCAAACATTGAGGCGTCAATGTCCGCGCTCTGGAACCCGGCTGATTCGTCCGCCGTCGTCCGTCCTTCAGGCCGACGCGCGGATGGGGTCAGTCCAGAATCACCAACTCGCTGGGGAGTTCGTCGCGGTCGTCGTCGGCCACCGGCAGAGCGTCGGCCAAGCGGTCGGCCGCCTTCCGGATTGTGACGGTGAATGCCCCGGCCACGTCGCCCTCGCGGAGTTTCTCTACCAGCACGTCTCGCAATTCGTCCAGGAAGGGCTGCCCGACGGTCTCCAGCACGCGTTCGTCGCCCAGCACGACGGCCATCCGCTCGTACAGCGAGACATACACCAGTAATCCGGTGGCCCCCTCGGTACGGTAGATTCCACGGGTGGCAAACACGGTCGCAGCGTGATCGGTCACCTCGTCCACCATCTCCTGCCGCGGGGTGAACAGCCGTCGCAGCCAGGGGATCTTCGAGCCCGCGGTCGCCCCGAGCATGAACCCCGCCACCAGCACAGCCAGCAGGATCAGCAGGTTCGCCCAGCCCGGCCAGCCACCCCAGCCCCCGGTGGCGTCGGCCGACTCGACCGTCGGAAGCAGGAACCAGGCCACTGCAATTCCGATTCCTCCCACCCACAGGCCCACCACGTCCTCGGGACGATCATACCGTCCCGACGCCGTTGCCAGCACCGGCACGACCTCGGCGGCTGTGCGATTCTCGGCATCCCGCACTGCCTGTTCGATGGCCTCTTTCTGCTCGCCGCTCAACACGTTCGATGCGCGTTTCATCTGTCTGCTCCCGCTGATGGACCTACCACGACCCCGTCGCTCCGCCGCCGCCGGAAAACCCGCCACCGAACGACCCGCCGCTGAAACCGCCTCCACCACCACGACTCGAACTGGTGAGCATCTGGTAGAGCATGAATCCGACGATGGCGAACACCGCACCCCACAGCAGCCAAGCCCAGCCGCCACTGCCGCGACGCACAAGAGAAACCACCGTGAAAATCGCCAGGCCAATCGCCCCGACCACCAACGCGTAATGCCACCAAGGCCTGGGCTTCCGCGCCGCGGCGGGGATCTCCAGCTTGTCCCGGGCCATCGACGCCAGCGACTGGACGCCCGCGAGAATCCCCCCGGAGAACTCACCCTCCTTGAAATGCGGGATAATCGCCTCGTCCATGATTCTCTGGCAGAACTCATCGTGACGGTGACCCCAATGGCCTCCCAGTTGTATCCGGGCCTTGCGGTCGCCCTTGCTCACCAGCAGGAGAATGCCCGTGTTCCAGACCTTCTCCTCGCCGTTGATGGTCAGTTTCTCGTGGCCGATGCCCCAGCTGTCAAACAGCATGTGGGCGAACGTCTCAATGCGAATCCCGCTTCGACCGGCGTCACCCATCGAGTCGATCGTCACCACGATGATCGGCGTGGCCTTCTCGGTGAGCAACGTACGGCACAGAGTGTTGATCTCGTTGGCGTCGGCTTCGCTGATCAGGCCTGCCTGGTCGGTGATGAAGTTCTCTTTGCCGTCCGGTCGCTGGATCTCGAACCCCCCTTGCTGACCCGCGGCGGAACTCACCAGCATGGCTGCAAGCACAAAGCAGATCCCCGTTTGCATGATTCGCCCGTTCATGGCGTGCTCTCCCTTCGAAGGAACAATACCCAGACGCTAGCACCCCCGAAGCCTGGCGTCAAGGCAGCGTCGGCCGACTTCTCGAACGGGCAGCGCTCACCTTCCCGAGCGATGAGGCTCCCCGCCCGCGATTCCGCCTGCCTGCCGACAAGCAGGCCCGCAAGAAGCTGCGGGCATTACGATGGTTTTCGGCCGTCGAGGGTGGTAGTGCCCGATCCCCCCCCCAGCTCACGCTGGGGGCTTCCCTTACCGCATATGCTCCCATCGTCGATGCGCGATGGACTGGCAGGGATTTGCTCTTGCGGATCGGCCAACAGCGCGGGAGAATAGCTGGCCACAAGCAAGGGGTCGCCCATGACCGCAGCCGACATCCGCAAACCGCTGATCGTACGGGCACACATCTTCGTCCGCGGCAGACCCGGCCGTGACGCCCCGCACACGGCAGGATCCGACTCCCAAAGAGGATTCAGAAGTTGACCCCGGACACACGAGTAACACTCCGCAGAGTACCCATTGAGCTGTCGGTTGTGTGCCTCATAACAGGTGCCGGCATGGCGTGGGCCACATATGTTCCTCAGGCCAGGACCGGGGTGTTCGCGTGTGCATCTGTCGCGTGGATCGCAGGCGTCGTGCTGGCGATTGCCTTTGGGCGGTCCGTGGGGCCATGGCTTAAGTGTATCCTGATTGGCTTGGCCATCTGTGGCGTAATTCCACTGGTAGCGAGAGCATGCGACTGCCTTGCTCTATGAAGACTCGTGTCGTGGCTTCTCCCTGTGTCGGACAGATCATGGCGAATCCAGGGCACTGGTAGACGAATTATTCCTCCAGTTCGTAGCGAGTGTCTTGACATTCAGGCGTCTTGTGGGTTCCAGGGCAGATTGTCTCGGAGCATGGCGGCGGCAAGCAGGACTGCAACGTGGAACACCCGTATGGTGTCCCCCGATAACGTCTGCGAAAAAAGGAGCCGAAATGATACAACAGGCAAAAACGCCACAGTTGGCCTCATCTGTAACTGTTACGCGGCTTTGGTGTATGGGCGTGTACATGGTTGCGCTATTGCTGACAGGTTGCTCCGATAGTCGACCGGACAGCGATGCCGCAAAGCATGAAGGCCGCAAGACTGATGAGAGACTCCTGCCCTACCCGTTAGTAGTGGATCCGTCCGCGAAGTATCCTTTGAGGGGTCTACTGTATGGGTATATTCACATGGACGGCACTTGGGCCATCGAGCCACGATATGCCCTTGCGTCGTCTTTCAAATGTGGTGTTGCTATTGTGAGCGTTGCCGAATTCGGGCCTGGCGCTGTGATTGACAGGAATGGGGCATACGTGCTTCCTCCGGTGTTCACAAACCTGATTGGGTCTGGATTAGATGGCAATGCTATTCTTGTGCTGAAAGACAGGAAATGGGGGCTGACAGACTACCATGGCCGTTGGGTGCGCCGTCCGCAGTACGATGATGTTCGTATTTGGGATGGCAGGTATGTTGCTGTTAGCTACAATGGCAAGTGGGGGGTTATTGACGTTGAGGGCAATTGGGTCATCGAACCGAAGTACGACGGGGCCTGTGCGATGTCCGAGGGGGTTGCCGTGGTTCAGGCTGGGGATAAGTGGGGTATCATTGACGGTGAAGGTCGTTGGAAGGTGAAGCCCAGATTCCCGATTGATGACGCACATGATGAAGAGTATGAGCGCATTTCGCGAAGCGGGTTAATCAACATGAAGATCGGAAACAAGTGGGGCTATGTTGATGCAAATGGGACAACGAGGATAGAACCCCGGTACATGGTCGCCAGCCCATTTTCAGAAGAGCGGGCGCGGGCGGCGTTGCTGGAAAATGGCGTTGCCTACTGGACGTATATTCGTACAGATGGATCACGGATTACGAATGATCTGTTCAGAATGGCCAATCACTTTGAGGGTGGAGTGGCCGGCGTCATGCGGGACGATCTCTATGGCGTCATTGACAGAGAAGGGAATTGGGTGATCCCCCGTGAATACAACAGGGTGTTCCTCGCCTGTGGTGATCTGTACGCAGCGCGGAAAGGCGACCGATGGGGTGTGTTGAATGGAGAGTGTAGAACGGTGGTTCCTTTTGAATATGAACGGTTCGGGGGTATATTGGACGATGGCGTCTGCCTGATCAAAGACGGTAAGGCGACTTGGTGGCTGCGGAAGGACTCAGAGCTTGTGGCGGTGACTCTCAATGACGAAGAAAGGCAGCGTGTGCACGTCCCGAAGGTCCCCAAAGTAGTCACTACTCAGCCGGCCGGTGAGTAAGAGCGGACGTTGGAACGCTCAATGACAGGCGACGGGGCCGTATTTCGCCGATCACGAGGCCTTCGGCTTCGCTCAGGATTATCAACTGGAAGCCCGTGTCACGTCGGGTCGCCTCGTTAGCGATTCCGCCCGCAACAAGTTGCCGCCCTGGGGCGGATCGTCGTGGAACCGTTTGCCATGGCAGCCCGTATAGGATGACGATGCGGGTGAGTTGTCTCCATTGAAGGTTCCATGACGGAAGGACGGTTGGCCGATGGGTGTGCTGTTGCTGGGCATGATCGCGGGGGCGGTAATCGGCGGTTTGTTCGCGTATCTGACGCGCGCCCGTCAGAGCGGTGGGAAGGCCCGGCCTCGCGGCTGGCCCGTGCGTGCCGCCTTGGTGGGGGCCCTGCTGGGAGGCGTCGGGGCCCAGATCCTGCCCCTGCTTACCGGCGGTTACGGCCCGAACGTCGCACAGATCACTTCCCCGGAGCAGTTCCGCTCGGACGTGCTCGATGCCGACGTGCCCGTCCTGGTGGATTTCTACAAGAACGGCTGCCCGCCCTGCGCCCGGCTGGCGCCGACGTTGGAGGCGTTGGCCGACGAATATGCCGGTCGGGCTCGCATCGTGAAGGTGGATGTCGCAGCGCGGCCGAACCTGGCGATGGAGTACGGCGTGAAGTACACCCCGACCGTCGTGCTGTTCAGCAACGGCCAACCGGAACGCTGGATCGTCGGGGCCAAGCCCGCCGAGAGTTATCGCGCGCTGCTGAGCGAAGCGGGCGAGGCAACCCCCGGCGACATTTCGGACAGCGGATAGCCCGCGCCAGCCCGTGGCCGTGGCCCCCCAGCCGACGCGATTTTTCCGGGTTGACGGGGTCGGATGCACGCATTCACACGGATATACCTTAAAGAGTACTTGAAACAGGCGAATTCTTCGGGTATTCCCTTGCTTGCCGTAGTTTCAGGGGCTATTCTAATCAATAAGAATTCCTATGAGCGACAAAGAGAACGAGTTTCGAGGTCAGGGTCGGCGGATGACGCGTCAGCGTCGGCTGATTCTCTCGGAGCTCCAGGCGACCGACGCCCACCCCACCGCCGACGATGTGTACCGGGCGGTTCGGCGGACGCTGCCTCGCATCAGCCTCGGGACGGTGTATCGCAACCTGGAAGTGCTCGCCGAGTGCGGTGCGATCAAGCGGATCGAGGGTGGTCCCCAGCGGCGGTACGACGCCGACCTGTATCCGCACGTGCACATCCGTTGTGAGCAGTGTGGCCGGGTGGACGACGTCGAGGTCCGGGAAATTCCCGCCGCCGTCGATCTGCTGGAAGATGCCGGTGGGTATGATGTACAGGGCTATCGCATCGAGTACGTCGGGGTTTGCCCGTCCTGCCTCGATGACCGCAAGGCCGACGAGACGGCATAGCTGCCGGGCATTCTGCCCGGGGATGATTTCACGGAACCAGTTGGTATCGAGGATGCCCGCAAGGGCTATTTCCACAGAGAGGAGCAACACATGCATGACATGACCGCTGAGAACCTTCGCAGTGCTTTTGGGGGCGAATCCCAGGCCCATATGCGCTACATGATCTGGGGCGACAAGGCCGAGAAGGACGGATTTCCGAACGTCGCCCGGTTGTTCCGGGCGATTTCCCGGGCCGAGCAGGCCCACGCGACGGGGCATTTCCGCGCGATGAAAGATGTCGGGGGCGACCACCCGGTGACCTCGATGGCGGGGTTCGGGCTGGCGAGCACCTCCGAGAACCTCTCCGGCGCCATCGGCGGCGAGGAATTCGAGATCAATGAGATGTACCCGGCCTATCTGGCGGTGGCGGAGATGCAGGACGAAAGCGGCGCCCAGCGCAGCATGCATTACGCGATCTCGGCCGAGAAGATTCACGCGAAGATGTTCCACGACGCCAAGACGGCCGTCGACAACGGCGAAGACCTGGCGCTGGGGACGGTACAGATTTGCCCGGTTTGCGGCCACACGCTGGAAGGCGACGCCCCGGACAAGTGTCCCATCTGCAGCGCCGACGGCGCGAAGTACATCGCTTTCGCCGCCTGAATCGGTCAATTGTACGCGGCAGGTGCATAGGATGAATCAAGGTGCCGACGCCGCCGGGGAGGGTTCTCTCCGGCGGCCGGTTGCACCGCAACCCATGCACAGCACAAGGAGTGACGACGATGGCTGAACAGGAAGGCGCAATTACATTCAAGGGCGACCCGCTGACACTGATCGGGCAGGACGTCAGCGTGGGCGATCAGGCGGTGGACTTCACGGCGATTGCCAACGATCTCTCGGAGAAGTCTCTGTCCGACTGGTCGGGCAAGGTGATTGTCCTCTCATCGGTGCCCTCGCTGGATACGAGCGTCTGCTCCACGCAGACCAAAAAGTTCAATGACGCCGCCGGGGAGTTGAGCGACAACGTCGTGATTCTCACCCTCTCGATGGACCTGCCCTTTGCCCAGGCGCGATGGTGCGGCCGGCAGGACGCCGACAGGATCGTGACGCTCTCGGACCATCGCGACGCGGACTTCGCCACGAAGTACGGGTTGTTGATCAAGGAGTTGCGACTTCTTGCGCGTGCGGTGCTGGTGGTGGACACCGGCGGCAGGGTCGTCTACAAGGAGTTGGTGGAAGAGATGACCGACGAGCCGAACTACGACGCTGCCCTGGCGGCCGTCAGGCAGGCAACCGAGCAGAGCTGACAGCCGGACCCGACCGGGAAGGACCCATGACCAAACCGAAGGAAGTCTACAAGTGTGAAGTCTGCGGGATCGTCGTCGAGGCGATCGAAGGCGGCGCCGGCGAGCCGGTCTGTTGCGGCCAACCGATGACGCTGCTGGAAGCGAAGACCGAGGACGCCTCCAACGAGAAGCACGTTCCGTACATCGAGCGAACGGCCGAGGGGGTGGAGGTCCGCGTGGGCAAGGAAACCGCCCATCCGATGGAGGACAAGCACTTCATCCAGTGGATCGAACTGACGGCCGGCGACGTTGTAATGTACAAGCGTCTGACGCCGGACGACGAGCCGGCTGCTACGTTCCCGGCTGTGGACGGCGAGCTGTCCGCCCGGGAGCTGTGCAACGTGCATGGCCTGTGGAAAAGCTGAATTAACAGACCTGAAAGGGATCAAAACGATGATGAAGGAGCCGATTGAGAAGGCATTCAATGAGCAGATCAACGCTGAGACGTTCTCGGCCTACCTGTACTGGAGCATGTCGGCGTGGTTTGAGACGATGAATCTCTCCGGGGCGGCTGCGTGGATGCGTGCCCAGGCCCAGGAGGAGATGGTCCACGCGATGAAGTTCTTCCACCACATCAACGAGCGTGGTGGGACCGTGAAGCTCACCGCCATCGAGGCGCCTCAGACCGAGTGGGACTCGCCGCTGGCCGCCTTCGAGGCTGCCTACAAGCACGAGCAGTACATCAGCCAGCGGATCGACGACCTGGTGACCCTCGCCCGCGAGCAGAAGGACTACGCCTGCGAGTCGATGTTGCAGTGGTTCACCGACGAACAGGTCGAGGAAGAGGCCTCCGTGGACCAGATCGTCCAGCAGCTCAAGCTCAGCAAGGAAGCGCCCGGCGCGCTGTTCATGATCGATCGTGAGCTGGGACAGCGAAGCTTCACCCCGCCGCCGGCTGAAGGCGAAGGAGAGTAACCACGGATGGCTGTCAATGAGATGAGCGCTGCGGACCTGCTGGACCTGGCCTGCCAGGTGGAGAGCAATGGTGTGGAGTTCTATCGTCGCTCAGCGGAGTTGGCGAGCGACCCCAAGGCTGAGCAGTTTCTCCGCCAGCTGGCGGTGATGGAAGAGGATCATCTCCAGGTGTTCTCCGCGATGAAGGAGAACTGGCTGGCCCGCCAAAGCGCAGCCGCCGAGGGCGACCAGGCGGCCCAGCCCGACGAGTCCGTCCGCAGCTACCTGGAAATGCTGGCGAGCGATCGCCTGTTCGACCCGGCCGGCGGACCCGCCAAAACGTGGACCGGCCAGGAGCGCCTGACCGACGTGATCGCCAGGGCCGTCGAGATGGAGAGCGACTCGATCCTCTTCTACGTCGGGCTCAAGGAATACGTGCCCAACGCCGACCAGCGAGCGAAAATCGACGACATCATCCACCAGGAGATGGGGCACGCAACGAGCCTCAAGAACCTCCTGATGCAGTTGCGCGATGAAGAGAAGTGACAACCCGTCGAGCCGATCGGTCATGGGCCGGGTCGGCCGACAGCGAGGACCAAGCGGATGGCTGAGACGTACAAAGCGATAAAGGTCAGTGAGCACGTCTGGTGGGTCGGCGCGATCGACTGGGCATTGCGGGACTTCCACGGCTATGCGACCAGCCGTGGCAGCACGTACAACGCGTTTCTCGTCAAAGCGGACAAGCTCACACTGATCGACACGGTCAAGGCACCCTTCAAGAGCGAGATGCTCGAGCGCATCGCCTCGGTCGCCGATCCCGGCGAAATCGATGTGATTGTATCCAACCACTCCGAGATGGACCACAGCGGACTGGTGGGCGAACTGGCTGGGGAGTTGGGCGTCTCGACGGTTTACGCCTCGAGGCAGGGCGCCCGCGCGCTCTCGGAGCATCACATCATCGAGGACGTCACCGTGGTCGAAGACGGGCAGGAGATCGACCTGGGCGGCGTGCACCTGGCGTTCTACGAAACCCGCATGTGCCACTGGCCCGACAGCATGGTCAGCTTCCTGAAGGAGGACAAGCTCCTGTTCAGCCAGGACGCCTTCGGGATGCACCTGGCCGGCAATGAGCGGTTCGCCGACCAGATCGAATCGTCCGTGCTGCAGTACGAGTTGACCAAGTACTACGCGAACATCCTGATGCACCTGGCGCCGTTCATTTCCAAGGCGTTGGACAAGCTCGGGCCCCTGCGCGAACAGATCGAGATCGTCGCTCCCGACCATGGCCCGATCTACCGCAACGCCTCGGACATCGATTACGTCCTGGACAGCTACGCCCGCTGGAGTGCCCAGGAGAAGACCGACAAGGCCGTCATCGTCTACGACACGATGTGGCAGAGCACCGCGAAGATGGCCCGCCTGGTGGCAGAGGGGCTGGGCGAGAAGGACATCGCCGTTCGCCTGATGCCCCTCAACGGATCACACCGAAGCGACGTGGCGACCGAGGTTCTCGAAGCCGGCGCGCTGATCGTTGGCTCGCCCACATTGAACAACAACATCTTCCCCACGCTGGCCGACTGCATGACCTATCTCAAAGGGCTCAAGCCGAAGAACCTCATCGGCGCCGCTTTCGGGTCGTTCGGCTGGAGCGGCGAAGCGCCCAAGCTCCTCACCGCCCTGCTGGAAGAGATGGACGTGGACGTGGTGGCCGACCCGGTCCGCTGCCGATATGTGCCCACCAACGAAGAATTGGCCTCCTGCCGGGAGCTGGGAAAGACAATCGGCGAAAGATTGCACGCCCAACTCGCCGAAGTGAAGTAACGGCCCGTCCGCCACGGATCCACACGGGCGAGGGGATGCCCGCCTTGATGGCTGATGGACGCACTGCAACGACACGCCTTGGGACAAACGAGACCGCATGAGCGCACAAGCATCCGGCGGATCCGCCGCCAAAAAGAAGAAACCCAAAAAGCTTCTCATGAAGCAGCCCCAGATGCTGCGCATGATCTACGCCCTGATCCCCGTGATGCTCACCGGGATCTACTTCTTCGGGTGGGTCGTGGCGGCGATCGTGGCGTTCTGCCTGCTGGTGGGCTTCGCGGTGGAGTACGTCTCCGCGCAACATCGCGGTCAACCCGTGTCCACCGCCCTGTTCGTGACGATTCTGCTGTATTCGCTCTCGCTGCCGGCCACCACACCGCTGTGGGTGGCAGGTGTGGGGGCGGCTGTCGCGGTCCTGTTCGGCAAGGAAGTCTACGGCGGGTTCGGGCGAAACTGGGTAAACCCCGCCATCGTCGGACGCGCGTTCGTGTACATCTGCTTCCCGCAGGACCTCACCGGGCGGTTCGTGCCCGCGTTCCAGGGCTTTCCCGGCGGGTTCGCACACTGGTCGTTCAAGTCGCTCAAGCAGTTGCCCGAGTATCTCCAGGCCGGCGGCGAGACCGTCGCCGACGCGGTCACCCAGGCCAGCCCCATGTTCGTGGGCACCAAGTACGGCAGCGAAGCCATCGTCAACAACGGCCAGGGCGCCACGCTGTGGGACATGGCGTGGGGGACCATCGGCGGGATCTTCCAGACGCCCAGCGGCAGCGAAGAGATCCTCGCGGCCGGCAGTATCGGAGAGGGGTGCGGCGTGATCATCCTGCTGTGTGCGATTTACCTGCTGGTGACGAAAACCGCCAGTTGGCGACTCATGCTCGGCGGGCTCATCGGCGTGACGGCCGCCAGTTTGCTGTTCCGCCAGGGACTGGGGTACACCGACGTCGGACAGGTGCCCCCGCTGGCGTGGCAGGTGCTCAGCGGGACCACGCTGTACGCGATGGTCTTCATGGTGACCGAACCGGTCTCCGCGCCGCGAAAGAACTCGGCCCGGCTGATCTACGCGTTCGTCATCGGCTTCCTGCTGGTCTTCCTCCGCTGGAAGGGCCCGTTCATCGCCGCCGCGACGTTCAGCATCCTGCTGGGCAACATGCTCGCCCCGCTGATCGAACTGGGCGTGGGCTCCTGGGAGGACCGGCGAAAAGCCCGGGCCGCCGCCGGGAAGGGTGACCAATGAAACTGAATACCAAGAATCCCACCTACGTCATCCTCTACGCCGCCGTCGTTTCCGCGCTGTTCACCGCGGCCATCATGACGCTGCACGCCTCGACGCAGCATATCGTCAAACGCAACGAGCAACTGGCGCGGATGAGTGCGCTGGTGAGCGTTTTCGAACTGGCCGAGACGCCCGAACCGTCCGATGCCCGCATCGAGGAGCTCTACAACACCCACATTCGCAAGGTCGAGGGAGACCTGATCGACCCGGAATCCGGCGTGAACTTCAACCACCCCACCGACCCCCGGCTGCAGACGTACCAGGCCTACGACACCGACCCCGACGCGGGCGGCAAGCTCATCGGCTACGCGATGCCCATCTGGGGGATCGGCTTCTGGGCGCGGATCGACGGGATCCTCGCAGTCGCCCCGGACATGAACAAGTCGCTGGGCGCGGTGTTCCTGGCCCACCAGGAAACGCCCGGGCTGGGCGGACGCATCACCGAGGAGACCTTCGCCGAGCAGTTCGAGGGGTTGGATATCTCACCGCCCACCGAGGCCGACCAGATCATCTACATCACCAAGTCCAGCCCGGATGAAGGCGAATCGGCCTACGGCAGGCACGTGGACGCCATCACCGGCGCCACCGGAACCAGCACCGCCGTCGAGGCGTTCGTGAATACCCGCATCGAGCAGTTCCGCCGGGCCGCCCGGGCCAAAGGCCTGCTCAAGAGCGCATCGTCGCCCGACGCCAACGCTCCTGACGTGGAAGGAGGCGTGTAATGCCCCCGCAGGATACACTCACCGCCCGAGAGGCGCTGGAGACCCAGTTCTGGGCGGAGAACCCCATCTTCCGGCAGGTGCTGGGCATCTGCTCGGCCCTGGCGGTGACGAACCTCGTGTTCAACACCGCGCTGATGTGCGTCGGGCTCATCTGGGCGACGACGATGTCCTCGCTCACCGTCAGCCTGCTGCGAAACTTCACGCCCAACCGCGTCCGCATCATGGTGCAGGTGCTCATCATCGCCGTCTTCGTCATCGTGGTGGACATCGTCTTCCGGGTGTTCTTCTTCGATACCCACAAGGACATCGCCGCCTACGTCGGGCTGATCATCACCAACTGCATCGTCCTGGGTCGGCTGGAAGCGTTCGCCAACAAGAACAAACCCCTCCCCGCCCTCACCGACGGGCTCGGGGCCGGGCTGGGCTACAGCCTGGTGCTCATGAGCATCGCGATCGTCCGCGAGGTCCTCGGGTTCGGAACGCTGCTGAAGGGCACGTCGTGGCAGATCACCTTCGACTTCCTCCGGGCGTACCAGCCGGGCGTGCACGAGACGGCGTGGCGACATTGGACGATCATGGTCATGCCCCCCGGAGCGTTTTTCCTGCTGGCGATCGCCGTTTGGGTGGCCCGGTGGTATTCCCTCAAACGCGAAGCAGCCGCTGAAGGAGGTGCCGCATGACCCCCCTGCTCGCCCAGATGCAGGCCCAGGGCGCCACGCCCGATGTGGGCTTCACCGCGGGAATGGTGCTCATCCTGGTTTCCGCCTCGCTGACCAACAACATCCTGCTGACGCGGTTTCTGGGAATGTGCCCGTTCCTCTCGATCAGCCGACAGCTCAAGGCGTCGGTGGGAATGGGGCTGGCGGTGCTGTTCGTCACGACGTGCACCTGCGTGCTGAACTACCTGTTGTACGTGTATGTGCTTCAGCCGCTCGAACCCTATGGCGTCCCGGCGGAGAGCCTCAAGCTGATCCTGTTCATCGTGGTCATCGCCGCGTTCGTGCAGCTGATGGAGATGCTCATCGAGCGGATTTCGACACCGCTGTACTACTCGCTGGGCATCTTCCTGCCGCTGATCACCGTCAACTGCGCGATCCTCGGGGCCAGCCTGTTCATGGTCAACGACGTGCTCTCCAAAGGGTACGGCCTGCCGGAGGTCTTCGTCTTCGGGCTCGGTTCCGGACTGGGCTGGTTCATGGCGATCGTCATCATGGCGGGCATTCGCCAACGGCTGAGCAAGGCGAAGATTCCCGCCGCGCTGGAGGGCCCGGGGATTACGCTGATTATCACCGGCATCATGGCCATGGCGTTCACCGTCTTCCAGGGAATGATCAAACTGTGAGCGAGGCGACTCGATGAACCTGGTAACCGGCGTACTTCTGGCGGCCCTGACGGCCTGCGTACTGTCCACCGTGCTGGCGGCGCTGTTGCTGCTGGCCGAGAAGTATCTCGTCAACTACGGGATCTGCACGATTTCGATCAACAACGGCGAGAAGGAACTGCAGGTCGAGGGCGGCGAAAGTCTGCTGGCATCGCTCAAGGGCGAGGGGTTGTTCATTCCCTCCGCCTGTGGCGGCCGGGGGACCTGCGCATACTGCAAGTGCAAGATTCTTGACGGCGGCGGCCCGGTCGTACCCACCGAAGACCCTCTCCTGGACGAAACCGAGAAAGAGAACAACATCCGGATCTCCTGCCAGGTCAAGGTCCGCAACGACATGGCCATCGAGATCCCCGAGGAGCTGTTCTCGATCAAGGAATTCCGCGGCCGGGTCGAGCAGATCCGCGACCTGACGCACGATATCAAGGAGCTGCGCATCAAGCTGATCGAGCCGGAGACCATCGACTTCGTCGCCGGCCAATACATGCAGCTCGAAGCCCCCGCCTACGGGGACAACCCCGAGCCGGTCTACCGGGCGTACTCGATTTCGTCCAAACCATCGGACAACGGCTACATCGAACTGATGATCCGCCTCGTGCCCGGGGGCATCTGCACGACGTGGGTGTTCGAGCACGTCTCCGAGGGCGACGAGGTGACCCTCTCGGGCCCCTACGGCGATTTCCGCCTGCAGGAGACCGATCGCGAAATGGTCTGGATCGCCGGCGGATCGGGTATGGCCCCGTTCTGGTCGATGATTCGCCACATGAAGGAACACGACCTCCGCAAGAAATGCACCTACTTCTTCGGCGCGGTCAACCCGCGTGACATGTTCCTCACCGAGGAACTCTACGCCCTGGCCGACGAACTGGAGTGGTTCGAGTACGTGCCCGCGCTGTCCTGCCAGGACCCGCCGGACGACTGGAGCGGCGAGACCGGGCTGATTACCGATGTGCTCGACCGCCGCGTGAAGGACGGGGCCGAGATGGAGGCGTACCTCTGCGGCTCGCCGGGCATGATCGACGCCGCAGCCGAAGTGCTCGATGGCAAGGGCATCATCGAAGACCGCCGCTTCTACGACAAGTTCGCCTAGCCCCGGAGCCTCCGCATGAAAAAACTCCCCGACGAAGACCGACTGATGAAACGGATGGCCCCGGGCGTTCTCTGCCGCGAGGGCTTTCTCGGACACGATCACCGCACACTGCACGAGATCATCGAGAACGACGCCCACGAACTGGACCATCTCGGTATCACGAAAGACCGGATCGCCGACGAGATGGAACGCATTCTCAGCGCGGCGGTCAACACGTTCGGCGCCCCCGTGACCGTCACGACGGCCGGCGGGCGCGGGCTGGTGGCGACCTATCGCGAGTCGATGGGAAAGATCCCGTCCCCTTGGGGGGGCAAGGTCTTCCGTAAGGGCGAGGTCGAGCTGACCGACCCCAAAACCGGCGAGGTCGTTCAGCGATACACGCCTCTCTCGGTGCACCTGGTGCGCGAGCACGGCTTCTTCCAGGGCCGGGGCAGCCGATACCGCATCGAGCCGGCCGATCTGGTCGAGCTGCTGGGAATCCAGCCCGAAGAAACCACCGATACACCACCGGAAACGCCGTGAGAGACACAGCCCGGGCATCCTGCCCGTGTTGACGCGTGCAACGATCGACGGCTGCGTTGACTTTTACAGCCTGACCCGGTAACCAACATTCAGCAGCAACGACGTTTTGACTCCAACCGAAAGAAAGGTGCCAACATGAAGAAGTACGTTTGCGATCTGTGCGGCTGGGAGTACGACCCGGCCGTGGGCGACCCCGACAATGGCGTGGAACCCGGAACCGCCTTCGAGGACATTCCCGACGACTGGGTCTGCCCCGAGTGCGGCGCCGACAAGAGCGAGTTCTCGCCGGTCGACTGACGCCCGCCGGAGACGGAATCGGCCGCGCGTCGAGCGGGTGCATACCTTCCTCGACGCGCGGTTTTCTATGCGCCCCCGCCTACGCCTCGTGCCCTTCGCGCAGCACCGAGAGAAACATGCGCTCGGCGGGACTGGCCGCCTTCCCGCGGCGCCGGAGTATCGCGATCGGGCGTCGCCACTCATCGCCGTCGATGCGTGCGAACGCCAGGTCGCCCCGGTCGGCCTCCCGCTGGATGTTCCCGACCGGCAGGATGCCCACCCCCGAGCCGACCTCCAGGGCCCGCTTGAGCAGCTCGATGTTGTCGAACTCCATCTCGATGTTCACCGTCACGCCGTGCTTCCTGAGGAGCTTGTCGATAAACACGCGCGTCGGGATGCCCGCCTCGAAGGCCACCACCGTCTCGCCTTCGAGCTCTTCGACGCCAATGCAGTCTCGCCCTGCCAGCGGATGGCCCGGCGCGAAGACCGCAACCATCTCTTCGCTGGTCAGCGGGAGGATCTCGATGGATCGCTGCTTCTCGGGGCAGGCGACGATTCCCAGGTCCATCTCGCCGGAGACGATGGCTGCGTTGATGCGGTTCCAGCGGGTGTACTCCACGTGCAGGTTGACCTCCGCGTGGGCCTGGAGAAACTCGCGCACGTACGGGTCCAGCAGGTAGAAGCCCACCGAATAGATCGTGCCCACCCGCAGCACGCCGCGAACGGCGTCGGCAGCGGCCCGCACCTCGCCCAGAAGCTGCTCGTGGCGGCGGATGATGTCCTTGCAGCCGTCATAAAACGCCCGGCCGGCCTCGGTGGGAGCGACCAACCCGCCGCCCCGCGATATCAACTGCACCGACAGCTCGCGCTCCAGCTTCGCCAACTGCTGCGAAACCGCCGACTGCGAAATGAAATTCATCTCGGCGGCCTTGGAGAAACTCCCGGCGTCCACGAGGTCGCAGAAGGTCTTCATCACATCGGTATGCAAGGGCAGTGGCTCCGGCTTACAAGGAGTTCTTATCGACCAACAGCCCCCAGTGTAGCCGAATCGCCTTTATCTTACTACCCCTTTTGAGGTCCAACGTCGAGAGCCCCCCGCCGATGCGATAAATGAATCTTATAGATGCTGCACGCTTCGCCTGCCGGACCGCTCAGACCCACGTTTCCTGCGGATGGCCGAACTGCTTCATCCAGGCGCAGACCTCGCCGGTGTGGTGTTGGAGATGGCGAACGGCGTAGACGGCCCGGTCCAGCGCCTGTCCGGCCTGTTCTCCGCCGACAGCAAGAGGTCCCCGGTCGAGCGAAGCGATCCATTCGTCGTTGATCGATCGCACTGCCGCGAGGTAATCCAGCATTTCCTGCTGGTCGGGCAACTCGTGGCTGTCCATTTCCCACACGCCCTTGCCTTGCCAGCGAAACACCTCGCTCCGGCCATGCGTGTAGTACTCGGCTGCCTGCAGTGCGTGCAGCGTCCCCCGGGCCGGTCCGTCGTAGGGCGACCCGCCCTGCCGCCACTGCGAGTCATCCAGCAATCGAACCGCCGCCTCCAGCACGTCGAACGCCTGGCCGAATTGACGCTTCAGCGATTCGCCCATGGGGGACATGCGATCACTCCTTTAGGACAGTCTGTGCGGGCGAAGCATATCACGGAGACGCCCTGAAGGCAACGCCCCCGGATACTGCCCGATGCGCACAAAAATGCCGACCCGGGAGAGTCGGCGGTGTTCTCATTGCGGCCGAAAGGAGTCGAACCTTCACTCCCCGAAGGGAACAGGCACCTGAAGCCTGCGCGTCTGCCAATTCCGCCACGGCCGCGGGTTGTTCGGCGATCTCGCCGCGAAGCGAGATTCCCCACTCTATCCCCCGGCGATCAGAAGTCAACCCTCTATTCGCGAAAGCTTGAAAAACTGCCAGGCAATTCTGATGGTACGGGCCTCAGCAGCATCCCCTGCCCGGCACGTGGTCGGCGTCGACCCGGGATTTCATCTGCTCGTAGAACATCCGCACCGGCGCCCCGCCCATGGCGATGGCGCACCAGGCGGCTTCGTCCAGTTGCTCCCGGGAGATGCCCATGTTCGCCGCCTTCGCCCAATGGGCCTCGAAGCACGGTTCGCACTTGCTCAGCAGCACCAGCGCGAAGGTGATCAGTTCCTTGGCCGTCTCGTCGATCGTACCGCCGGCCCCTGCCGATCGCATCAGCGCGCCGAACGCCTTGAGCGAGTCGCCGGCCGTACCCGCCTCCCTGCCGGCCGAGCAGCACGCGCCGCTCGCCTCGTCGGGTTCGCTCCCCGGGCAGCAGGAACTCTCGCCGGATTGGGCGCCGCCGCAACTCGCCTTCCGGCCCTGCTCACCTCCGGGTGTATCCACGATGTCCCTGAGCCCAGCCGACTCGACCGCCTCCTTCGCCGTCGTCACGACGATCCTGCCATCGGACTCGGCCACCACCTTTCCGATGACCATCGCCGGGGTATTCCGCCGCTGCAACTGCTCGCGCAGGTCCGCCAGTTTCGCCTCGGGCACAGCCATCAGCAATCCGCCGGAGGTCTGGGCGTCGAAGCCCAGCAATCCCGCACCGGCTGCGACGTCGGAGGCGATGGCGATATCGTCGGCTACGAACTCACGATTCCGCTCGATCGCCCCGGGGACCACGTCGTCCTCCAAAGCCTCGATCGCCCCGGGAAACGCCCCCAGCCGATCGGCCCAGACCTGTGCGGTCACCCCCGAATGACGCGCCATGCTGATCAGGTGCCCGTAAAGCCCGAAGCCCGTCACGTCCGTCGCCGCCGAGACGCCCACCGCGTTCATCGCCTCCGCCGCGTCGCGGTTCAGCGTAGCCATCGACGCCTCCGCCTCGGCCAGCCCCGGAGCATTCCGCCCGATCTGGCGGCAGAAGTTCAGCACGCCGGCCCCGAGCGGTTTGGTGAGCACGAGCACATCGCCCACCTTCGCGCTGCCGTGCGAGACAGCCGCCTCGGCGTCGATCGTGCCGGTGATCGCGAACCCGAGCTTGATTTCCTCGTCTTTCACGCTGTGCCCGCCGATCAGGGCCACCCCCGCCTCGCCCAGCACGTCCATCGCGCCCTTCATCATGCGGTACATCAGCTCGCCGTCCTGCGTCTCGGAGGGGAACGCCAGAATGCTCAGCGCGGTCAGCGGCGTTCCGCCCATCGCGTAAATGTCCGAGAGGCAATTGGCCGCGCAGATCCGCCCGAACGTCTCGGCGTCGTCGACCACCGGCGTCATCACGTCGACGGTCTGCACCAGGCAGGTCCCGTCGGGCAGGCGATAGACGCCGGCGTCGTCCCCGGCGGGCAGGCCGCAAAGCACAGCCGGGTCGGATACCGGTGGGAGGCGTTTGAGCACGGTCTCCAGGTCCGCCGGCGCGATTTTGCTCGCACAGCCGGCATTGTGGACCAACTCGGTGAGCTTCACGTTGTCGGCCGGCGCGGTGTCGGGTCGTTCCCCGGCGCAGGGGCAGTAGCCATCCTGTGTGAAGACATTGCACGGACACGGTCGTTTCGGATCGCAGATGCAATGGCCGAGCTTCATCGATCGCTGCATGATGCGTCGGCGTTTGGCGAGGTCTACGTTCTGCGGCATGGTGTTTCTCCTGTCGGGCCCATGGGGCGGGAAGGCTCTCAGTGTCGGGGCAACTTCTCCCGGGCAGCCGACCCCGGCGTGCGGCGGTTGGCCGACCGCACCGTCCACTTGATGCTGTCGAGGTAGTCCAGCAGCGGCACGGCGTACTTGCGCGAGACGCCCAACGCGTCGCGGAACTCCGTGGTCGTGAATCCGCTGGCGGCGTGGAACAGTTCCAGCGCGACGGCCTTGGCACGCTCGACGGCCGAGGGATGCACCAGAACTTTCTCATCCAGCCGAAGGACATCGCCGTTGTCGGCCAACAGCGTAACGAACTTATCGAACGTCGTCTCGTCCAGGTTCACCTGGTCGGCCAGCTCTGCCGGCAGCGGCGGGGTGACACCGGACGCCTTCAGCGTTTCACGAATCCGCTCGCACACGGCGATGTCGGCCTCGCTCAGGGCGGCTGCGTGACCCTGCAGGGCGAGCACATTCCCGCGCTTCTCCAGTCGGCCTCGACGTCCCAGCCAATCCAGCGCCGCAGCCAGCGTCTGGTCCGATGCGCCCAGCCCGCTTGCCAACTCCTCCGGCGCGAGCCCCTGCCGAAGTGGGTTGGCGTCGTGGAACTCACCAAGCACCTCGATAACACTCTCGGCCAGCTCCCTCACCGCCTCGGCGTGCAGGAACCGCCCGCCCAGTTCGATCGCCTCCTCCCGGCCGACGAGGTCCGCGAGTATCTCAGCGACCACCGTCGGCTGGAGGTTCGCTCGCCGGGCCAACTCATCAGGCGAGATCGGGTCGGGTGATTCGCGCAGGATTCGTGCCGTCCATCGGCCCGGGTCGTCCAGCGCGTCGCGCCGGGCCGAGAGTTTCTGGATGGTCCAGGGCCGATTGCGCCGCAGCTTGATGTCGCTGACGTCCAGCACTCGCCCGCCGCCGAGCGTGGTCATGCGTCCGCCGGCCAGGCCCGCCAGCGTTCCACGAATGGCGAACCGGTCGCCGGCGGCGAGGGGTAGCGGGTCGCGCAATCGCAGCTGAACCAGGCGCGACTCGCCGGGAGAGAGGTGCTTTCCGCCGTCGAGAATCGCCACTTTCGCCATCACCTCGGCGGTGCCCACGTGGAGATGCACCTCAGTGTTATCGGGCAGCGGACTGGGCAGGCGGTCCAGCAGCGTCAGCTCGCCCTCGCACATGGTGACGGTGCGGCAGGCGCCGCTCCGGCAGAGCACGGTTCCGCGTCCGACGTGGTCGGCGTCAATATCGGAAAGATTCAGCGCCACGCACTCGCCACCTCTGCCAACCGAGCTTGATTCGCCATACACCTCCAGCGACCGGACGCGCGCCGTCCGCCCGGCGGGAAGGACCTCCAGCGTATCGCCCCGGCAGACCTCGCCGGCCGACGGGATTCCCGTGGCGACCGTGCCGAACCCCTTCACGCTGAAACTTCGTTCCGACCACAGGCGGAATCGCCCGCCGCCCGCGCGAGGCTGCGCCGCGTCAACGACACGGTTCAGGGCGGCGAAGAACTCGTCGAATCCCTCCCCGGTGACGTTGCTCACCGGGCAGATCGGGGCGTCCGCCAGGAACGTCTCGGCCGTGAAGCTCCGCACCTCGGAGAGGAGCATCTCGCGCAGTTCAGCGTCGATCAGGTCGATCTTCGTCAGGGCGACCAGTCCCGCCTCGCAGCCGAGGATGGTCAGCAGGTCCATGTGCTCGCGGGTCTGCGGCATGACCGAATCGTCCGCGGCGATCACGAAAATGACCACATCCACGCCGTGGGCCCCGGCGACCATGTTGCGGATGAAGTCCACGTGCCCTGGTACGTCCACGATGCCCACGATGCGGCGGTCGCTCATGGTGCAGGGGGCGAACCCCAGTTCGATGGTGAGCCCCCGCTGCTTTTCGGCGTCCAGCCGATCGGTCTCACAGCCGGTGAGCAGCTTGACCAGCGCCGTTTTCCCGTGGTCGACGTGGCCGGCGGTTCCGAGCATGATGTTGCGTCGCTCGCTCATGGGCTCAGGGGCTCGGGGATGCGGTCCATTTCGCGGTTCTTGGGGTTGGGCACCTGCGGGGCGTTTCGGGCGAAGTTCGGCGCCAGTGCCCGGTGCGATTCCAGCACGGTATCGTAGACCCTCGCAGCCAACGCCGATCGACCCGAGACGTCGGCGGGGTAACCGACGGCCGGCACGTTCGGATCGGCCGGGACGCTCACGCGCAGCTGTCCGCCGGCGGGCTGAATGCTCCAGGCGGGCGGGGCGCAGAGCGCGTCGAGCATTTTCACCCCTTCCCCCCAAGCGCTGTGACGGATCGCGTTGGGGTCCTGCTGCCAGGCCTTGAGTACCACGCGGACCCGGCCGGGCTCGTTGGCGTCCCAGAGCGGTTCCAGGGCGGCGGCGACGTTTGCCAGCGACTCACCGCGAGGCCGACGCACGTCGATTTCGGTGGCGTCGGATCGGGCGGTATTGGCATCGACGAGAACCAACCAGGTGTGCTTGCGGGCCTCGGTGGCGCGGTCGGTCTCGGTGAGGTTCCGCCCGAACCAGACCATCAGCATCCACGCGAGGTAGCACACCCCGGCCAGGACAGCCAGGCGGACCACCCAGCGATACGGTGTGGGTCGCTCATCGCTCATGCCCCCGATTATGCCCCACCTCGCCCGGCAAACTCAAGCCGCCCGGCAGGGTTCACTCCGATCGGCCGTACTTCTCGGCCAGCTCGCGTTTGGCCCACATCAGCCATTCCGGGCGTTTGTCCTCGGCGAGGATGCGTCGCAGCAGGTCGCGGTGTTCGTCGCTGCGGTCGCCTCGGCGGGTCATGGCCCGGGCGAGGTTCGCGGCGTACTCGATGTTGTCGCGGTCGAGTTCGATGGCCTTGCGATAGTACTCGATCGCGCGGCCGTACTCGCCGCCATGCTCGTGGACCAACCCGAGGTTATTCAGCGGACCGGGGTGATCGGACATGAACTTGCGGGCGGCCTCGAACTCGACAGCTGCCTTGTACAGGTCGTCCTGGCGGTAATACACCTCGCCGAGGTTGTTGTGGGCCGGGCCGAACTCGACGTCCTCCTCGCAGGCGCGGATGAACTTGGCCTCGGCCTTGTCCAGTTCGCCGTCACGGAGATGCTCCACACCGCGCTGGTTGGCGGCGCGGGCGGCGTCCGTGTCGCGCAGGGGCTCGGTGGTGATGGTCCGATAGTTGGACCGGACCTGCCGGGTGTCGTTGCTGCAACCGACAGCCAGGACAGCCAGCGCCACCATCAGCGCCAACGGAATCGCGATGTACCTCGCACGACGTTTCACCGGTTCAGCTCCTTCGCCCGCTGGGGCGAGTAGATCAGCCACGTCAGTGTTGCCTCGGCGTTCCAGTCGGCCCCCTCGCTGTCGCGGCGGGGGTTTCGGATCCGCAGATCCCGCACGACCAGCCCGGGCTCGCTGGTCAGATGATACAGGAAGCTCGTCAATTGCGGGAGGGTCACGCCCTGCAGTTCGAGCGTAGTGGGTTTGAGCAGGTACGGCGTGTCGTCCATCGCCCTGGGCGAACCGGGGTCCACGCTGCGAAGCGCCTGGCGACCCAGCCTCGCCTTGGCGGAGGCGGCGTCGATCCGTGTGCCCAGCTCGCGGACGCCCACGTCCTTGGCCGAGGCGACGGCCGGCTTGTCGCGCAGAGCGGTCATCCGCCGGGCCAACACCCTGCAGGCCGACAGCTCACCGGCGGCGCGTTCGGCGTCGGCCCGTTGCTCAAACAGGTAGCTCAGGCTCCACAGCGCCGCCACCGCGAGCATCGCCAGCATGATGCCCACCAGGATTCTCTGCCGTTTCCGGGGGCTCATGGGCGGCCCCCTTCCGTCCGGACCGGGGTCGCGGTGAACCGGAAGCTCACGCCCTCCTCGCGGAGGCGCTGGGTCTCGTGCATCTCCACGGCATACAGCTTCGTATCCCGCAATGCGGCGGCGATGCGTTCGGCGTCGGCATATGATTTCGCCTGGCCTCGAACATCTACGCTCCCGGGCCCGATCTCGACTTCCAGAATCCGGAACCGCATCTGCCCGGGCAGGCTCGCCAGTACGTTCCGCAGGTGTACCAGTGCAGATGCAGGCAAGGCCGCCGACGACGTGTCGGCGTCGAGCGTTTCGCCGCCGATGCCGGCCAGCTTGCGATACTCCGATCGCATCCGACCAAGGATGTCGATCGGCGGGCGCTGGTCGGGAACCGCCTCGCGGAAAGCCTTCAACTGCTCGCGCCGGTGTCGGCTGGCGAGCCGGTCGTACTGCATCCCGCGCCACGTGAACACCACGGCGAGCAACACCAGGAGCACCGCTGCCGCCGTCACCACCGCAACGAGCGGGCCCCGGCAGGGCTGGTTGTGATCCGGCGCGGCGATCGGCCCGCGACGCAACTCCACCCACGGCGGGTCGGAGTGGTTCAACACGCCCTCAGCCTCCCCCAGGGCCCGGGCAAACACGTCCAAACCGGCGTCGCCTACCCACTCAGTGTGGTTGGCTTCCTCAATGCCAAGACGCGCCCCGTCCGCCTCACCGACCAGGACCACTCGCGATGGATCGTCCTGTCGGTCCAACTCGGCGACCGCCTCGCGAAGGGCCGACCGGTCGTCGGCGAACCATCGCCAGCGGACGGGCTTGCCTTTGTGCAGCTCGATCCAGTCGACCGTCGCGGGTCCATCGCCCTCGTGAGAGGGTTGGGCCACGAGGACCGCATCAACGGCGCCGACCTCGCGCGCAGCCGCTCGCGCAGCCAGCAGGGCCGTCGGTACGATCGAGCCCACCGCGATCCCCGCCGACCCCAATGCATCCAGCCACTCCGTCAGCCGGCCGAGTTCCGCGGCAATCCCCAGGGCCGAGCCTTTTCGCGCCTCGACGAAATCGGCGACCATATCCTCGGCGGAAAGCGGCAGATGCTCCTCCAGGCGAAAGGTCATCGCACGATGTCGGCCCCCGCGTCCGAGATCGTCGGTGGAGATCTCCGCGGCAAGGCACCACTCGGACGGAATCGCCAGCACCGCCGGCTGATCATCGCAGCCGATCTCGCCGAGAACAGCAGCGATTGCCTCAGCCGTCTCGGCGCTGGTGGCGTCCGGAGCAATCGACACGTCCCGATGGGTCGGGCCCTGAGCGGCTTGGAAGCCAACGCGCCACGGGCCGCTCTCCGCGGCGAAAATGACGACTGATCGGCTCATGGCGTCTCCTCCTGCCAGGAGCGCAGCGGGACTTTCTGTTCGATGGTCTGATCGCCGAGGGTGATGGTCACCCGCTCGGAGGTGATGGTCTTCACCACGACCTCGCCGACGGGCGTCTTGAGGCGTTCGCCCTCCGCCAGCCACACCGTGGACCCATCGCGTTCCTGGAAGTACGCCAGCGAACGCCCGGGTTCCTCCGCCGTGCCCAACAGCCTCAGCTGCAGGCGCGGCTTGGGGGTGCTCTTGGTAGAGGTCTTACGGGGAACGTCCTTCTTCACCAGAGGCCGACGAAGGTCCATCCGGACCAGGCGCTGCAGGTCGGCGAACACGCGCGACATCCGGTTCGGGTCGGACGGCGCATCATTGGGGTCAGAGCGCCCCCCGGACGCGAGTTCGGGCAGGTCGTCGGGCGGGTCGGCTTCGACGCGCACCGGCAGCAACACCCCGCCGGCCACCACGGCGACGCACGCCAGGGCAAGCAGGATCGAGCCAAACACCAGAGCGGTTTTCTTCTCTCGGATCGTCATCTGGTTACCACGCGAACTCGTACCATTGAACCACTCGCCCGCCGGCCGTCACGCTGACGGCGAGGGTGTGCCATTCCCGCTGGTCGCCGCGCGCGATGATCCACAGCCCGTGGCAGGACGATTGGTCGGTCAGCAATCGCCCCAGCGTGCGTCGGTCGGTATCACTGAGTTTGTCGATTCGTTTGAGCAGGCCATTCAGTCCGTCGGCGCGATGACGGCGGCGATGCTCCAGCAGCAGGCGTACCACGCGCGGGCCCACCTCGCGCTCGATGGCCCGACGGATTGTCTGATCCGACGCCCGGGTGATGTTCACCTTCCCGTCACCCCAGCAGGTAACGTTGCCCGCCAGCCCCTCGCCCCGGCCGCCCCCCACCAGTTCCGCCGGCGAAACGCCTTCGAACACCTGCCCGTACCCGAATACCGCCTTCACGCCCCGGGTTGGGCGGATTCGCACCAATCCGCCGCCGCTCGGGCGAGGGGTGAGACCCCGCACGATCGACTCGGTCTCGCCGGGCGTGTTGGACCTCAACAGGGCGTTTACGTTGAGCTTGGCCTGCTCGTCGGTGAGGACGATGCGGTACTCGCGCCCGCCCAGCTCAATGGCGAACTCCTGCCGCGTGCTCGGGTCGGGCCAATCGCCGGACGGCGCGTTTGGGTCGATGTCTTCCTGCCGGACCTGGAGCGATTCGAGGCGCCCCAGGAGCGTGGCCCGCAGGGACGCCACCGCCCAGCGGCGCTGCAGCTCCCGCTGGGCCGACCGGGCCTCGAGCGCGTCGGCGAGACTCCGCTGAGCGAGCCCCACCATCGCCGCACCGGCCAACAGCACCAACGCGAGCGTCATGAGCAACGCAAAGCCGCGATGGGATCGTGGATGTCTCATGCGCCCCCGCTGAGTTGAACCGTGACGATACGGTCGTAGCCCGGCTCGGCTGTGTCCTCGAACCACACTCGAATCCGCCAGGTGACTCCCACGCTGGAAGGCCCGTCGGATGCGTCGTGGCCGTCGTCGCTACCGGCCGAGCCTTCGCCGTCGGGGGCGTTGGCGTCGCCGGAGGGTGATGAGCCCTTCGCGGCGGGGTCCTTTCGGCCGGTTTCGGTGTAGTACTTCTCGCGGGCCCACTTCGGAGCGTATCGCGGGTAGAACCACAGCCCGTTGACGAAGATTGATATCTCTCCGCTGCTCTTGTTGTAGACGGTGTCGAACCCCCCGGCCCGGCCGAACTCGAGATGGGCCTTGTCATCGTCATCAAAGTTGCGGGCATGGTCGGGGGCCTCGGTGACCGCGTCGGCCGGCGCGTCGACGTTTGGTTTCTCGCGGGACGCCTCTTCGGGCGCGTTCGCCTGGTCGTCGCCCGATGAGTCGCCCGAGGCGGCGTTCGTCGGGCTCGTCACGCCGGAAGCGGGTTGGGCGTCCTGCAGCGTGGTGGGGGACGAGCCTTCGGCGATGAGTTCGAACTTCCGCACGCCCCGGCAGACCAGGTCGCGCTGCGTGGCGTGCGCGACGAGTGAATCCTGGGCCGTCTGTCGGCGGACCAGCCAGCGCCGCCCATCGAGTGTTTCCAGCGAGTAGATCACCTTCACCGGCCGATGGGTTCGCGATCGGCCGACCTCGTCCAGGGCGCCGCTGCCGAGCATTTCCACCCGGCTGGGGGTCTCGGCGTCGACCTGAATGGCGTGGGTCAGGTCGCCGCGCAGCAACCGAACCCAGGCGTCCAGCGTCTGGATCTGCAGGGCGCCGGATCTCTCACCGCGGGACGGAATCGTCTCCGGATCGGTCGAGAGATCGGTCACCACAGCCAGCACGCCGAGCATGAGCATCACCGAGAGCACCGTCGCCAGCAACAGTTCCAGCAGCGTGAATCCGCGAGCGGCTGTCATGGTCTCTCCTCCCGGCTCGATGGCGCGGCGTTGGCGTCGTCGCCCTCTTCGGGGGGCAAGGGCAGCACGAGCTGCACACGGGTAAGAGGCCCGGCCGTGGGAAAGGCGGAGTTCACCTCCGCGTTGCGAATGGTCAGCTCCACCACGCGTCCGCCCAGTGCGCGGGAATCACGGTGGGGCAGCTCCCGGGTTTCCCATACGAACGTGCCGTTCTCGCCTGCCGATCCGCTGCGCCCTACCGGGACGCCGTTGGGATCGGTCCACCAGCCGGTCAGAAGACGATCGGCTACCTGAACGGCCGTCGCCTTTCGCCCGGCCAGGCGGATCTGGCGCGTATGGCGCGATCGGGCGAGCACCACGCCCACCAGAATCGTGCCCAGGATGACGATCGCCGCGACGACTTCAATCAGCGTCAGGCCGACCCGTCGCGAGCGTCGTGAACAAGTTGTGCAGTTGCTTTTCATTTTCTTCCACGGTCACTTCGCCGGTAAGACCGGCCACCACGACCCAGACGGTCGACGGCCCGGAGACCAGCTTCAGCGCGTAGGTCGCGCTGCGTCCTGCCGGCGAGAACGTTACATCCACCACGCCGGTGTCATGTTTCGCCAGTTGTCCCGGGGCGTTTGTCTCTGTCTGGTCGACCAACCCGACCGTCCAGACCTGCTCGATGCGGCAGCGGACCGGCACGTTCAGCCCCGCTGATCGGCGTTGCATCTCGCCGCTGTGGTTCTCGAACCGGGTGACGGCCTGCTCGTCGAGGTCGATCCGGAGCACGCACTCCCGGCCCAGCCGTCGTGCCCGAAGGCGGGTGAGGCGGTCGGCGTAGGCGAGCTGACCGATCGCACTATCGGAGGAGGAGGCCTGCACCTGGTCGGCCAGGTAGTACGCCGTCCCGCCGGCCAGGATGCCCAGCAGCGCGACCACCGCGATCACCTCGATGAACGTGAACCCGCGGCGGGTCACCGGTCAGTCCTCTTCCTTACCGATCTGCCAGGAGTAGATGTCCGCATCGACGCCGTCGCCGCCCGGTTCACCGTCGGCTCCGAGCGTGTACACCTCGAAGGGTTCGCCGTCCGGGCCGCTGTCGTTGTACTGGTACTCGTTGCCCCAGGGGTCTCGCTTGATGTCGACATTCAGTTTGCTGAGTCCCTCGGCGTTGGAGGGGTGTTTGCCGTCGCCCTTGAGGCTGGTGGCTTCGATGGCTTTGACGATGGTCGTGATGTCGGACTTGGCACGGCTGATTTTTGCTTCGTCCATGTACTGGCCGACTTTCAGCGTCACCGCACCGGCCAGCATGCCGATGATAACGACAACGACCATCACCTCGATGAACGTGAATCCGCCGCGACGGCGTCGCCCGGCGGCGATGCGGGCTTGGGTTGTCTTGTGGTTACAGGACATCTCCTGCCTCCAGAATGGGTAGAATGGTTGCGAATGCGATGAACCCCACGACAATCGCCAGCAGGATCATCATCAGCGGTTCCAGCAGCGTCGTGAGACGATTGGTTGAGATCTCCACCTGTGTGTCGTAGTCGGCGGCGAGGTCTTCGAGCATTTCTTCCAGGCGACCTGACGCCTGGCCGACCGCGAAGACCTGGATCACCAGCGGCGGGAAGGCCCCGGTGTGCTCCAGGGCCACCGAAATGTCCCTGCCGCCGATGACGGCCTGCTCGCAGGTTTCCAGGGCGCCTCGCAGCACTCGGTTGTGAACCGTTCGCTGAGCAATGCGCACCGCCCGGACAAACGGCAGGTCGCTCTTGAGCAGCGTAGCCATCACCATGGATATCCGTGCGATTGCCTGCTTGCGGATCAGGTCGCCCAGCAGCGGAATCTTCAGTTGCAGGCGGTGCCACGCCATCGACCCTTTCTCGCTGCGCAGAACCGCCGTCAGGCCGACCCCGGCCAAGCCCGCTGCAAGGAGGATCGCCCACCACCAGCCCAACAGGGCGTCGGAAATCGCCTTGACCATCACCGTGGCGAAGGGCAGGTCTTTCCCGCTGGCGGCGAGCACACCGAGAAGGTTCGGCACGACGTAGGTCATCAGGAACACGCTCACGCCCAGCCCCGCCGCCAGCACGATGCTGGGATACATCAGGGCCGAGGCGACGCGGTTCTTCAGGCCAGAGGTCTTGCGGCGGTATTCCACGAGGCGCGCCAGGGCGGTGTCCAGCGTGCCGGCGTTCTCGCCGACCTCCACGATGTTGCGCGAGAGTTCGTCGAACAGCATCGGCTGAAGGGCCATCGCCTCGGCGAGCGAACCGCCGGCGACGACGTGGTCGCGCAGCAGCAGGATGCTCTGGTGGAACCGCCCGGTGTGCTGGCGGGTGATGGTATCCAGCGCGTCGGTCAGGGGGATGCCCGCTGCCAGCAGCGTGGCCATCTCCTGCAGCAGGCCGGTGACCTTGGCGACCTGTCGACCGACGAGGTACCGCTCGTACCACGAGGCGCGGGTGGCGGTCTGCTCGGCGACGTCGCGAATGCTCAGCCCCTGGGCGCGGAGTTGATCGCGTGCCTGGCGCGGTGAATCGGCGACGATCGTACCGCGCACCGGCGAAGCCGACTGCCCCGCGGAGCTGGCGGTGTAGGCGTAGACGGGCATCAGATCACCGCCTTGGCGGAGACCCGCAGGACTTCCTTGAGCGTCGTGTTGCCCGAGAGCACCTTCGCCAGCCCGTCCTCCGAGAGCGTCCGCATACCGCCGCGCTGGGCGGCGAGGTCGATCTCGCTGGCTGCGGCGCGACGGGCGACGAGTTGGCGGACCTCCTCGTTGGTCGTCAGCAACTCGAAGCAACCCGCCCTGCCCCGATAACCGGTCCCACGGCAATGGGGGCAGCCCACGCCCCGGCGGAACGTCGAGCGTTGCTCGTGGGTGGGCGAGAAGGCGAGCATTTCCAGATCGGCCGGGTCGGGCTCGGTCGGTTCGGCGCAGTGTTCGCAGTTGCGACGGACCAGTCGTTGTGCGAGCACACCCACCAGCGAGCTGCCCACCAGGTACGGTTCGATACCCAGGTCCAGCAGACGGGTGACCGCGCTGGCGGCGTCGTTGGTGTGCAGCGTCGAGAACACCAGGTGACCGGTCAACGCCGACTGGATGGCCATCACTGCCGTTTCGTGGTCGCGGATCTCACCGATCATGACGATATCCGGGTCCTGGCGCAGCACGCTCCGCAGGCCGCTGGCGAAGGTCATGCCCTTTTTGCGGGCGATCTGGATCTGGCTGATCCCGTCGAGCTGGTACTCGATGGGGTCCTCCAGCGTGATGATGTTGCTCTGGGTGGAGTTGATCTGCCCGAGGGCGGCGTAGAGTGTGGTGGTCTTGCCGGACCCGGTCGGGCCCGTCACGAGGATCAGCCCGTGCTCCACGCCGATGAGTCGGCCGAAGCGGCGGAGTGTCTCTGGATCCATCCCCAGTTCGTCCAGCGTGTAGAGGCGGGCGCTTTTGTCCAGCAGGCGGATCACCACGCGCTCGCCGTGGCTGGCCGGGACGCTCGAAACGCGCAGGTCGATCACCCGATCGCCCACTTGCACGGTGGCCCGGCCGTCCTGTGGGAGGCGTTTCTCGGCGATGTTCATCTTGCTCATCACCTTGATTCGGCTGACGAGTTCGTCCTGCACGCCCGAGGGCAGGTTGAACGTGTCGAACAGCACCCCGTCAATCCGCATTCGAACCACCAGGCGATCTTCGTAGGGCTGGATGTGGATGTCCGAGGCTTCCTGCTGGACGGCCTCGAAGAGCACCAGGTTCACCAGCTTGATCACCGGCGCGCGGTTGGAGACGTTCAGCAGGTCCTCGCGGGAATCGAGGTCGGTGATGTCTTTGATGACCTCGTCGCGGTCGAGTTGCTGGACGAACTCCTGGGCCGCCCCGGACTGCCGGCCATACGCCTGGTTGATGGCCACGGTAAGCTGTTGAGCGCCGGCGGGAACGGGTGTGATCGCCCGGCCCAGCCAGCGGCGCAGCACGTCGCGCGTCTGGCGGTCCGACGGATCGACCATCGCCACGCGCATGGGTGCGTCGTCGTCGCCGGCGAGCCCGAGCACCTGCCTTGATCGGGCGAAATGGATCGGCACGCGCGAAACGAAGCGGGCCGAGGGGTGCTCCCCGGCGAGGTCCACGCGGGACAACGACGCCGACCTGCCCGCCGGGGCGGGGGCGGAATCGTCGGGCGAACCGCCGGCCTGGCCGCTTTGGTTCGTCGCCGCTGGGCTGCTGTTGAGTTGTGGTGGCATGGTGCTCACCTCGTCGGCAATCATTACGGAATCGTGACCGGGTCGCTGTGGGGGAGGCGGCTTTGGAGCTTCGCCTCGCGGACGCTGGCTTCGGAGAGGCTTTTGAGACGGCGGAACTGGTCGTCCCGCAGAATCACGGCCCGCAGAAACACGAACAGCGTGGTCTGGCGTTTGTTAACATCGCGGTTGGAGGCGAGATATTCGAGAATCGGGATCTCGCCCAGGATCGGGATCCGGTCGACGGTCTCGTTGAAGTCTTCCCGAGTGAGGCCGCCGACGATGATGGTATGTCCGTCGGGGATGGTCGCTTCGCTGGCCAGCGAGTTGGTCTGGCGCGAGGGCGGGAGCGATTCGGAGGCGTCCTCGCCGAAGCTGCTCAGCGTGATCTCGTATTCCAGCTTGAGGTGCTCGCCCTCGCTGATCTGCGGGGTAATCACCATCTTCGTTCCCGCTGCGGTGTAGCCGGCGAAGCTCGTGGTGGCCACCGTGTTGGACGCGTTGACGCTGGCGAATGGCTCCTCGCTCTCGGACACCAGCGTACCGGTGGCGTTGTCGTTGATCAGCACGCTGGGGCGGGAGACGACCTTCGCGCGTTTGTCGGTCTGCAGGGCCCGGATGACCACGTCGGCTACGTCGGCGCTGATCAGCGCCCCGTTGAAGCCCGTCCCCGGGGTGATGGCCAGTCGACCCGTCGAGGCGTCAACGGTGGACAGTCCGAACGAGCTGAACGTGAGCACCCTGCCCGCGCCGCTGTCCACGTCGTTGCCCCAGGAGACCTCCACGCCCAGGGCGAAATCATCGGTGGTGTCCAGCGTGACGACGGTGGCTTCGACCAGCACCTGCGGGCGTCGCACGTCCAGCCGTTCGATGAGCTTGCGGTACAGGGCGTGCATGGAGGGCGTGGCGACGACGATGATCGTATTGGTCGCCTCGTCGGCCAACAGACGGGCCTCGCCCATCCGCACCGCCCCGCCCTTCTGGTTGCCACCCCGAAGCTCCTCATAGCCGCCGTTGGACGGGCGGTTGACCTTTCGCGGCGTGGGTCCTTCGATGGCCAGTCCGTCCTCGTCCTTTCCGCTGGCCCCCTCAAGGTTCGCCTCGCCCAGGCCGCCTTCGCCCTCGATATTCCGCAGCGTGCCCAGCACATCGGCGGCTTTGGCGTTCTCCAGCTTGTAGAAGCGGATGGGGCTCTGCGTCTGGGGCGTGGGTTTGTCGACCATCTCGCGGACCAGTTCGATCTGCTGGTGGACCTCCGGCGTGGCGGTGACGATCAGTACATTGGATTCGGCATCGACGGCAGCCTCGTAGAACTGCTGGGCCGCCACCTTGCCGATGAGCTTCCGGACCAGGTCGTCCACGCGACCCGCCGAGGCCACCTCAAAGCGATAGATCGTCTTCTTGCGATTCAGAGGCGCATCCAGCGAGCGGATCAGATCCAGGACTTCCGAGACGTCCGATTCGCTCCCGATAACGACCACGCGGTTGCCCCGATCATCTGGATGCAGCGACGCTTCGTTGGTCGTTCCGCTGGTCTGCCCCTTCCCCTGCAGCAGCTTCCTGACATCGGCGGCAATCGTCTTGGCCTCGACGTTGCGGATGGACACAAACCGCAGCGTCGCCTCGCGAGCGGGCTGATCGACCAGGGCGACCATCTCGGCGACGCGTTTCATGTTCGAGGCGTAATCGGTCACGATCATTCGCTGGTGCTGCGGCAGCTCGATGACGTTGGCGGTTGCGGCGGCGAGGAAGGGCTTGATGACGCCCTCGACGGTTTCGGGTTTGGCGTGTTCCAGCGTGAACACCCGCGTCACCGCCCGACCAGGGACGTCGGCGGCGTTGGGATCTTTGCGCAATCCGCTGGAGGTGGCAGTCACCGACTGGGCCATCGTGATTCGCAGCATGCCCGTCTCGTCCTTCGTCAGCTGCAGTCCCTTCATGCGAAGGATGCTGTCCAGCAGCGTCATCAGCGAGTCGGCGGGCACCTTCTGCGGGGCGATGAGCGTCACGCTCTTGCCGGTGACGTGGCGCACGTCGTACAGGAAGTTGACCTTGTTCCGCTTGGAGATGTAGTCGATCAGATCCTTCAGATCGAGCTGTTCGGGGAAGTTCAGCTTGATCAGCCCCTGCTCGGACGTTTCGTCGGGCGCAGCGCGAACCAACGCGGGCATCGTCGCGAGGCAAAGCGCAACGGCTGCGCACAACAGACCAATCCTCCGTTGTCCGTTCATCTCTCTCATGTCACTGACCTCCCGTTCCCACCGTCGCCGGTCGCGACGGCGTCGGCCTGAGCCTATCGCTGCTTGGCGATACGCTGGACCTGTTCGAGGTACTTCTGCACGTTGTCGCGGTACTGGATCGACTGGGCGCTCTTCAGCAGCGGGATCGCCTTGTCGTATTCCTCTTCCCGCACCAGAAGCTGTGCGTGCTGCACCTTGGCGTCGGCTTCGAATTTCTCGTTCTTCTCCGCCAGTTCGTAGTAGAAGATCGCCTTTTCGATGTCCCGTTTGTCTCCCGGCGCGTTGGCGTAGTGTCGACCCAGCAGCATGAGGGCCTCGCCGTCCATGGGGTCCAGGCGGACGATTTCTTCAAGAATCTTCACCTGTTTCTCGTCGGCGCCGCGGGCCACCGCGATACGGGCTTCGAGTTTGAGCAGGTCCTTCCGATCGCCCTTCTCGAGATACTCCCGCCGTTGCTCTCGGAGGGTCTGCAGGAGGGTCTCGGTGGCATCGAGTGCGCCGCGGGCGGCCATCACTTTCGCCGCCCGGATGATCCGGTCGGTATTCCGCTCGAGCATCCCGGCGACCTTCGCCTGGGCGTTGGGATCCTTCGTATCTGCCGAAGGCGTCCTCTCCATCGCACGGACGTACGAACTGGCGGCCATCTCGTAGAGTTTCTCGTTGATGTAGATATCGCCCAGCATGCTGAGGCTTGCGATGTTGCTCTTGCCCAACCGATCGACGAATTCGTAATTCTCAGCCGCCTGGAGGGGCTTGCCCATGCCGATGTACGCGTTGGCCTGGAGCATCCAGATCTCGGCGTTGCCCAGGTCGTCCTGGATGATCCGATCGCAGATGGCCACCGCTTCGGCGAATCGTTTCTGCCGGAAGAAGCTGCTGGCGAGTCCGCGTTTCCAGTCGACGGTTTCGGGGTCCATCAGGATGGCCATCCGGTAGGCACTCTCGGCCGATATCGGTTTCTCCGTCATCGAGTAGGAGAACCCCAGCAACCCGTACATCACCGCGTCGCCGCCGCCCAGCTCGATCACCCGGGTCAAGGCGGCCACCGCCTTATCGTGCTCGCCGATGCGGACGTAGATCAGCCCGAGGTTTCGATGGGCCCGGCGGAACTTCCTGTACTTCTTCGTGGCCTCCTTGTACGCCGCGACGGCCTGGTCGATCTGCTCCCGCTGGAAGTACAGGTTTCCCAGCAGGTAATCGAACACGGCGCTGGAGGCCTCGCCGCGGTATCGCTGGAGGAGCTTCTCGGCCTGGTCGAGCTCGCCATCTTCCATCAATGGCAAGATCTCGGCGACGCGCTGGCGTTCCATCTCCCGCAGGGGCGGCTCGACCTCGGTCTCGGCGATGTAACTCTCGACGAACCGACGTTTGAAGTTCGGGTCGCTCCAGGCGGCCTTTTCCGCGTCGGTCATCTTGTACTGCCGGTACTTCCGGGTGAGCTCATCGCTGGTGGGCGAGATTTCGTTGGCGTCGGGCTCGGGCTTTTCCTGGGACAGCGCGAGGAAGTCCGACACTTCCACGACCGGCTCGCCGTCGATGGTCAGCGTACACCCCCCCACCGCCACGCACAGCAGCGCCGCAAGACACCACGCCAGCCGAGGCGCCGATGCACCGATCGACCCGGCCGCTGAACAGGACACATTATCAGAACGTCGCACTCTCAATGGGCTCATAGCTATCTGGATTTCGGGAAAGTAATAGGGACACGCATGCGGAACCGGACGGGCTCGCCGCCCCGCTTGCCGGGTTCAAATCGCCACCGTTTGATCGCGTTCAACGCGGGTCGTTCGAAGGCGGGGTCTGTGGACCGTTGCACTTTGGGCTGAACGACGCGGCCGTTCTCGTCGACAATGAAAATCACATATACCGTCGCGGGTGTGCGACGTCGCAGCTTGCCCGAAACGCGTGGGCTGGGCTGAAACACCGGTCGGGGCTTCTGATCGAGGTCGGCCATGCTGAACAGCTCGGCTCCACCGTCGCCGGCGACGGTCTGCATATCCGCCACGTCGATCTTCAGTTGCCCGGCCCCGGTCCCGGCGCCCATTCCGTCGCCCAGTGCGAGATCCAGCTCCGCCAGCGACGCCGGCTGAGGCTGGGTGTCCAGCTTGGGCTCTTCCTTGGGTTCTTCCTCGGGCGGGGGTTCTTCCTCTTCCTCGATTTCAGGGGGCGGCTCGATCTCGGCGGTCGCTACCTCCCGGACGATCATGTCATCGTCGTCCATCGCATCCTGGATATGCTGCATGACCGGAAGCAACAGGAAGAACGCCAGCGTCAGCGCAACCGCCCCGACCACCGCCAGGAAGCGGTAGAAAATCGAACGGCCTATGGAGCGTCTCTTCCTGTGATTCATGGGTCACTCGCCCTTCCTGGTGGCAATGCTCACCTTCCGGGCGCCGCCTCGCTTGGCCTCGTCGATCACCTGCACCATCAGCCCCGAGGGAACCGCCTGGTCGGCCTGCACGATGACCGGGACTTCTTCCTTCGCCAGTTCGCGTTTCACCAACGGCTGAACGCCGCCCAGGCCGATCTTCCGCCCGCCGTAAATGACCTCACCGTCGGTGGTGATGGCGATCATGATGCTGGTCTTCTCGAGCATCTGGCTGGACGCTGCCTGGGGCTTGTCCACCTCCACGCCGGTCTCCTCCACGAACGTCGTGGTCACGATGAAGAAGATCAGCAGAATGAACACGACGTCCATCAGCGGGGAAATATCAATCCCGCCCGAGTCGGATTCATCGTCTGTCGATTGCCGAAAGCGTCCCATCAGGCTTCCTCTGCGTAAGGTTCTTGAATCACCGCGTCCCGGCCGACACGTCGGCAGTACGGTTTCGCTGTTTCAGTCGCTGGTAAACGGTCTGCGTGCAGACGGTCTCCAGGTGGGCCAGGAACGCCCTGTACCGCTCGGTGTTCCGGGACAGCACGTGCTGGAGGAACAGACCCGGAATGGCGATCATCAGCCCGGTCTCGGTGGTCACCAGCGCCTCGGAAATCCCGGCGGCGATCATGCCCATGGTCTGCTCACCACCCGAGCCCTTCGAGAGGGCATCGAACGTCGCCAGAATGCCCGTCACCGTGCCCAGCAGCCCCAGCAGCGGAGCGGCGGCAACGCAGATGCGAACCACGCGCAGGTCGCGCTGGAACGGGGCGATCTCGGTGGCCCGGATTTCCTCAAAGTTAATCTCGATGTCCTTCAGCGTCTGGGCGCCCATCGCGAAGTCCAACAGTTCACCGACGGGCCCGCGACGCTCCTGGGGGCGATCGATCCATCCCCGCCAGGTCTTCTCGCGGACCGAGCGAAACCCGGTCTCCCGCAGGCGGAGATAGACCGTCACCGACAGCGCGAACATCACCAGCGCGTTGATCGCAATGGGGATCATCGCCCAGCCGCCCATGAGCCAAAGCCCGACGGCCTGTTCGAACAGTTTGGTGATTTCCTGGGTCAGTGCGTCCATCCCGATCGCTCGCTACCGGTCTTCCTCATGGGTCGAATCATCCTGTTTGTCTGTCGAGTCCTCTTGCTCCCCGGCGTCCTTGTCCTCGGCCGATGCTTGCTTGGGAGCGGGCGGCGGCGTCCGGTCGGAGCCCTCGGTTTTTGCCGAGTCGTCGCCCGGGAGAACCTCGGACGCGTCGGCTGCCATCACCGCATTGCGGGAGGTGATATCGGACTTGCTCACCTGGTTGACGAACTCGACGGCCGTCTTTTCCATCTCGTTGCTCATGCCCTTGGCCTTCCGCGACAGGAAGGCGTGAAGCAGCAGCGACGGAATGGCCACGATGAGCCCGAACTCCGTGGTTATCAGGGCTTCGGAAATGCCGCCAGAGAGCGACTTGACGTCGCCGGCCCCGTGAACCCGGATCATGCGGAAGGTGTTGATAATGCCCGTCACCGTACCCAGCAGGCCCAGCAGCGGGGCCGAGGCAGCCGCGATCGCCACGAACGGCAGCAGGCGCTGGAGCTTGAGCTTCGTGGACAGGATGGTTTCGTACATCACCTCTTCGATCAGCTCACGCGGTTCGCGAAGGTGTTGGACGCCGACTTTCAGCATCTGCCCGATCGGCCCGCGAATCCGCTCGACCAGTTCGCGGGCGCCGCTCTGGTCGCCGCGCGAGACGGTCTGCAGCAGCGCGTCGACCTGCCGGCGGCGGGGCGTGGGCGTCATCATCAGGGTGACCCACTTGAAGAGCACCACCAGCATTGCCGCACCGGCCATCCCGAGAATGGGGTACATGACCGGCCCGCCCTTGCTGATGTGCTCCAGGATCGTATCCTGGGTTTCCTCGATCTTCCGGGCGTTGCCCAGTGACGGGTCGAACGGGAACGTGCCCCGCCCGGTCTTGACGACCTCGGAGGCGGCTTTACGGTGGGCCGGGTCGCTGTAGGCCAGGACCGCAGGTTGCTCCGAGCCGAGCTTCTGCTCGACGCTGCCCACGACGTTCCCATCGGTGGACCGGAACATCGCCACCGGGCCAACCATGGCGATCGTGCCGGTCTTCACGATGCCGTTGGCATCCAGCACCTCGCCTTTGAAGCGAGAACCCCCCAGCGTCTCGTCCAGGCGATCGATGGTCTGCACCAGGAAGTCCGCCTGGGTTGTGTACACCTCGTGCTGGGGGAGATTCTCACTGTCGGCCGCCTGCTTGACGGCCTCGATCGGGTCGGCGTACCTCTGCTTCTCAGCCACATGCAGGACCGATTCGAGATTGCGGACGTATTCGCCCATGAGGTTGGTGAGGTAGGCGGCCTCTTCCTTCCGCGCGGCGATCTTCGATTCGAGGTTGCTGACCTCGAGCTTCCGGTCGCCTTCCAGTCGGGCGGCCTGCAGGTTCTCCTTGCGGGCGGCTTTCAGCTCGGCCTGAAGCTCATTGAGCTTTCTGCTGAGGGGGATCTTCACCTCTTTGGCGTGCTGATTGAGGGCGTCCAGCTCGGCCAGCGCCTCACGCAGCTGTTGGTGGATCCGATTGGCCGCCCGGCGAAACTGCACGCCGGAATCCTCTCGCTCCCGGGGGGCGTTCGGGTCCGCCACGGCGTTGGGATCCATCTCGGCTCCGTTGGCGTCGGAGAGGTCCACATTCGGATCGACCTCGGCGACGTCCGTGAGTTTCTGACCTTGCTCGGCAGGGTCAGCCTCCTGGGCGAGAAGCACCAGCGGACCAGCCGACAGAATCAACAACAACAGTACGATCTTCCGTTTCATGGGGGTGTCTCTTCCTGCCTATTTGATCTCGATGGGAACCTGCACGAATGCGGCGGGCTTTTCGTCTTCCAGGATGGCCATCACGCGGGCGATCTCCTCGGCCGACTCGTTGGCCGGCACCCACGTCCACTTTCCGTCATCCGAAAGCCGTCCGATTCCAGCGGTCTTGCCACGACCGCCCAGATAGTACGCCTGTCCGAAACCAAGGAAGACGGCCTGCACCTCGGCCTCCCTGCCATCCGGAAGCAGCACCCGCTGAGGAAGAACCTTGATCTCGCGACTGAGCTCATTGAGCTTGTTCAACACGCCCACGACGTTCTGAAACCGCTGAGACAACGAACCCTTCTTGACGCCATTCGGGTCGTTCGGATCGCCCCGGAAGGTCTTGCTCAACGTGGAGATCATCCGGTCCTCGCGAACGTGGGCGGGCAGCCGATCGAGAAGCGCAACGGTGCGATTCTCGAGCGTTTCGATGGTGGGCTTGAGCGAGTCGGCAGCGCCGGCGAGCGTCTCCAGGCGGGCCTTGAGCTCATCGCGCTTCTTCTCCTGCTCGGCGATGACGGATCGGGATTCTTCCGTCTTGCGCTTGAGAGACTGGACTTCGCCCCGAACCACCCCGATCCGCTCCTTGAGCATCTGCACGGTCTCATCGAGATCGTGCTTGGTCCGCGAGATGGTCTTTCGCGTGTCTACCCACTTCCGCAAGGCCTCGCGCGTGGTGCCCAATTGCTCCTGGCCGGAGTCCTTCTCGGCCAGCAGCGCCCCCGAACCCAGCAGGCAGACCACCAGCGCTGCGCCCGTCACGACCAGCCCGATCCGGTGTGGCCGGGATATCCATTGCGACTTTGATTCCATTTCTGCTTCCTTCATGCTTGGCTTCCTGCGGGGTTCTCCGCGCTGATGCTGCCTCGGACTACCACTCCGCCCCGAGACTCACCGAGAAGTCGATTCCTTTGCGGTACGAGCTGCGCACCACGTCATCGCCAATGTACTCGGACCGATATACCGTCTGAATCTTCGGATTCAGGAGGTTCTTGGCCTTGAATTTGAGCGTCCAGTGGTCGTTGAGCTTCTGGGACAACGTGAAGTTCAACGTGCCATACTCCGTCTCGTAGACGTTGGGAATGAAGTTCCCGCTGGACTGACCGGCCCCGGCTACAAGCGTATCCCCCCGGACGGTATAGAAGAGCCCGACCTTGGTGCCAAGTTCCTTGGCGTCATAGGTCATATATAAATTGTACAGGTGTTCGGGAGCATTCATCATATCTCGACTCACCATGGGTGCCTTGACGTTATCCGCCGCCAACCTTTCCTGTTCCTCCTTCGCCAGCGTCACTTCTGACTGTATGAATGTTGCATTTCCTCCCAGGACAAGTCCCGTAAGGGCCTCATGAATTTCACCAAGATCCTTGCGCACTTCGAATTCCCAACCGGTCAGCGAGCCCTCCGGATAGTTCAAGGGCGTGGTATACAGGACACTCTGGTATCGCTGAATATACTCAATTGGATCCACCACGTCTTTCTTGAACCACGATACCGAGATAAGACTCTGGCTTGTTTGTGAGGGGCGATAGTCAAACCGAAGGTCCGTGTTGGTCAATGAACTCATTTTAAGGTTGGGATTGCCGACGAACACGTCCGCCCCGAGATACTCGGCCTGCAGGATAGGAGACAGTTCCTTGAACGTCTGCCTCGCCACGGTTTCCGACCGCGACGCCCGGATCGTGATCTGGTCGAACGGCGTTATCACAACCCCAATCGAAGGCAGTACGTCATCCTGCTCGAATGCGACGTCTGCTTCGCCGGGTTCAAGGGTCTTTATTCCCCCCTCAGGTGGGAACCACGTCACATTCTCTTCTGCATCATTCACCATAACAAGAGACGTCGACTCATAGCGAGCTCCACCCAATACTTTCACGGACCTGCACAATGGAATATCGATCATATGATACCAGGCTGATATCTCTTGTTCGCCAATATAATCTACATCAAGCTCGACCGATTGGATCGGGTGTACCTGCTGCGGAAATACCTGGCTCCAACGCTGATTCCACGGGGCCTCCCAGTCTGAGTCAACACCCGTGTCCGCCGCATTTGTGTAGGATTCCTGATTGTACTCACGATGCACCTCATCCCGGAAGACACCAAACTTCATATACCCCTCATGTCCCGTCCACTGACGAAACGGGATCTTCAGGCCCAGAGAATACTGGTCGCTGGTTTCCGAGATGTCTTTCCAGATTCGCTGCAGGTTTCCCATATTGATGTTTGCCGACGGCTTGTATTGCATGTGCGTGGACGGAATCACGAAAAAACCCATCACGTCTCTTGGGCCAATCCACCGCTCACCAAACAGCCTCTTGTCCGGCTCATCCGTCGATGCTTGACTTTTCGCGTACACCCACCGTATCTCTGGTGACAGAAACGTGAGGAACTCGTCAACTCCCAGATGGGGAAAACCGATCCCGATCTCTGGGGTAGGCAGTGTATGAGATCCACTGAGCTGAAAGGTCTCGGTGACGCGTTCGGTGTAGACAATTGACTCGGTACGAAGATAAGGGAGGTCGTCGCCCTCTTGGTTACCCGGGTGCATTGGATCTGTTGGATCGTATCCCGGATATTCCAACTCTTTTCCTCGTGTGTCCTCCGCAATCGTGACCTCATTCGCAGTGTTTTGCGTTCGCATGTAGGCCAGAGTCAGTGCCTGGTCCTCAAACTCCAAACCCAGGACGCCAAGCCCTCCCCACTGGACGGACTCCGAGGCTCGACGAATGTCATAGAGCGATGATCGTCGTTCGCCCTCTGAACCGGTGACCTTGGGCACAATCTCTTTGGTGTCCTGGTCCTCAACCCAATAGCGGTCGTCGAAACCATCCCCGGAATATGACGCCCCCCTGTCGTAGTGAAAATTTCCGAATGCTCCGAGGATAAGGCCGTTCGCGAACGCATGCCTTCCGCCGGCAGACAGTGACCAACTGTATTCATGAGGCGCCGTAACAGGCGTTCCGCCCGCTGCGCCGGTCCAACTCTCTCCTATCCTTTGCGTCTGGACTTCACGACCTTTGTTAAGCCCCCAGACATTGACCCCACCCCCTTTGTCAGTGAGGAACCTGTCGCGATTCTCAAGAACCTGTGTATTGACCGAATAGCCGATGCTGAAACCAAGGATAGACTCCTCGGGAATGCCCTTGAGCACCACGTTTACCGCCCCCCCCGAGGCGTCCCCCTGCTGATCCGGTGTGAACGTCTTGCTGACCTGCACGCTCTCGATCACGTCCGAAGGAAACTGGTCCAGTTGCACCGCCCGTTTTTCGGCGTCGGCCGTCGGAAGGCGAACCCCGTTCATCTGCGAGTTCACGTAGCGATCGGGCAAGCCCCGAATCACCGCGTATTTCCCGTCCTGAACCGTCGTACCCGCCACGAGCTTGGCCGCCTCAAGGGCATCACCCGCACCCGAGGCGCTGATAAATTCCTTGCTCACCGAGTCCATCGTCGCTGCCGACTCGATCCGAAGCTTCAGCATGTCCGCTTCGGTGCCCTTGACAACCACGTCCTCGACGACGAACTCCTCCAGCTCCGCAAAATCGCCGGCCAGCTCAGCCGATAACTCCGTCATCTGTCCCGGCCGAACCACCACGTCCGACTTGACCTGACGCGTATACCCGGCCTTGGAGACAATCAGCGTATATCGCCCTGCCGGCACATTACTCAGAAGAAACGTACCCGTCTCGCTTGCCGTGGCGGAGATATCCGTCTTATGAACACGCACACGTGCGCGCGGAAGCGGGGCCTCGAAATCCTTGTCGCGCACCGTACCGCGAATGGAGCCGGTCTCCTGTGCCCAGCCCACACCGGCCAACAGACAAAGGGCCGCTCCCGCAAGCCACAAACGCCTGGTCAACGCTACCATGGATCGCTCAATCCGTTTCGGATCTCTTTCATGCGCGCCCAGAGTTCCGGATTCGGCATGAAACCATGGACGGCCATCGAACAACAGCTGGCAGACAGGTCCAGCGCCCTCGGCCGTGAGTTCGGATTCTCCACCCCAGCCTCAATGGCCATTCCGTAGACAGTTGATGCCGCCTTCCGGTCGCCCATCGCCACATAGGCCTCGGCCACGGGTCTAAGACATTCCGCCCGGTAGATATTCACGATCTGCTCTTCGTTCTCCCGGTATTCCTCCAGGAGTTTGCCAATATCGCTCCGGGCGCGATCCTCATCTCCCGCTTGGAACCGGGCCCGTACCAATCCAGCTCGAATCTTTATTGCCTGCCTGGGTGCCAACCTCGCTTCATCAACATATCTCTGTGCACGGTCAACAAGTTCTAACGCCCGATCCCGATCATCATACTTCAGCGCTACCCCCGCTGAACGCAGTAACAGGTCTACCCGAACAAACACGGGCATCTTCTTATAGGGCTCTTCCATCGCCACGAAGATTCTCTCTTGACGATCGGAGTGCAGGTATTGACTATCCAGCAATTCCACAAGCGTCTCCAAGGCCGATCGAGAAATGTCAAAATTCCCCTTCGCCACCCAGCTGCCTAATTGCTGCAGTCTCCTGTCAAACTCCTCGTCCGACAGTTCACCGCCATCGGCACTGGCCAGTCGCGGCTTCTCGATATCATCGGCCGTGGCCATCTGCTGACGAGCCCGATCGGACTGCCCCAGAAGCGACTGTGTTCGCGCAATCTGGATTCGAATGCGGTCCTTCCGCCAACCCTTGTACATGGTGGCCACCCGTGAGGCGTCCTCAACATACGATTCAGCCAGATCTCTTTCCCCTTTACCGGCCATATGGTATGCCAACTCACCCATGGCCACTCCCCTGCGCCAACTATCGATTTTTCGGGCGTATTCCACAGCTCGTGATATCTGGCCCGTCTCAATACATGCCTCCACCACTCCCTGCTGGGCTTTGGCCCGATCTTTGTGATGCGGTTCCATGGGGATCGCCAAGGCCGTGTCGAACGCAAATGTCAACAGCTTCCCCCGTTCGCGATCAATCTCCGCAGCAGGCGACTCCTGGCGATCCGCACTCCCGTCACACCCCAGAAATACCAATCCATACGACAGGCTGACAAAACACATCAGCCATAGAAACACATTCTCTTTGATCTGCCTTTTCATCGTCCGGTCCCGTTCCTTGGAGACAGAACTGGCGGCAGGGGCACGATTGCCCCTGCCACCAGATTTCCATCATTGAAACTATCAACAACTTCTGTCCGTCTTCGAACTACTGACGAACCACCCGGTAGAACTTGCCGCTCTCGAACTCGTCCAGATCCTCAACCGTCATCGGGTCCCCGTCACCCTTGACCGTCGCAACCGGCGACCAGTTCTTCATGTCGCTGGACTTCTCGACGGTGTAGTAAACGTCGGCTTCGGTATCGAAGGTGGTGTTCATCTGGATCTTGGCGATCTCAGCGGTCGCTTCCGGCGTTTCCTCGTTATCTGCGACATCGACGAGCATCCCGAATTCGTCAGCAGCCGTCCACCCCAGCAGCCAGTTGTGGCTCGGGCTGAAACCTCCTCGGAACGGGGCCGGGGTGAAGAATCCATCTGCCGGGGCCGTTTGGGCACTCGTAGCGGCAGCACCGCTCGGATTCGCCCGCGGATCCAACTCTGTCACGCGGGCCATCACCTTGCTTTCTATCACCACCGGATCTGCTCTTGTGATGCTCTGGATGGGCATATCACCCGGCTCCTTCACATTGTTGTTGCCGGCAGCAAACACCCCTCGAGCCTCGGCCTCGGTGTAGGCGGCGGAATGCTCATTGTTGTAGAAGACAGTGTCCGTAATTTCCGCCAGCTTGCCGTCGGGATCCTGGCTCTTGTACAGGTCCGCGTAGCTGTACGTTCCCAGATCGAATCCCTGGGTCGCCTTGGTGACGTCGTCTGCATCGGTCGCCCAGGTATCCTCCCAGCTCAGCGTCCCGTTGTAGCCGTAGCCTTCCTGGCCGTCACCATCATCATCATCGAATCGAACGATCTTTTCGCCACAATCCATGATGAGGCAGTTACGGAACTGAACGCGGGCGTTGCATCGCCACGCCGTGGCACCGTCGCCATCGGGCTGACCGATCAATGTGAAGTTATAGATACGGGCCGTGGTGACCGGCTGGCCGTCGGAATCTTCAGCCCCGTCGATCTCAAACATATTGTCGCCAACGCCGGAGCCCTGCTTGGCGTTGGCTGAATAGCCCTGAACGATCAACCCGAACTGCGCCTTGCCGCGCCACCCCTGATCCACGTCGAAGCTGTCGTCGCCGATGTTCCAGATGGCCACGTACTTCAGATTCACCGTGCCGCCCCAGATCTCGATCCCATCATCAACATTGTTCATGATCTCGACGTGGTGAATCTCGGTCTCCCGACCAATGCCGCCCAGCGACAGGCCGTTCAGCTCATTGCCCAGACCGACCACTTTGCCTCCGTACCGGATCGACAGGTAGCTGATCGAACCGCTGTCATCATCGTCATCGTCGCCGCCAAACCTATCCTTGCCGCCACCAGCGACGAGACCTTCCATCTGCCGCTCGTTGTCACCATCGGGGTATCGCACATTATCAAACTGAACGTCTCCATCGAAGCTGTACCCACCGATCAGGGCGTTGCCCATGATCGTCAGGTTGCCCCACTCATTGCACTCAGGTCGCCAATTCTCACGATCGTCTTTCGTCGAGGTCATCACGACCGGGGCGTCCTTGGTTCCATTGACGTAAATCTTGGCGCCACGGCTCACGGCAAGACTGCCACCGCCATCCTCTCCGGACTGGCCCTTGATAACGGTGCCCGCCTCAATCGTCAGCGTCGCGCCCGGCATCACGTAGGTCTGCTCCGTCAAAATGTACGTATTGTCGGCCGTCCAGGTGGTCGACTCCGTGATGTCGCCGCTCACTTCCACGTCGGCTGCATTCGCAACGCCGGTCACCGCCACAGCCACCAGCAGCATCAAAGCAATCTTCTTCATGTTCATCATGATGTTCGTTCCTTTCTCCATCCCGCCATATGAGCGGGAAGGGGGGTTTCCTCTCTTTACACGTCTCGCGTACCACACGCGGAACGCACGTGCATCTCCGGATTGTTCCTCAACTTCCTACTCGACAGCCTCAGGCGACACGACGACGACGCAGCATCGCCAGACCACCAATCGCCAGCACGCCCATCGTGAACGGCTCGGGAA
>JBKHCL010000035.1:0-30208 GCA_046541875.1 Phycisphaerae bacterium | reverse complement strand
ACTCCCCTGCAAACCCGAGGTACTCGTCCAGCCAGTTATCGGTGCGGAGGACGGCCTTTCGCTGGCGGAGGGCGAGTCGGCGGGCGCGGGTCTGGGCTTTGTCGAACAGCCAGCGGGCGGATCGGCCGGCAATCTCGCCGCTGCCGTGGCGTTTGCGCAAGACGGCCGACAGGATCGGCGCATGCCGGGCGACGAGCTCATCTTCCAGGGACACAATCGCCTGTGCGCTGCCCGGGTCGCCCTGCCGGGCCGATCGGCCGTAAAGCTGGCGGTCGATTCGGCCGGACTCGTGTCGCTCCGTCGCCAGCACGTGCAGCCCGCCCAGCTCCGCGACGCCGCGACCGAGCTTGATATCCGTACCGCGACCGGCCATGTTGGTAGCCACCGTGATGCGTCCGGGCTGACCGGCGGCGGCGGTGATTTGCGCTTCCTCGGCGTGGCGGACGGCGTTGAGCACCTGGTGATCCAGCCCCACGGCAGTGAGCTTCTCGCTGAGCTGCTCGGAGGCACCGACGCTGCGGGTGCCGACCAGGATCGGCCGACCCGTCTGGTGGAGACGGGCGATTTCAGCGACGATCGCGTTCCACTTGCCCTCTTCGGTCGCAAAGACGCGGTCGGGCCAATGCTCCCGAAGACAGGGACGATTCGTCGGGACAGCCACCACGGGCAGATTATATATCTGCCAGAATTCTCCGCGTGCCTCGATGCCCGTGCCCGTCATGCCCGCCAGCTTGCCGTACAACCGAAAGTACCGCTGAAAGCTCAGCCGAGCGAAGGTGTCCTTGGGCGGGTTGATCTCCAGACCTTCCTTGGCCTCGACGGCCTGGTGGAGCCCGTCGCGCCACGAGCGGTCGGGCATGAGTCGGCCGGTGAACTCATCGACGATCACGACCTTCCCGTCCTGGATGACGTACTGCTGGTCGCGCTGGTAGAAGTGCCGGGCGTTCAGCGCCTGGTTGACCAGTTCCTCGCGCCGGCGCGGGCCGGCCCATACGCCACCAAGGCCCTTGGCCAGGCTGTCCAACGCCGTTCGGCCACGGGGGGTGAATTCGATCTCCCGGTATCGCGGATTCACGCGGAAATGCTCGGGCGTGAGCTCATCGGCCAGCTGCGAGGCCTGCACGTAGGCGTCGATCTGCTCGGCGTTGGGCACGCTGCCGGAGATAATCAGCGGCGTGACGGCTTCGTCGATCAGCAGCGAGTCGGCCTCGTCGATGATCGCACACGCCAGCCCACGCTGCACGAGACGATCCAGCTGCCCCTCGGCGCGGTCGGCGATGCAACCCAGCAACACGTCCGGCAGACGCTGGGTTCGACCCAACACCAGGCGGTCGCGCAGGAAGTCGGCGCAGGCGTCCTTGTTCGTGCAGTAGGTGATATCGCGGTGATACGCCTCGCGGCGACCGGCGGGATCCATGTCGGCCTGGATGTGTCCGACCGACAGACCCAGGAAGCGATACACCCCGGCCATCATCTCGGCGTCGCGCTGCACGAGGTAGTCGTTGTGGGTGATGACGTGGCAACCCCGCCCCCGCCAGCCGAAAATGGTCGCGGGCATCGTGGCGGTGAGCGTTTTTCCCTCGCCGGTGGCCATCTCCGCGACGCAGCCGGCCTCCATCGCCAGCGCGCCGGCCACCTGCACCGGGAACGCCCGCATGCCCAGCTTCCGGTCGGCTGTCTCGCGTACCACGGCAAAGGCGGCGTCCAACTGCTCGGGGGTCTCCCTGCCGCGACGGAACACGTCGCGCAGCGAGAAGGCCACCTCCTGAAGTCGCCCGTCGGTCAGACCGCGATAGTCGCCTTCCAGGGCGATGATCCGCTCGGCCCGCTCGAGCAACCGGCGCCGGCGCGGAACCAGCCGATCGGCCCAGCCGGTGGCGACCTGCCACGCCGCGTCCAGCCCGCAAGGCAGATCTTCACTGCGGGAGCCGTAGCTGAGCATCCGCCAGGTTGTGGAAGGCACCTGTGACATGGGGTCAGGAGGACCGGAATTTCTTGTTGACCAGTTGCAGGACCTTGCGATACGCCTGCACAGCCAGGGGTTTGGGCGGGGCGCTGGCCCGGATGACCACTCGCTGGGCGGGCAGCAGTTCGGTATCACCGCCGAGGGGTTTGACCATCACGCGGAAGAATGGCTCGATGGTTCGCAGCCCGTCCTCGTCGTCGGCGGCGGTCTGTACCGATCCGCCGGCCAGGTAGCCCAGCGACGCGGAGGGAAGTTTCATCGCCCCGGCGGGGTTGCGCTCGACGATGCGCCCGACGAGCTGAGCCCCGGGCCGACCTTCGGGGCGGATTTCCACCTCCGATGCGACCTCGTCGATGGGCACTGCCTGGGAGGCGACCCCGTTGAGACGGACCTCGCCCACCACAGCCACGAAACCGATCTCCCGACCGCCCTGCAAATACGTACCGTTGGCGTCCTCGATTTCAGGGGCGATCCACTCTCCGTCGATGGGCGAGCGGACCTCCAGGGCAGCGAGTTGCTTCTCGATCCATTCGATGCGCTGCTTCTTGGCGGCGATGGCCTCTTCATACATCTGGCCGGCGGCAACGCCCCGGCGGGCGGCTACCTCCTGCTGTTCCAGCTCCAACTGCTCCAGACGGGCCCGCTCGACGTCCCGCTCGGTCCGCAGCGAGGGATTCCGCATGGTGATCAGCACGTCCCCGCGAGAGACCCGCCTGCCGCTGGGCAGATAGCCGGTGACGAAACCGGACTGCCCGGCGTGAATGTACTGCATGCGATCGGGCTCGACGATGGCGGGAATGCGATAGCGGTCCGGCGCGGGGATGATGCCCACGCCCGCCGCCACCAACCCCAGGGCAACGCAGGTGGTGGCGATGGCCCGACTCCGAACGCGTGCCACTTCACTGCCGGCCAGCAGATAGTGCAGGAACCGTCCCAGCGGGACGATGACCCATCCCACCACCGCCGAGGCGGCCAGGACGGCTGCGAAGATGAACAGCTTCTCGTTGCCGGCGATCCGCCAGAGGATCACGGTGCAGATCAGCACGCGATAGATCGTCGAGGCGATTCCGTAGAAGAAGAACCACCCGCGTTCGCCGCTGCTGTGGGCCGGGCTGGTTGCACGTCGCATGCCCCAGACGTAGCGCTTCACGAGATAGTAGACGTATTGCTTGGATCGCTGGTGAAGGTTGGGGATTTCCAGGATATCCGAGAGGATGTAGTACGCGTCGTAGCGCAGCAGCGGGTTGCCGTTGAACAGCAACGACGACACACTCGCCACCACCATGATGCGATACGTCAGCGACTGCACGGTGGGCGAACCCTGCGCCGAGGCCCAGACCATCGCCGCCACCGCCGCGACGGCCAATTCCACGTACATCCCCGAGGCCCCTACCACCACGCGCTGCCACTTGCGGCGGAAGGCCCACGCGCTGGAGGCGTCCACGTAGGGCATGGGCGTGAGCACCAACAGCATGATGCCCATCGTATGAACATCCCCCCCGGCCCCGGCAATCCGGCCCATTCGCTTGCAGGCGAACCCGTGTCCGAACTCGTGGAAGATCTTCACGATCACGAACGCCAGGTACAGCATCGGCAGCGACGACGGGTCGAGAATATCCCGCGAGGAAGCGATCAGCTCACCCCACTTGCCCGCGATGGCGTAGAAACCCGCCGCCATGATGACCAACCAGCCAACCAGGCCGTACCAGGAAAAGATCTTTCCGAACACGCCCACCCAGCGGTTCAGGAAGCGGTTCGGGTCGAACAGCGGGAACCGCATGAACAGCAGATTCGTGAGATAGCCCTGCACCTCGCGGCGGATGCGTTTGCGGTATCGCCCCAGCAGGCCACGGGCGTCGGGCGGCAGCTCGCCGCGCAGAAGGTTGGAGGTATACAGTTGCCCGAGCAACTGGATGGCCTCGCCCTGGGTGGGGGCGGAATCGCCGAGATGCTCATTGCTCAACTCCCACGCCCGGGCGACGGTCCGCTCCCCGTCCAGCAGCGAGATGAAGTGATACGCCGGGTCCGAGAGGCGGAAGAACTGGTTGCCGGCGGGGTCCTGCACGACGTGCCACATCGTCCCGCGGAAGTGCTGGCGATGCACCTGCACCCGGGGCCGCAGGCGAGGCCGGAGGTCGGCCACGCGATACCACGATTCGCTGAATGTCGGTCGATCGACGGGCATGGGGTTCGGCCTCCGTCAGATCCACAGCGTCATGCGGATCCAGTTGACCAGGCTGCGCGTCCAGATCGCGCCGTAGGGTCGATGGTCCACGGTAATGCGGGCCGATCCGCCCATCCCGGGCTTGAGCCACCCGGGCTGCTCTTTCAGCCGAACGCGCACCAGAAAGACGTTCTGCTGATTCTTGATCCGTCCGACCGGATTGATGCCCTCGACGACGAACTCCATGCGTTGCTCGGGATGCTGGGTCACCGCCAGTTGGCCGGTGAGCTGCCCGCCGTCTTCGCGCGCCCGGGTCAGGGCCTTTTCGACGTCGGCGATCTGGTCTTCGGGCACCGCTACTTCCGCGCGAAGCCGATCCAGCGCCGCGATGCGGAAGAGCACTTGCCCCTTCTCGATATCCTTGTCGATCAGCTGTTTGAGGTCGCCTTCGGTGATGGTCCCGCCGATGGGCGCGGTGATCGTCGCCTGGTCGATGCGTCGCTGGAGGTCGTCGATCTGTGCCTGAACGCTCTTGGCCTTGCTCAGGGCGATCTGCCGCTCGCCCTGGGTACGTCCGACCTCGGCCGCCTGGAGATGCTCGGTAAGCTTCGCCCGGGCGTCGGCCAATTCGGTGATCAGCTCCGAGGCGTCCAGTTGGGCGAGCTTCTGACCTGCTACGACGCGATCGCCCACTTCAACGTAGACCTCCGCCAGGTCGGCCCGGAACCGCGCGGGCACGACGCGTCGCTGCACCGCCTCGACCTCGAACGAACCCTCCGCCCGATACGGGCCACGCACCAGCACCATGAACGCCACCACCGCGGTCAGCGCGAGCGCCAAAAGCTTGATCCACGTATGCTTCGGGCCCACAAGAGTGGCCAGGCCTTCCCGGGCCGCCTGCGCCGCCCGCGCGCCGACCCACCGGTCGGATTGATGCAGATCCTCGATCCGCGCGCTGCACAGATCGGTCGTCAGACGGATGGCCTCGATATCCTCCGCCGCGAATTTCCAGTCCGGGGGGCGCTCGATGAGAAGCACGCCGACGGCCTGCCCTTCGCTGCGCAGCGGCAGCGAGAGAATGGTCGCCGGGCCGAACCGCTCAGCCAATTCGCGCGTGGCGCGCGTGACCACCGTCACCTCGCGGAAGACCGGGTGAATCAGCTCGACATCCTGGTCGATGCACTCCTCCATCGCCTGCTCGATGGCCCGGACGGACTCGGTCTTGCGGTCGAACTTCTCCGTGTCGCTCATGGCCTTGAGCTTGACGTATCGCCCGTCGAGCATGCCCAGGCTCACGCGATGAGCGTTAAAGCGGGCCGCCATCTCGTTGCACAACGCCATCGCGGCACCCTGAAACGCCCGGTGGTCGTTTACGGCAGCGAGGACCTGCATCGAGGTCTTGAGGCGCGAGAGGTCGCCCTGGCGTCGCTGCAGCGTGAGACGCATCTCGTAGAGGCCCAGCAGGCTGGCCGTCAGCTCCAGTCGCTCCCGGGCATGATCCAGCACCTTCGGGTCGCGCGTGCAGACGTGAAACGCCGTAAACCCGCGCAATCCGGGCCCGCCCTGAAGGGGGATCATCACCAGGTGCTCGCCGGACGACTCGCCATAGAGCACGTCGTGATCGTGCATGGACTTGATCACCGGCCCGCCCGAAGAGACCACTTCCCCGACCGACTCGCCCGCCCGGGCGATCCACACCGGCAGCGTGCCTCCCTCCTCCACCGGCGGGTGCACGGCGATGACGTCGGCCTTGGTGTCCTGCACGCGGAAGACCGCCCCGCCATGGGCAGCGGTCAGGCAGCACTGGGCCGCCAGCAGCGCATGGAGAAACTCCTCCGGCGGGCCATCGAAGCGGGACAACTCCTCGATGACCTCCGCCGTGGACGGATACGCCGGCTGCGGCGAGGAGGATGTGGTAAACCCGCTCACGTCGACCTCTCTTCAGAACTGTCGGGCTTGCCGCCCGGAACGCTCAGTTGTCCTGGCGTCGCTTGTTGACGTCCATCTCCAGCTCGCCGAACTGCTCTTCATGCCGGCGAATGAGCTGGCTGAGTGTAATCGCCAGCCGCTTGGCCGAGTAGTAGTTCATGAAAATGCGGTCCTGCACCTTGAAGACGATGGTGGGCTGTTGACCCTCCGCAGCCGGCGCGGCGAGATTCAGCCCGAAATCGAGCATGACCTCCTCGGCTGTCCCGTTCGTGCGGAAGGCGTTGGCGTAGGAGGTCTTCAGCTCGCGCTCGTCCACCTGCAGGCGGACCTGCTGCTGACCGGTCTGCTGGGCGGCCTGCTGATCGAGAGGCATATCGCCCGGGTCCGTGGGCTGGTTGTCGGCCATTACTTCTTTCCTTTCTTGAACCTCTCCAGGAGGTTCGGTTCGTCGTCGTCCTTGATCGGCTCGATCGCCTGTTCGATCGCCGGGAAGCTCACCAGCACGCGCTGGCCGGCGGGGCGCTTCTGCTTGTTGGGCACTTCCACGCGAATCCGCAGCGTCCGGGGAATCGCCCCGGTCGCCACCTGCGAGCAATGGATGATCCGCCCGTCGACGGCGTTCGGGTCGGCCCGATCGAACCGCACGTGGGCGTTGACATCGTCGGCGCCGGTCGAGCAGGTCAGCTTCCGGGCCTGGTAGACGGGCACGTACACATCAACCCACAGCGGGTCGACGTTCACCACGCGAAGAACCTTCTCCAGCGCCTCGGCGGCTTCGCCTTTCTTGCGGTAGATCTCCTCGACCTTTCCGCCGGCCGGCGCAACGATCTGCATCTTCTGAAGCTGGAGCTTCATCTCGTCGACCGCCCGGGCGTCCTGGGCATGCTGGAACTTGTACAGGTCCATGCTCAGACGGGAGATCTTCACCTCCAGCCGGGCATGCTGCACCTCGACGTCCGTGGCCGCCCCGCGTTTGGCGAGGTCCTCGTACCGTTTGAGATCCACCTTCTTCTGATCCAGCTGCGCCTCGGCCGCCTTGATGCGAATCTCGCTGTCCGCCTGGGCCTGGAGCTGCTTGAGCTTGGCCTGCTCGGCGCTGTCGTCCAGGCGAGCCAGCACGTCGCCCTTTTTGACCGTGTCGCCCTCCTTGACCGCCAGCTCGGACACCTTCCCGCTCCGCTGGAACGACAGAGTGAAGTCCTGGCTGGGACGGGCGTCGGCGGGAAACTCCTCGCCGGCGACCCAGGTGGCCGACAGCAACACCGCCAGAAGCCCCCCGGCCCCGAATCGTATCGCTCTGCTCATGATCCTGTCCTGATCTGCTTGCCGCCCGGAGTCATCTCTCCACTCGGACAACAATGGGTTGGGGATCTCTCTTCGCGAAGTCGATCGGCCAGGTTGGGCACGGTCGCCCGCGCACACTTCCCGCCGGGGGCAGAAGACATCGCTACTCCATGCATCGGAAGCATCATCCGTTTTGTTCGAGGGAAACCGGCACGAAATCTCTCCCGATGCGTTCTAAACAGAACGAGCCAACGTGTACAATAGCAAAATCATCGCCGAACGCCCGCACCGGAGAACACCGCGACCGACGCCATGACTGATACCAACCACCGCATTCTCTGCTGCACATGCAGCCGACAGAACACCATCGACCCCTCCGCCCTGCGCGACGCCCTCGCCCGGTTCGCCGACGACGGTTTGGCCGTCGATACCGTCGACGACCTCTGCGGCCTGGTCGCCACCATCCCCGAGACATTGAAGGCAGCCCTCGCCGACGGCAACGTCACGATCGTCGCCTGCGCCGCCCGGGCAGTGCGCTGCCTGCTGGACCAGGCGGACATCGACAGCGAAACGGTCTCCATCGCCGGCCTGCGCGACGCCAGCGGAACCGACGTGTCCGCCCGTGCACACTGCCCTGCCGAGGCGGGCGATTCGCCCCCACGCCCGGCGGGAAACGCCCTGCCGCTGGTGGTGTTCCTGCCCGGCGAGCACGCCGGCTCGCTCCCGGGCGATCAACGCGCCGAGCTGCAGCTGGCGCTGGGAGAGCTCGGCCTGCCCACCCGAACCCCGGGGTGCCTGTGTGAGTTGGCGTCGCTGGCTGAGCAGGGACCCACGATCGTGCTGACCGCCGGGGAGTTTCCCTCGGCCGGGCCTGCGCCCGAGGCATTTCGACTGGTTTCCGCCGAGGGCGAACCTGCCGAAGTGGCCGAGCGGGCGGCGGCCGTCGCACGCGAGCTGGGCTGGGTCGGCCGAGATGAATGGACGCCCTGGTTCCCGGTGATCGACCGGACGCTGTGCACCAACTGCCGCCAGTGCCTGGGCTTCTGCCTGTTCGGCACCTACGACGGCAGCGGCGACCGCGTGGAAGTCGCACGCCCTGCCGCCTGCAAAACCAACTGCCCCGCCTGCGCACGCGTGTGCCCCAGTGGCGCGATCGTTTTTCCGAAATACGACTCCGCCCCGGTCAACGGAGACGTGACCGACGCGCCCCACGCCGAACCGGTGCAGGTGGACCTCAAGCAGTTGATGCAGTCGGACGTGCTGGCCCGACTCCGCACCCGCGATGCCGGGCAATCCGATGACGCCGGCGAGCCCTGTTCGTGCATCTCCCGACTGACCGAACAACTGGGCATCCCCGCCGACGTCGTTGCCGATCTCTCAGCCGACCAGCAGCAATCGCTGGCCGGTAAGGCAACGCCCACAAACCCCACCCCCGAATCCGAGACGTAACCCATGCTCCCGACGTTGATCAAGCGAATGCTCACCGAGGTCAATCCCCGCCTGCTGGCGAATTTCGTGGTCCAGTTCGGGCTGCGGAACCTGCTGGCGATCGAGCGATTCAAACGCCGCTCCAAACGAGGCGAGCAGTGGCCCCCGTTCCTGTTCCTCTCGGTGACCAACCGCTGCAACCTGCGCTGTGCGGGTTGCTGGGTGAGCGTCGACGCTCCGCCGGCTGAGTTGGACCTGGAGACGATCGATCGCGTGATCCGCGCGGGTCGGAAGCGCGGCACGCACTTTTACGGCATTCTCGGCGGCGAACCGCTGCTGCACGCGGGGCTGACCGATATCTTCTCGCGCCACCGCGACTGCTACTTCCAGTTGTTCACCAACGGAACGCTGATGACCGACGAACTCGCCCGCGACCTCGCGCGGTGCGGCAACGTGACCCCGCTGGTGAGCGTGGAAGGGACAGCCACCGTCTCCGATGAGCGACGCGGCGGGCGGAACGTGCTCAACCGCACGCTGGGGGGCATCGAGGCCTGCCGACGGGCCGGTCTGCTCACGGGCGTGGCCACCAGCGTCTGCAAGACGAACATCGAAGACCTGGCCGGCGAGCAGTTTCTTCGCAGGCTGATCGATCTGCAGGTGCAGTACGCCTGGTACTACGCCTATCGTCCCAGCGGTGCGGACCCCTCGCCCGAGCTGGCGTTGGACGCCGACGAACTCGTTCGCCTGCGGGAGTTTGTGGTCAATATCCGGGCGAAGCTGCCGCTGATTATCGTGGACACCTACTACGACGCCGAAGGGAAGGGGCTCTGCCCGGCCGCGGCGGGAATCAGCTATCACATCAGCCCGTGGGGCGACGTCGAGCCCTGCCCGCCGATCCAGTTCGCCGTCGAGAACCTCGCGGACAAGGCCGACCCGATCGAGCTGATCGAGGGTTCCACTTTCCTGAGGGACTTCCGCCGGATGGCAGCCGGCGCCACGCGAGGCTGCGTACTGCTGGAACGACCCGAGTTGCTGAAACGATTTGTGGAAGAACACGGCGCTCGCGACAGCAGCGGCCGAGCAACAGCCATGGCGGAGCTGGAGGCAATGACCGCGCGACCCAGCCAGCACCAGCCCGGCCGAGAGATTCCCGAGAAGCACTGGATGTACCGGTTCGCGAAGAAGCACTGGTTCTTCGGATTCGGGGCGTACGCGTAAAAAAAAAAGACAACCTGCGACCATGACCGAGCCTAACCCACAACCGACCGACCGCCGATACGGCGTTTCCTCCACGCAGCCGCGACAGGCGCCGTCGAGCAACGTACCGCCCGGCAAGGCCGACCGCGACCACGTGCTTCGCGCCGCCCGGGCGATGGTAGCCGATGAACACCTCACCCCTCCGCTGGGGCTGGACGAGCTGAAAGACCGTTCTCGCCGGCTGTTGGGGCAGGTGGGGCTGCCCGAGACGTTTCACGACTTTACCGCCGTCGTGCTCAACAACGAGACGTGGCGCGAGACGCTGGCGGGCATTCCCTACAATCGTCGCCTGCTGCTGATTCCCCAATGCCTCAAAGACTCCCACTCCTGCCCGGCCGAGATGGACGAGTTCGGCCTGCTCTGCCAGGGGTGCGGCCGATGCGCCATCCACAGCGTGCTCACCCAGGCCCGCGAGTTGGGCTACGTCACCATGGTGGCAGAAGGCTCTGCGGTGGTGACCGCGATGATCGCCTCGGGGCAGGTCGAAGCGGTGGTGGGCGTCTCCTGCCTGGACATGCTCTCCCGCGTTTTCCCGTACATGGAAGCCGGCGCGATCCCGGGAGTGGCGATTCCGCTGCTCTATGATGGATGTGTGGATACCGCACTGGATCTCGATTGGCTGTGGGAGGCGATGGAACTGCATCGCCACCGTCCGGCCAGACGCTTCGACCTGGACGCCCTGCGTGGCGAGGTCCGCGAGTGGTTCACTTCGGGGGCGTTGGAGAGCATTCTCGGCGAAGCCCGCACCGAGACTCAGCGCATCGCGGCAGACTGGTTGGCCCGTGGTGGGAAGCGGTGGCGGCCGTTCCTGACCGCGAGCACCGCGCGGGCATTGGCAGGCGAGTTGGACGAGGAAGACCGGGCGGCCCTGGAGGCGAACCTCCCGACGGCTGCCGTCGCGGTGGAATGCTTCCACAAGGCCTCCCTCGTGCATGACGATATCGAGGACGACGACCCGGTCCGCTACGGCGAGCCCGCCCTGCACGAGCAGGTCGGGATGGGCGTGGCCCTCAACGTGGGCGACTATCTACTGGGCGAGGGCTATCGCCTGCTGACCGGGCTGGACCTGCCGCCCCGACGCATCGCGCAGTTGGTGACCGTCGCCGCCGGTGGACATCACGAACTCTGTCTCGGTCAGGGCGACGAGTTGACCTGGACGCGCGACCCCCAGCCGCTCTCGGTGGCCGAGGTGCTGCAGATTTTCCGGCGGAAAACCGCCCCGGCCTTCGAGGTGGCCCTGCGCGTCGGGGCCGCTCTCGTGGGTCGCGATGAGCAACTCGCCCCGGTGCTTACCGAATACAGCCGGGCCATCGGAATCGCCTATCAGATCCGTGACGACCTCGATGACGGCGCTCCCGGCCGACTCGCCAACGACCTCGACGCCCTGCGACCGACTCTCCTGCCGGCGATCGCCCACGAGCGGGCCGAAAGCGGCGACCGGGAGTTCCTCAATCGCGTCTGGACCCGACAAAGGCTCTCCGCCGAGGACGTCCAAACGCTGGCCGACCTGCTTGACGAACTGGACGTCCGCCCCATCGCCGCGGGCATGCTGGAGTTCCACAAATCCCGTGCGATCCGGGCGTTGATCGCCCTGGACAACGTCGACCTCAAGTCGCTCCTGCGTCGACTGGTGGCGAAGATCTTCGGCGACGTAGAACCCCTGAGCTGCTGCGATGAGCATACGTCATGAGATGACACGGGCAGCCGGCCGCGCCCGTGACGTTCTGCCCGATCCGGATCGAACGGCCGACTATGTCCGCTCGCAGTTGACCGACGCCGGCGGGTTTGCCGACAAGGCAGGCAAGGCCGACCTGTACTACACCGTTTTCGGTCTGCAGGCCGCCGCCGCCCTGGATGCCGAACTGCCCTTCGACCGGGTCCGGAAGTATCTCGATAGCTTCGCCGACGGTGAAGGGCTGGACCTGGTGCATCTGTCCTGCCTCGCCCGGGCGTGGGCCGACCTGCCGGACGCCGACATCCCGCCTACCTCGGCCGACGCGCTGCGCCGCCGGATCGCCGCCCACCGCAGCCCGGACGGCGGATTCGCCCTGATCCCCGGCAGCGCGGGTTCGGTGTATGGCTGTTTCATCGCCGTGGGAGGCCTGCAGGACCTGAACACCCAGCCGGACGCGCTCGATCGTCTGGAGACCTTCCTTGCCTCGCTGCGCACCCCCGGCGGCGGAACCGTTAACGAGACCGCCCTGCCCTTCCCGGCCACCCCTTCGACGGCGGCGGCCCTGACGCTGCAGGCGTCGCTGGGGTTCCACGCTCCCCAGGACTCCAAAGACTGGCTGGCCCGTCAGCAGGACGCCTGTGGCGGGTTCCATGCGGTCGAGGGGGCGCCTATCTGCGACCTGCTCTCGACGGCCACCGCCATCCACGCGTTGACGCTCACCGGTCAGCCACTCGCGCAAAACGCCGAGCGAACGCTGGACTTCGTACTGCGGCTGCGGGGAGACCACGGCGGCTTCGGCGCATCCACCCTCGATGCCACAGCGGACGTGGAGTACACCGCCTACGCGCTGGTCGCTCTGGGGCATCTTACCGGCGGATGAGGCCGGAGGACGAAACGCCTACTCGTACGACACTTCCACGACCTGCCAGCCGGCTACGCGGGGCACGGTGAACTCCAGTCTGGCGTTGGTGCCGGTGGTCTCCAGCGACTCACCGCAGGGCACGAGGCGGGCTTCTTTAAGCGGCAGATCGGCCCGGACGCTCACCTTCACGTCATGCAGAGGGATGACGTCTTCGACGGTGTCGAACGCCTGGCCGCGACGCTCGGGGATGTAGTGCAGCAGGTGCACCACGAAACGCTTCCGGTCGGGTTGGTCGTTCACCGTCGCGATGACCGTACTCGGAGCGTTCTCCAGACGGAGGACCGGGCTGGGCAGGAGCATATCGACGGCCCCGGCGAGCATCTGTTTGCACCATCGCGGAGCGTTGAGGGCGTACTGGGAGAAAATCGGGTGGGCAAAGTAGATCACCCCGCCCTTGCGCACCACGGCAGGATAGCCGATCTCTCCGCTGGAGGGCGTGTGACGGTGCGAGCAGAAATGCTCCCAGGTGCGATTGAAGTACGGAACGGCCGTCTCGGCCAGGACGGCTGCGTTGGTGGCCGGCGTCACCTGCATGCCGCGTTCGTACATGGTGTGCTCGATGGGCGCAAGCTCGTCGGTGAGCATCGTCTTGGGGACGACGAAATCGGGGCTGAACGGCGCCTCAGCCACCGGCTCGACGGGCAAAATGTTGAGTGCTTCGCCCCGCCCTTCCCATCCCAGCCCGGAATGATAGGACGCAAGCACCGCCCCCCCGTCGGCAACGAACGCCTTGATCGCCTCGACGCCGGCCTGCGAAAGGACAGCCTCGTCGGGCAGAATCAGCAATCGGTAGTCCGACAGGTCGGCCTGTTCGTCGACAATGTCGAATTGCAGGGCGAGTTCCTGCAACATGCGCGTCGCGCCCAGCAGCGCCGCCGGGAGCTCCTTGAACGTCCCTTCGGCGAAGTCGCCGGTGCCCAGCACCGCGATGTCCGTCACCGCCGTCGCGCCGCGACACCAGGGCTCGATGCGTTCGATGCGCTCGTAGACGCCGCCGATCAACTCGTAGGTGTGCGGGCAGATGCGTCCTTCGGGGTGCAACTGGTCGCCCACCGAGCAACGGGCGTTGAGCGCCACCGCATGGAAGCACTCGAACTCCAGGGCGGCGGGGTTCTTGAAGGAGTGGAAATCGCCCCAGCTGGTGTGAAACTTGCCCGTCATGCCCATCGTGGGCAACCCCAGCGTGCGGGCGTATCGCTGCGTCAGCGGGAAGTGGGCGTATCCCCACCCCCCCGAAGGCAGCGATTCGAGCTCCAGGTGCGTGAAGGCGTCCTTCCAGGGCTGATGGCCCGGCGAGACGTGCGAGGAGTTGTAGAAGACCGTCGCCTCCGAGGCGATGGATCGCACCAGCGCGCTCATGTCGTGCATGAAGTCCGAGATCACTTCGCGCCCGAAGGCCGACCGCACAGCCGGGTCTGAGGCGTCCAGATCTCGCTCGGCCATCGCGGCCCGGCAGAAGGTGCACGAGCAGGCGACCGGCTTGACGATGTCGTAGAAAATCCCGTCGGTCGGCAGCATCTCCATGACTTCCTGCGTGACGGCTTTGAGGTAATCGCGATACGGCGAATTCACGCACAGGAAGCGATAGAAACCGGGCTGATAGGCATCGTAGTGCGACTGGGTCTCCTGCGACTCGGTGATCGGGGCACCGGTGTGATCACGGCAGATCCACTCGGGGTGCGCCTCGCAGGCGAGTTGATCCCACTGAACGGTAATGTAGATCGGGCAGCGGATGTCCCGACGGTGACAGGCTTCGATCTGCTCGCCCAGCAGGTTCGGCCGCTGGAGGTGCGGATGGATGCGATGGGGGAACTTCACCGACGGGTAATACAGCCAGCCGTGATGGCAGCGGGCGAAGCAGGTGATGGAGTCCACGTGGGCGGCTGAGAGCGTCTGGCCGAATGCCTCCGGGTCGAACTCGCCGGCGATGTTTCCGATCGCGCCGCTCGTGTGGAAATCCAGGTGTACCTGGCGAAATCTCAGCTCGGGGCTCTTCATGGGTGCTCCTCTTCTCGGGTCTGTGGGACGTCTCACAGGGTGACCAAAGAGCTGCCCGATTCCAAGAGGCAAGCCACGAATTTAGTGATTTCTCATACCAGGCGCGGCAAGAGGGAGCGGCTGCGGTTCACTCGTCCGGGCTTTCGGCAAGCACCGGCCGACCCACGTTGTAGAACTCCGGCGTGTCGAACTCGTCCAGCGTATTGCTGGAGGACTCCATTTTCAGATAGGGATGGGCCGAGAGCCGCTGAACCGTCAATCGGTAGGTCTTGCCGACGACGTGCCCGTCCTCGATATTCTTCTTGTCCAGTACGACCCATCGCGAGACAAGGATCCGGTCGGCCTTGAGCTCGCCGCGAACGACGCGCTGCACGTCGTAGGCGTCGACGGCCAACGCACGGACGTACTCTCCGAGCTGCTTGACCGTCGGGCGGGCGGATTTCGCCGCCAGCTTCGCCTCGACCACGAACGTCTTGGCGTCGCTCGGCCGCCACCATTCCCGACCCTGCATCAGCTCCCATCGCTGTTTGATCTCGCTGCCGTCCAACGCCCGATCCGATACGGCGATCGCCTCGACGGACCCCGACCAGTCGTCGCTGCCGCCCACCTCCGCGCCGCACTGGACCGGCATGTCGCCCCAGGTGGACAGGTCTCCGCCCGGCTCTTTCCAGCCAACCGGCTTGCCCGAGAGATACGCCCGGACCATCCCCTTCGAGAACGTCAGCGCCAGTTCGTTCTTTCGGCCCGCGCGAACAGTCCCGATCACCGCGCGACAACCTTGGGTGTTCGGGTCCGTCTTCGAGGTTCGCAGCGAGAGCACCAGCTCCCGTCGCAACTGCGAGATCGTCAGATTCCGCTTCCCGGGCCCGGAGGACATCGTGAAAATCACCTGCTCGTCCCGCGTGCGCGACTTCCGGGGCGTGAAGACCATCTCCAGCGTGAACTCGTTGCTCTTCCCGGCCGACGACGCCAACAGCCCTCCGAGCTTCTCCAGGCGCAGCGATCCGCCGGCGAGGTCGGCCGCGTGGCCGTGCGTGGGATGGGCCAGACCCTGCATGCTCGCCACACACCGGCGAACCGTCTTGCCGTTGGCGTCCAGCACGCGGTTGTCCGCCCGGGCATTGCGCCACAGGTAGACCAGCCCCCTGTGCGAGCCGGGCCAGCTCTTCTCGGCGGCAACGGGCGGGGTGAGACCGGCCCGCGGATCGCCCTTGGAAGGAGGCGTCTTCGATGCCTTCTCGATCCAGATCTCCGCCTCGGAGTTGTGCCCCTCGCTGCAGACGGGGATCCACCGGGTGAACCGCTGGAAGTCGTCGCTGAGCTTGCCGAGGTACACCCACGTCGCCCGCCGACTGGGACGATCCGTCGCCACGACGAATTGCGGGTCGTTCGCCCATCGCGGGCACTCGGCCGAGCCGAGCCGCGGATTGATGCGCACCCACCAACCCTTGCTGCCACGCCCGTCGTACATCGCCAACCATTCGTGCCGCCCACCGGAGGAGTGGAAAAATCGATAGCTGTTGTCCCGGGCGATCTGCGGCCAACACCCTGTCCCGAACTTCGTGAATTCCGCGTCGTCGCGGTCCAGCGGGACGATGCCATTGCTCGGCCAGGGGAACGTCGCCCCGGCCCGCTTGCCGTCGGCGGAGGTCTGGAAGTTCGTGCTCTTGCCCTCGCGAGGCTTCCAGCCCTTGAAAGTCCACACGGTCTTCGTCTTGGTGATGTCGCTCAGCGGGGCGGTGAGAATGCGGTTGTCCTTCGTCTGCCAATACGCCCATTGACCGGCGAGTTTGCCGTCCTTCCATTCCGGGCGGACATACGTCACCCGGCCGGTCGTCAGCTTTGTGGGCGTCTTGCCCGCCCAATCGACGATGTAGCTGCTCCAACGATCGTAGTCGATGAACACGACGCGCCGGCCATCGGGGGTGATGACCGGTCGATGGACCTCAACGTCGTAGTCCCGCTCGATATAGCGCGGATCGTCGGTATCGAAGAACACCAGTTTGCCCCCGCGTACCCAGCAGATGCGGGTGCGCGACCCGGTCATCGCCTGGACGGCCCGGGCGGCGGAGGCGGCGTCGGTGGGCTTCATGGACGACGCGTCATCGCCCAGCGCAAGCGGCGCACAAACGGCGAGCACACTCAGACACACAGCCGTCACGAGGACGGAACTACACGAACGACTCGGAAGAAATTGCCTCATTGCACTCAGTATAACACATACGCCGCCGCCGTGGGGCGGGCGTTTGGGTCAGGCGATCGTCGCCGGCGACCAGGTACGAGTACACCGCCTGCACCCGCGTGTCGCCCGGGAACTGTGCCTGCTCGTAGTGGGGGCAATCGAAGTACGTCTCGTGGGCACAGCGGCGGGCGGTCCGCAGCGATACATCCCACAGCCGACCCATCTCCTCGCGAGATCGTCCCACCGCGCGGAACGTCCCGCGCTGCGGGATCGGCCAACCCGTACCCTCCAGCGCGAACGAGTCCAGCGTGAGTGGCTGATCGCCGGTGCGGATGCGCATCTCGACGTAGCGGAACGAGCGGAACCACAGCGGCGTCCACGACCCGGGCGAGCCGGAAGGAAGCACCTCGTCGCGATGGCCGAAAAAGTCCGCTCCACGGGTGACGTAGCGGTGACCCTTGGTGCGGGAATCGCCCTTGTAAGGTGCCTCCGCCCAGACCAGGCGAATGCGCGAGCCGGCCCCGCCGTGGAAGCTCAACGTCGGATAGGCATTGGTAACCTCGCCGCGGTCCAGCAGGAGGCGCACCCGCCTGCGCGGCGGAATGGTCAGCCCCGCCGCGCCGCGACGGAAGGCCTCGGCAGCGTCGGCCAAGTCGTTGGGAGCGTAGGCGATGCGGGCGATTGGCTCGGGCGTTTCGTGCATCGGGCCGATGAGGTCCGGGCTCAGTTGCGCCCCGAGGTGCCAGTTGCCCCAGGCGCTCCAGGCCGCCCGGCAGACCTGCTTGGCCGGCACCCATCCACTCGCGTCGAAGGACGGGTCCTGCCACCCCACGACGGCGCGATCGGAACAGAATCGCTCGCCCGAACCGACCACGTAGTACGGACGTCGGCTGCCCCATTCGTGCTCGGGGGTCGGCTCGCGGGCGTCATCCTCGCGGCAGACCCACTCATTGCCCGTGCCGACCGCCTCGCGGAACGGGCCGTTGCCCCCCCTCCCCGCAGACCTCCAAGCCGGTGCCCAACCTCCCGTCTACTGCGAGTTGAACAGGTAGACAACCAAGGCGATCACGGCGATGGCACCGAGGACAGTTAAGGCGATCTTGATCCAGCTCCAGGGCCTCTCGCCCTGCACCTCGCCGGTGCGTGCGTTGACCAGGAAGCGATAGACATTGTCACGGAAGCGGTACGCGCTGATCCATACCGGCAGCAGCAGGTGCTTGAACGTGACGTTGTTGTGCTGCGTGCGGACCGAATGAATCCGCTGGTGGTCGCCGCCGATGTCCCGCTTGATCGTCCGGCGGATGGAGTCGTCCATGATGTCCTTGGCCACCTCGAAGCCCTCTTCGAGATCGACCCGGTACATCTCGGTGCGATAGCCGGCGAGGTAGCCGTCGTCGTAGGGCGTGAGGTTCTGCAGGTCCCACGGTTCGAGGCGGTCGGCGTACTTCCGCGGCAGCGAGGTGCTGCCCAGCACGAGCACGTCGTCGAAGTTGTCGTACACCACGCCCGAAACGGACGTCCACCGCGTGCGACGCACCTGCCGCGTCCGTGTGACGGTCTTGCCGTTCTCGGTGGTGGTGTACGTCTCGGTGGTGTAATAATCGTCCCCCCGCTGGCCGGTGTACCACGTCACGCAGCGGGCGTCGTAGGTCCAGTACGGAACGTACATCCCGTTGAGGCTGCTGGAGTCGGTGCGGGCGTACTTCTTGACCTTGTTCGGGGCGAACCACAGCCCCTGGATCCACTCGCGGAACGCCTGCATCGCCTGATCGCGGCCGATCTTGAACGGCAGGAGGCTCCTGGGCTTGATGCGCGTCTGGGACTGGGTCTGGGCGACGATCGGCGTGCCGCAGAACGGGCACTGGTCGGAGGTGATGTTCGCGTCCAGCGTGCTCCGGGCCCCGCACGAGGAACATTGCACGGTGGTGACTTCCTCGCCCTCGACCGACTCGGCTGTCTCGGCGAGGTAGGCGTGGAAGTCCAGTTCCTCGATATCCTCTTCGGACTTCGGAATGGGGTTGGAATGACCGCAATAGGGACAGCTGATCGCCGCTGCCGACGGGTCGAACTCCATCGTCGCGCCGCATTGGCCGCAGGGAAACTCGCGCGGGCCTGACTGCTCCGCGACGGCTTGGGGCGCGTCCGGCTGGTCGCTCTGCCCGACAGGAACCTGCGAGCCGGGCGGCGGTGGCGGCGCAGGGGGCACATCACCCGAGTCCGGGCTCGGCGGAAGGTCCGGCGGTTGGTTCTCAGCCATGCGTCTCGCTCCTGGGTGCGATGCTCAACAGCGTGGGGGTTCCGGGAAGCGCCTATTCCTGCGGCGGCGTGGACGGTGTCTGTCCCTGGCCGGGAATCGGTGGCGGGGCCGCCCCGAAGACGGAGTTGATCTCCATCACCTGACCGGCCGGCGTCCAGTTGGCCATCCCCTGCTTCCACACGAGCGTCTGCGGGGTGACCTTACCGGCGGCGGCCTGCTGACGCAGGGCGTTGAGGTCCAGCGGGCCGACCTGTTGGCCGTCAATGGCGGCGTAGAACTGCACGTTGCCCCCGGGAATGGGCGGCGGAGCAGCCGCCGCCGGGGCGGCCTGCTGGGCATTCTGCTGGGTGTTCTGCTGCTGGGCGAACTGCTGACCCATCTGGTTGGCTACGGCGAAGCCCATGCCCATTCCGATCCCACCGGCGGCCATGCCTCCGGGGTTCTCGGCGGCCGCTTCCATCGCGTTGGCCGCCTGGAACTGCGTGTAGGCCCCGAGGTTCCCGATCACGCCCATGGACGATCGCTTGTCCAAGGCCTCCTCGACCGCCGGCGGCAGCGAGATGTTCTCCACCAGCAGCTTCGTGACGGCCAGGCCGTAGGAGGCGAACTCCTCGGTGAGTTTCTCGGCGGCGAACTCGCTGAGCTCATCGTAGTTGCCGGCGAGGTCGAGCACCGGGATCTTGCTCTCGCCCAGCAGGTCCGAGAACCGCGTGACGATCATGTTCCGAAGCTGGTTGGTGATCTCCTGCTGGGTGAAGGTTCCGTCGGTTCCAACGATCTCGCGGATAAACGCGGCCGGATCCGTCACGCGGATGCAATAGCTGCCGAACGCCCGCAGACGGATGGGCCCGAACTCCGGATCGCGGAGCATGATGGGATTCTTCGTGCCCCATCGCAGATCCGTGAACCGGCGGATGTTGACGAAGTACACCTCGCACTTGAACGGGCTGTGGAAGCCGTACTTCCAGCCGGCCAGCGTCGAGAGGATCGGCAGGTTCTTCGTCTCCAGCGTGTACATGCCCGGAGCGAAGACGTCGGCGAGCTGACCTTCCCTGATGAAGACGGCCGCCTGACCCTCGCGGACCACCAGCTGTGCGCCGTACTTGATCTCGTTGCCGTAGCGTTCGAAGCGATGCACCATCGTCTCGCGCGAGTCGTCGGTCCACTCGACGATGTCGATGAATTCGCCTTTGATCTTGTCCCACAGTCCCATGGTGGTGTCCTCGTTTGGGGTCCGGAAGGAAATGTCCGCGCGAAGCGCCCGCGCCGACACTTTCTAAGACGCCGGCAAGGCGCGATATCTTCACGCCGCGACGCGGAGAAACCACCCCCACGCCGCCGAGATGCACCTTACCGCAGTCCCCCCATCCTGACAAGACACCGCCCGGCGAAAAGCGGCGGCGCGGGCCGCCACCGTCGCCTACTCGGGCATGCCCAGTCCGAACATGGCTTCGAGGTCGTGTTCGCTGTACTGGCGGAAGGCGATCAGCGTGGTCGTGTCGGCGATGCCGTCCACGTCGATCATCTTCTCGGTGACGAGGCTGGAGAGGCCGTCGTTTTCCCGGACGCGGGCCACGGCGATCAGGTCGTATTCACCGGCGACGCTGTAGACTTCCGTGATCCCGTCGATTTTCAGAATGTCCTGGGCGACCGAATGAATCTTCGTTCGCTCGGCCTTGATGAGAATAAACGCTGTCATCATGGGAATCGCTCCTGTTCGGCGGGTTGTCGGGGGGCCGATCTGTTGTATGATATCCACAGGCAAACGTCCAGCCCGTCGAAGCGGGCCCACCCCTGATCCCCGGTACACATGGCCAAACGCAAAGGCAAATCGCAGCGACGCATCAAGAACTGGAAGCAGCAGTACGACGTCTACGACGACGCAGCCGACGCGGCCGTCAGTCGGCAGAAGACCTCGCGGCGAGGCGTGAAGCTCCCCTCGGCCCGCCTGGAAAACCCCGAAGAGGACCTCGACCATCTGCCCAAGGCCGACGGGCTGGTGGTGAATGTTTCCCGTCGCGGGGCGTATGTCCGCGTGGAGGGCTACGAGGAGGAACTCTTCTGCGCCATTGCCAAGACCTTCCGCGCGCCCGAAAACGCCACCCTGCTGACCGTGGGAGACACGGTGACCGTAGCGCTGACCGTCGACCAGACCGAAGGCCAAACCGAGATCGACCGCGACCGGATGGACGGATTCATCGTCTCCCGATCGCTGCGGGAGACGCTGCTGTCCCGTCCTCAACCCACCAGCCAAAAGCGGCGTGACGAGTACAGCGACGAGACGTTCGAGAAGGTCATCGCCGCCAACATGGACGTGCTGCTGATCGTGGCAGCCACGAAGAAACCGGCCCTGCGACGCGGACTGATCGACCGGTTCCTCATCATCGCCGAGCGCGGCGAGATGTCCCCCGTGCTGGTCATCAATAAGATCGACCTGGCCGCCCCGGACGCAGCCGTGCTGGCGGAATTCCACGAACTGGGCGTGGAGATGCTGCTGGTCTCGGCGGCAAGCGGAGAAGGGATGGACGACCTGCGGGCCCGATTGGCCGGCAAACGAAGCGTGTTGGCCGGTGCGTCGGGTGTGGGCAAGACGACGCTCATCAACGCCCTGATCCCCGAAACCGACGCGCTGACGCGAACCGTCCGCGAGAAGGACGATCGGGGCAGACATACCACCACCTCGGCGATTGTGTACGATCTGCCGGAGGGCGGGATGATCATCGACACCCCGGGCATTCGCGAGCTGGGAATGGCGATCCCGCCGCACCAACTGCCATGGTATTTCCCGGAGTTCGAGCCGCTCGCGCCGCAGTGCAAGTTCAACGACTGCACCCACACCCACGAGCCGGGCTGTGCGATCCAGGCCGCCGTCGAGACCGGCGAAATCTCCCGCCGCCGGTACCACAGCTACCTTCGCATTCTCGATTCGATCGAGTAACTCGCAACCGAGCAGCGATGCCGACGCGTAGCATGGGCACCTTGCTCATGCGCCTGCCCCGCGTTTGCAGGCCTGCCCGCGATGTCGCTCTATCGCGGCGAGCCCGGTGAGAGAATCTCGTAGCCGGGGACCATGAACGGGTCGCTCGTACGTTGGGTCCACTCGTGGAGGCGGCGTCGCATCTCCGCCAGCGTATCGCGATGGCGGGCGACCACCGCGAGGTTCTGCATCTCGCCGGGGTCGTTGGCCAGATCGATCAGTTGCTCGCGATTGTGGCCCCACTTCCAGGCGGAGTACTTCCATCGCTCGGTGACGATCGCCCGCCCCATGTTGCGTTTGCCCACGCGGCGTTTGTCGGCTTCGGAATTGCCGCCGCTTTCGGGGTCGGCGCAGCTCTCCACAAACACCGCGTCGCGCCACGGTTGAGCCGGTTCGCCATCCGCCAGTTCCAGAAGCGATCGTCCTTCCAGATCATCGGCGGGCAGCGGAATCCCGGCGGCGGCGCAGCAGGTGGGCAACACGTCCAGCCCCGTGGAGACCAGGCGATCGTTCACCGCGCCGGACGTAACACCTGGACCGGCGAGAATCGTCGGCACGCGGATGACTTCCTCGTAGAACACCCGCTTCTGGTTCCACTGGTGAGCAGCGCAGCCGTCGCCGTGATCGCCCATGAACCACACGAGCGTATTGTCGGCCTGGCCGCTTTTGTCCAGGGCGTCGACGATCCGGGCGACCTGGCGATCCACCAGTTCGACCATGCGATAGTACGCCCAGATGTACCGCCGCCAATGGTCGGGGGTGTAGTTGCGGGGCAGGTGGTTTTCCACGCCGCGTTGCTGCATCTCGCGGATGATCTCGGGCTCGTAAGGCGGAACGGCATGATTCGCCGGCAGCGGGGGCATTTCTTCGGTCTTCGGCTCGGGCCCCACACCCCCCTCGAACAACGTCGCCCCGCGGGCGAACTCGCAGATATTGTGCGGATTCACGAAGTTCACCGACGCCAGCCAGGGCTTGTCGCCCGGGTCCTGCAGGAACTCGGTCATCCGGTCGCCCACCTTCACGTCGCCATGGCTGCAGAGCACCTCAAAATCTCGGCTGCCGTCGGCAGGTGGGTTGTCTTTGCCCGCCCACACGCACCGATAACCCGCCTGGGAGAAGATGTGCCCCATCAGCGACTCGCGCGGAATATCGTGTGCCCAGAAATGCTTGCCCAGGTTGTTCGGCGTGTCGACCTCGTGCGGATATCGGCCTGTCATGTGAGACGCGCGAACCGGCGAGCACAAAGGAAACGTGCAATAGGCCCGCGTGAACCGCGTGCCCCGCTCGGAGAGGCGATCCATGCCCGGGGTTTTCAGCCAGTCGTTGCCCGCGCAGCTCATCGCGCCGTGGGTCTGTTGATCGGTGATGATCAGAAGAATGTTCGTCTTGTCAGCCATGTCGCAATTCACTCTCTGTTTCTACTGGTGTGAGATCTCACAGGTACACTCGTCCAGGACCGTCGCGGGCCCGCCCTCGGAGCCTTGAGCGTTGGGCAACTCGATGCAGCCGCCCTCCAGTCCCTTGCCCCACAGCAGCGCGAACTCGCCGCGCTTCCGGCCGGTGCGGATCGCCTCTTCGTTACCCTCGTAGAACGGGGCATTGATAAAGCGCTGATCGCTTTTCAGCACCCGCCACTCGTCCGGGACGGGGTACTCCGGCCAGCGGACCGACAACCCGGCGACATCCAGGTTCCGGACGTCCTTGGCGACGATGGCTGCTTGGGCGCTGCGGACGTCGAGGTGGTCGCCGTCCAGCCAACTGCCGTCCGGGTGGGCCTGCTCGAACGCGCGGGTATTCTCGATCAGCACGTAGTTCATGCGCAGCCCATCGAAGCGGATGTCCTCGATGCAGTGGGGCGCGGAAGCAGCGAGAATCACCCGTCCGTCGGTGGTGATGTCGATATCGCGGAACGTCACGTCCCGGACGTGCCCGCCCTGCCCGGTGGGATTGTGGTCGGTGCTGTGCGGGTTGAGGTGGTCGATCGCCGCGACCTGGATCGCCCGATTGATCGGCCAACCGCTGTTGGTGGCGCCCACGCAGTTGCTGATGGTGACGTTCTCGATGCGGCTGCCCATCTGGCTGCGGAGGTCGAACAGGTACGCGCAACGCGGAATGGCGCAGTTGCTCACGGCCACCCGGCGATGCAGGCCGTCGGCGTCGAAGCCGATCAGCCTCACGCCCACACAACTGGTGCGAAGCACGCAGTTGGTGATGGTGATGTCCTCGCTGGGCCCGCCGTGCCGGGAGCTCATCAGGGCGATCGCGTCATCGCCGGTGGCTACGTCACAGTCGCTGATCCGCACGCCCGAGCAATTGTGGATGTCCATCCCGTCGCTGTTGGGCCCGAAGAACGTATTGCGGATGGTCACGCCGCTGACGCGCGCGGTTCGGCAGCGCGTCAGGTGGAGGCACCACCCGGGCGAATCCCGCAGCATCACGTCGCAAACGGTGACGTGCGAGCAGTTCTCAAGATGCACCATCGGAGCGGGTCGCTGATTGTCGATGTGTTTCCAGAACGCCCATTCATGGGGACGATCGTCGCTCCAGAACGCCCTGCCGCTACCGGCGATGGTGCCCGGCCCGGTGATGGCAACGTGCTCGGCGTCGAAGGCCTGCACGAAGTGCCACGGCGTAACGTCGCACTTCTTCTCGTCGTGAGGCCAACCCCATCCGCGGGCGAATTCGTAATCGTCCAGGTTCTCCGAGCCCAGCAGCGTCGCTCCCTCGGAGAGATGGAGCGTCACGTGGCTGCGAAGGTTGATCGTACCCGAGCGGAACACGCCGGCCGGCACGATCACGCGCCCGCCGGTCTCGGCAGCGGCGTCGATGGCGGCCTGGATGGAACTGGTGCAGAGCGTTTCGCCATCGGCAACGGCGCCGAAATCGGTAATCGGTACATCGGCCATCGGGGGTTCGTCCTTCGGGCTGGGGGAGCAGGAGAATCCATTGCTGCCTCCTCACTCTGCTGGGAAACAGGGGCGTCGGCAAGCGAAAATCGGACGGTCGGCCGGAACGGGGCTGGAAACGGCAAAACGCATATTGCCCGCATCCCGGTCCGAAGCATTGGGTTTCAGATACGATCGCGGTAGGATAATGCCTTCGACATATCTGTCCGGAATGGAGACTGAGATTATGAAACGCACGCGCGTAAATGCGGGTTGGTTGGTTCTGGCGGGGGCGGTGGCGTTTGTTTGCATGGCGGCCGACGGCGGGGCCGCGACGCGCGTCACACACCTGACGCTTCACTCCGCCCTGCCGGGGGACAGGCCGATGGAGGTCCACATGGTGTTGGCCGGGGGCAAGGTGTCGGCAGCGTTCGCCGAGGCCCGGACGTTCAACACGATGTCCTACCCCGTTGACGCATCGAAACTCAAAGCCACCTCCAAGGGGGTCACCGGTGAAATCGTGGTGACGGTCCCCTCCGATGGCTGGGTGCCCAAAGGCGGCCGATCGCTGAAATGTGTCTTCGAGATCTCGGTCATCTGGCGGAACGACCAGGCCCACGGGACGTACAAGGGCACGCGCGACAAGCAGGCCGTCCGCGGCAAGATTACCGGCGGCCTCGTCGACCAGGCAGCGCGCCCTGAGCGATGCCGTTTCGAGCTCACAGCCCGTGCGCCCAAGGGCAAGAAGGGTCTGCGTCGCGTGGGCGTCGAGATGGGCTGGCGGGACGGCAAAGCCATCGGCGTGAAGCTGATCCCGCACGGGAGCATCACGGACATCGGCCCGGATACCATCGCTACCAAGGCGAGTGTCCGCTTCAGACGGAGTCAGCTTACCGGGCGCATCGAGGGCGTGGTGCAGGGCGGGGGCGACGAGAAGGGCAAGCCTCTCGTGATCGAGTTCGACGCGCTGGTGATTGGAGACGTTGTCGGCGGGACGGTCCGCACGAAGCTCGATGACGGGCCATGGGTAACCGGCAGCATTCGAGGCCGAATGAACACCAGCGACGCCCCCGAGCCCGGCGAGGCCATCTGGAAACTCACCATGACGCACGGCGTTTCGCCCGGTCGGCCGATGAATGTGTTCGTGTCCACCGGCGGCGGCAAGGTGACCAACGCGTTCGCCGTGACGCCCAACTACAACAACGCCACCCACGAGGTGGACACCTCGAAGCTCACGCTCAAAGACGGCCGACTGACCGGCGAGATTGACGTGACGATCTTCCCGGACGCCTGGATTCCGAAGAACCACAAGAAGCAGGCTGCCTCGTACCGGATCTCCGCCGAGTTGACCGACGCGGAAGTGAGCGGGACGTTTCTGGGCCGGTTCGCCGGCAGAGACGTGAAGGGCCAGATCATCGGCGTGGCGCGGTCCAAGCCGGAAGTCGGCGAGATCACGCGCGCGACGATCAAACCCGAGGGTGGCCTGTGGAACGGCAGTTGGAGCGGCTACCGGGCGTTTTTCACCTTCGATGTCGAAGACGGTAAGATCACCGGCGGCCGGGTGTGGAACAACCACGACAAGGCCCTGAAGGGCACCGTCGAGAGCGGAACATTCAACGTGAAGGACGAGACGCTGACGGCTACCATGGTCGCCGAGATCAAGCCCGGCACGTCCGCCAAGCCCGGGCGATACACAATCACGGTCACCGGGCCGGTGATGGGAACGGTCAGTTGCGGTAACAGCGTCAGCAAGCTGGGCGAGAAGACCTGGACCAGCCGCTACTGGGCCAGTTGGAAGTACCACGAGAAACAATGACCTCACATCGGCCGATCGTGGAGGCCGACCCACGGAAGTGAGACCCATGGTTACGACAGCTCACACCGAAACCAGCGCCAAAAGCGTGCTGCTGATCTGCCCGCCGATCACCAAGGCGGAGCGGTACTCATCCAGTATCGGGGAAGCGGGCGGGTCTCAGCCACCGCTGGGCGTGCTGTCGCTGGCGGCATACCTGCGCGAGCAGGGGCATCACGCCGACGTCATCGACGGCGTGCTCACCGCCGCCACAGCCGAGCAGATCGCCCAGCGTGTAGCCGAGGAAAGCCCCGACCTGGTGGGCATCTCCGCGACGACGGTGGCCGTCGGACGGGCCATCGCGGTGGCCGAGGCCATCCGGTCGGCCGACCCGGAGTGCCACGCATCGGGCGACGACCGACACCGAGGCAATTCCCGAAAGACCCATCCATGCTGACCGACAACATCCTGGACCTGATCGGCAATACCCCGCTGCTGCGGCTGGGCAAGGAACGCATCTTCGCCAAGGCCGAGTTCCTCAACCCCGGAGGCAGCGTGAAAGACCGCGTGGCCCGCGCGATGATCGAAGGCGCCCGCCGCGACGGCAAGCTCAGCGACGAGACCGTCGTCGTCGAGCCCACCAGCGGGAATACGGGCATCGGGCTGGCGTTGGTCGGGCGAATGATGGGCCTGGCCGTCCGCATCGTCATGCCCGAGAACATGTCCGACGAGCGGAAGAAGCTCATCCGCGCTCTCGGGGCAGACCTGGTACTGACCCCGCCCGAGGAGAGCCTCGACGGCTCGGTCCGCGCCGCCAACGCGATGGCCGAGGAAGACCCGAACGTCTGGGTGCCCAACCAGTTCGAGAACCCCGAGAATCCGCGGGTTCACTACGAGCAGACCGGCCCGGAGCTGTGGCGCCAGATGACCGGCGATGTGGACGTGTTCGTAGCCGGCGTCGGGTCGGGGGGCACGCTCCAGGGCGTGGGGCGGTTCCTGCGCGAGCACAGGCCCGAGGTCACCATCGTTGCGGTCGAGCCGAAGAACGTCTCGGCCCTGCTGGGGCACGAGCCCGGCCTGCACCAGATTCAAGGTATCGGCGACGGATTCATCCCCGCCGTACTGGATGTCTCGCTGGTCGACGAGGTGACCGAAGTCACCGACGACGATGCCATCGAAACCACTCGCCGCCTCGGTCAGGACCACGGCCTGCTGGTGGGCATCTCGTCGGGGGCGAACGTCTGGGCCGCCCGCAAACTGGCTGAGACGCACGAAGGCAACATCGCCACGCTCCTGCCCGACCGCGCGGAACGGTACTTCTCCACCGCCCTGCTGTAAGGCCGATCGGTCCGCCGGGCGTGAAACGCCGGATCTGAGCCTGTCCCCATGCGTTGGACCAATCCCGCGTTGAGAATGGTCCATCGCATGGGGATAGGCTGAGGGGACAGGGAGGATCAGCCCACTCCGTTTCATAGGCCGCCCGAGACGCTGAAGCACTGCTCATGCGGCGCAGGCTCGTTGGCCAAGCCACCCGCCCCCAGATGAAATCAGGGCGACGCCCCAAAGGCGCCGCCCTGATTCGCGACATTCGCGTTTTCTCTTATCTCTTTTTCCGCAGAACACCTGCCAGCCCGCCGATGGCCAGCAGACTCATCGTCATCGGCTCGGGAACGACGAGCATCTGACCCTCGATCGAACCGGGAGGATCATTCTCATCGAACAACCAGTTGTCCGCAAGCAAGCTCAGGTCAGCAAGGTTCACCGCCCCGTCGCCATCGAAATCTCCATCAACCCACAAAGCCTCTTCCGGACTTAGCCAGTTGTCGGCCAAGAGGCTCAGGTCTGCCAAATTAACGACCCCGTCAAAGTCAGCATCGCCGGCATAGCCATACAGCAGGTCCCCCGTCTGGGTCTGGTCGTACAGCTCCCAGATCGAGTAGCCGAACGTCAGGTCAGCCATCACTTCGCTCTTGGCCAGTCCGGTCGGTAGGACCTCGCCCAGATCCCAGCCCGTCTCGAGCAGACTTCCGGGACTCCCGGACCATTCCAAGCTCAACGCTCCGAGCAACTCGTCATCGGCTGCTTGGATAGCATAATCATCCGATGACGGCAGATCCACGTTCTCCGGGATGAACAGATCATCAGCCGAGTCCAGCTTCAGCCCGTCCAGAGAATCATAGCCCGAGTAAATCACCAGATGGCCGGTGGCGGGGACATACAAAATCGACGGGATCCCGTCATTCAAGGCGCCCTGCCCAATCTCGGCCCCTGCCGGCGCAGCGTAAACCAGCACACCCACCATCAGAACCACCGAGGGAAGGATCTTCAGCCATGAACTCTTCATATCGCCTCAAGCCTCCGGAGAGAATTGCATTCGATGCGTATGGATAGAGGCACCCCCGTGCCTCCACGTCAAACTGTGATTATACCACAGTTCGCCTTCCCGCCAAGGGCATCTGGATGCAAACGAGCAGATTCCTCCCCCGGAAACGGGCCAATCCTCGGTCCGCCGCCCTTCCCGCCTGAGCCTGCTGTCGCCGCGACGGATCACGAACCGAACCACGTCACTTCGGGCCAGTTCGCTTCCAATGGACGGCCCCTCGGTGTATCAAAAACAATGCTGCTTGCGGTTCAGCGTTTGCGAACCCTGCCCAGCAGCCCAACTGCCCCTACCAACAGGATGCCCAACGTCCCGGGCTCGGGAACTGCAACCAGAATGTTGTCCACCGCCAGGCCGGTCGCCTTCGCTTCAACGTTCCCTTCTTCCACAAGATCCCATCGCAGCGTGAACACCTCGTCGATTCCGATCACCGCGCCAAGGGCAGCCAGATCAACCATGCCACCAAGCTCGCGGACGGAGTTGATCCCCGCGTTCCCGTCCACCCAGCCGTAACCGTCCTCACCGAAGCCGGCGTCATTCCAGAACGGCTGACTCACGCCGGCGATTGTGACGAAGTCGACCAGCGTGGTTTCCGTCTGCCCCTGCTCAAGCACCAGCCGGGCCCTGCCGGCCTTGCTGGTATCGGTCGTCATCCAGCGCTCGATGTCGAACTGCACGAACAATGCGTCCAACGCCTCAGCCGAGTCGTTGACCACCTTCAGAGAGACCGACCGGGGCGAGCTATCCGCAGCGTAGGCGCCCAGTGCGCGATCATTCAGGCCATGGACGGCCTGGGTGGTCCCCATGTTGTACCCGCCATCGCTGGGGAAGCTGCCCGGCAGCCCCAGCGACATGCTCACGTCCACCCCGGCCTGGGTCACCTGCCAGTGGGTATCTGTCTCGAAGAAGCTCTCGCCCGCAAAGACGGGAACCGTCGTATCATCCTCTGCCGTCGCTCCGTCGAAGCCTTCGAATACGCCGTCGGAAAGACTCGCCGGAACCCAATCGCCACTGGCTACCGACGTTGCCAGAGCGATCGCAGCCACTGCAATAACGGTATTCTTCATCATGCTTTACCTCCACGCGTTCCTCGATATGGAACGGCTGATCCG
>JBKHCL010000127.1:0-8382 GCA_046541875.1 Phycisphaerae bacterium | reverse complement strand
CGGGTGTTACGCCGGGGCCTTTTCCTTGGAGAGTTCGACGATCCTGTCAAAGGCGGCCGGGTCGGCGATGGCGATCTCCGAGAGCATCTTACGGTTGAGGTCGATGCCCGCGTCGGTCAGACCGGCCATGAATCGCGAATATTTCACGCCGCGCTGCTGGCAGGCCGCCGAGATACGGGTAATCCACAGGCGCCGGAAATCGCGCTTGCGCTGGCGACGGTGCTTGGTGGCCATCACCCCGGCGCGGAAGACGGCCTGCTTGGCCTTGCGGTATTCCCGCGACGTCCTGCCGTGGTAGCCCCGGGCCTGCTTGAGAACCTTGTTGTGCTTCTTGCGTCGGGCCGAGCCCTTACGTACGCGTGCCATGGTGCGTCTCCTTGCTGGTCTTGGCCGGTGGACACCCGATCGGGTCGGGCTGTTCCTCGTCGCGACGGTTCACCCCCGCCGCGACGCGTCCCAGGTGGACTCCCACACGGGCCTGGTGTCGGTGGTCGTCAGATACCCAGCAGACCTTTGGCCTGCCTCGCGAAGCCCTTGGACAGTGTCCGGGCCTTGCGAAGCCCCCGCAGCCGCTTGTTGCTCTTGCGGCTTTTGAGGTGGCTGGCACCGGCGGGGTAACGGAGAATCTTGCCCCGTCCGGTGACCTTGATTCGCTTGGTAATCGCTTTCTTTGTCTTCATCTTCGGCATGGTGGTCGTCCTGTAGTGTCTGCAGGGGGTCAACCCGAAAGATCGGCCATTCTATCACGGGTCACGGCGATGTAAAGGGGCAACACGCCGGGAAAATGACCTTTTCCGCCCGCGGTGTGCGCGAAGGGGTGGTCCGACGGGTCCTGGAGGGAGCGTCGGTGTCCGACTTCGACCCAACCGTCGGGCGGGCTACTTGTTCGGGGCCAGACGCATCGTGATGCGTCGACCTTCGCGGCGGAACGCCTGGTCGATCTTGCTGACGTCCGAGAGCTTCTCGACGATCTTGCGGAAGACGTTCTGCCCCTCGTCAATGTGGGCAAGCTCACGCCCGCGGAACCGCAGCGAGAACTGCACCCGATCGCCGCGCTGGAGAAACTCCCGCGCCCGGTCGATCTTGATCTGCAGGTCGTGGTCGCCGATTTTCGGCGTGCGGATGCGGATCTCCTTGAGTTCCTGCTCGTGGCGTTTGGCCCGGGCGGCCTGCTCCTTCTTCTTCTGGGCGTACTTCCACTTGCCGTAGTCCATGATCCGGCAGACAGGCGGCTTGGCGTTGGGCGCCACCTCGACCAGGTCGAGCTCGGCCTCGCGTGCGCGGGCCTGGGCCTCCTGAACATCGATCAGGCCGATCTGTTCGTCGTTCTCGTCAATCAGGCGGATCGGAGAAACGCGGATCCGCTCATTGCAGCGTAAATCTTTTGCGATGGTAGTCTCTCCTGCATAGTTCAACCCCTCGCCGGACCATCCTCAGGTCCGCGCGGGCGGGGATGATGTTGAATCAGTCTATCCTTCCGAAACCGCCGGGACCTCCAGCGTTTTGGAACCTTTTGAGTCGATCTCGTTTCGCAGACCCGCGATCAGCTCATCGACGCCAAGCGAGCCGACGTCGCCGGCGGTACGGTGACGCAGTGAGACGGTGTTCGCCTCCACTTCCCGCTCGCCGACGATGACCATGTAGGGCACCTTCTGGAGGGTGGCCCGGCGGATCTTGGCGCCGATCTTCTCGGGCGAATCGTCCATCTCCACCCGCACCCCGGCGTCGCGGACCTTCGAGGCGACGGCCTGGGCGTACTCGTTGTACTTGTCGCTCACAGGCAGAACCGCCAGTTGAACCGGCGACAGCCACAATGGGAACGCACCGGCGAAGTGCTCGATGAGAATGCCGATAAACCGCTCGGGCGAGCCCAGCGGAGCGCGGTGGATCATCACCGGCCGATGGGTGGCGTTGTCGGCACCGACGTAGTTCAGATCGAACCGCTCGGGCAGGTTGTAGTCCACCTGGATGGTTCCCAACTGCCACTCGCGCCCGATGCAGTCGCGCACGACGAAGTCGATCTTGGGACCGTAGAAGGCGGCTTCGCCGGGCTCTTCGGTGAAGTTCATACCCAACCGCCGCACGACGTTGCGGATGTTCTCCTCGGCCCGGTCCCAATACTCTTCCGGGCCGGTGTACTTCGCGTCGTCCGGGTCGCGCAGGCCCACGCGCACGCGGTAGTCTTCCAGCCCCAGCGTCCCCAGGCAGAGCTTGGTGAGCTCGACGCACGATTCCACCTCGGCTTCGAGCTGGTCGGGCATGCAGAAAATGTGGGCGTCGTCCTGGGTGAACCCGCGGACGCGAGTCAGCCCGCTCAGCTCGCCGGACTGCTCGAACCGGTAGACCGTCCCGAACTCGCTGAGACGCAGGGGCAACTCGCGGTAGCTGCGCTGGTCGGATTTGTAAATCTGAATGTGGAAGGGGCAGTTCATCGGCTTGAGGAGATAGCCCTCGGCGTCCTCATCGTCACCCACGTTCATCGTGGGGAACAGCCCGTGCTCGTAGTAGGGATAATGGCCGGAGGTTCTCCACAGCTCCAGCTTGCCCACGTGGGGCGTGATGACGGGCTGGTAGCCGCGCTTGAGCAACTCGCCGCGCAGCCAGCCTTCCAGTTCCATGCGGATGATGCTCCCCTTCGGCAGCCAAAGCGGCAGGCCCGGACCGACGGGGTCGGCAAAGGTGAACAGCCCCAGCTGTTTGCCCAGCACGCGGTGGTCGCGCTTGCGGGCTTCTTCCACGCGGCGGATGTGCTCGGCGAGTTCCTTCTTGTCGAAGAAGGCGGTCCCGTACACGCGGGTGAGCATCTTGTTGTTCTCGTCGCCGCGCCAGTACGCGCCGGCAGTGGTGATGAGCTTGAAGGCCTTGAGTTTGCCGGTGTCCGGCAGGTGCGGGCCGCGACACATGTCCACGAAGTCGCCCTGTTTGTAGAGGCTGACGGTCTCGACGCCCTCCTCGCGGACCAGGTCGTCGATCATCTCGATTTTGTAGTCCTGCCCGAGCTGGGAGAGACGTTGCTTGGCCTGGTCGACGGGGAGTTGCTCCCGCTGGATGGGGAGCTTCTCTTTGGTGATTTTCTTCATCTCGGCTTCGACCTTCGCCAGATCGTCGCTGCCGATGGGCTTGGGCAGGTCGAAGTCGTAGTAGAACCCGTACTGGAAGTCATCCATCAGCGCCGGGCCGATGGTGTATTGGACGTCGTCGCCGTACACCCGCCGCATCGCCTGGGCCAGTACGTGGGCGGCCGTGTGGCGGAGCACTTCCAGCGACTCCTCGTCGCGGTTGGTCAGCAGGCGCAGCTCGTGGGTACCCTCATCGAGGGTTGTCGCCAGGTCGACCAGTTGGCCGTCGACCTCGGCCGCGACCGCCGCCCGCGCCAGTCCGCCGGAAATATCGGCGGCAACGTCCAGGCAGGTGACCGCGTTGTCGTAGTCCCGAGTGCTTCCATCCGGGAGGGTGACCGTAACGCTCATGAGAAACTCCTGACGGCCGAGAGGGTCCCCCGAAGATTGGCGCGTCCAGCGGAAGGGCAAAGCCGGAACATGGCGGCCGGACCGACCCACGAGAAACGCGCCAACCGGGATGTCTCCCGGCGGCTGGTTAACACGTCGTCGTGGTAGTCAATTCGGTCCGCATCATGGGTACATCGACTCTGAGAGGTATAACTTCCACTCCATTATCGCAATGAATCCGGGCAAGTCAAACCGAATTCGCGAGTTTCAGTCCCCTGATACAGGCTCGCGCATTCTCCCAACACCCGTGGGGCGTTGCTACGCCCAGCGCAGCAGGCCCATATCCAGCGGTTCGGCGATGTCCGGGTGGCGGGGGAGTACGCGCACGGTGTATCCGGTTCTGCCGCTGCGGGTGCAGGGCATGTCCGCGGTGTATTTCACCTGGCCGTCGTCACCGGTGTTCTTCACGTCCATCCTGCGGGGTTGTCCGCCGGAGAGTTGGCCGTCCTGGTCGAGCTTGCCGTAGTAGAGCTCCACCCTCACGTCGTCGGGGCTCAGGCCGCCGAGGTCCAGCTCGGCCTGGACGTTCAGGTCCCGTCCGACCATCGCGCCGCCGCCATTTTCGCTCATGCTGTCCGAGACACTCAAAATGCGGATGCCGTCGAAGTGCTCCATCATGTGCTGCTTCCAGCCCCACACCTCCCGGGCCTTGGCGTACTCGTCGGCCGTCAGCTTGCTCCACTGCGCCGAGGCCGGTCCGTAGAACTTCTCGGCGTAGTTGCGCACCATCCGGTTGGTCGAATACTCCGGGGCGAGCTTGCTCATGGCAGACCGCATCTTGGCGATCCACTGGCGGGGGAGGTTGTCACGCCCGCGCTTGTAGAACAGCGGGACGATTTCCTTCTCGATCAAATCGTACAGCGCCTGCGACTCGACGTTGTTCTGATACTCCAGGTCGTCATACGACTCGCCCGAGCCGATCGTCCACCCGACCGTCGGATCGTACCCTTCGGCCCACCAGCCATCGGGGATCGACACGTTCAACGCCCCATTGGCGGCAGCCTTCATGCCACTGGTTCCGCTGGCCTCCATCGGGCGAAGCGGGGTGTTCAGCCAGACGTCCACACCCTGCACCAGATAGCGCGCGACGTTCATATCGTAGTCTTCGATGAACACGATGTTGCGTCGGAATTCAGGCCGGCGGGCTGTGTGGATGATCTGCCGGATGAGGTCCTTGCCCGGGTTGTCGCGCGGGTGGGCCTTTCCGGCGAGGATGATCTGCACGGGGCGGTCTTCGCTGTTGAGAATCCGCTGGAGACGTTCAATGTCCTTGAGGATCATCGACGCCCGCTTGTAGGTCGCGAATCGTCGGGCAAAGCCGATCGTCAGCGCCTCGGGGTCGAGAATATCCTCAGCCTGCTCGATCTCCATGGGGCTGGCGCCGCGTTTGGTGAGCTGCTCGATTGCGCGTCGCCGGGCGAACGCCACCAGCCGCTCGCGCCGACGGGCGTGGGTGCGCCAAAGCTCGGTGTCCGGAATGTGCTCCACGCCGGACCACACGTCCTTGTCGGCCGGCTGTTCATGCCATTCGGGCCCGAGATATCGCTGGTACAGCGAGGCCATGTCGTGGCTGATCCAGGTCAGCGTGTGGATGCCGTTGGTGACGTGCCCGATGGGGACTTCGTTGGGGGGCACGCCGCGCCAGCAGTTGCTCCAGAGGCGTCGACTGACGTCGCCGTGCAGTTTGCTCACCCCGTTGCGATACGTGCTCAGGCGCAGCGCCAGGACGGTGAGGTTCAGCGGTTCGTCGCTGTTGCCGGGCTCCTGCCTGCCCAGGTCCAGGAACTGCTCGCGCGACAGGCCGATCTGGTCCCAGTAGTGGCTGAAGTAGCGGTCCACCAGCCAGGGCTCGAACGCGTCGTTGCCTGCCGGTACGGGGGTGTGCGTGGTGAACACGTTGGACGCCTTGACCACCTCGCGGGACTCCTCGAAGCTCAGGCCTTTCTCGTGCATGAGCTTGCGGATCCGCTCCAGGGCGAGAAACGCCGAGTGCCCCTCGTTCATGTGCCACGCCTTGGGCTCAATGCCCAGTGCTTCCATGAGACGAACGCCGCCGATGCCCAGAAGGATCTCCTGGCGGATGCGCATTTCCTGGTCGCCCCCGTAGAGTTGGGCCGTCATGTGACGGTCCTCGGGGACGTTGTCCGGGACGTTGGTGTCCATCATGTACAGCTTCACGCGTCCGACCTGCGCCACCCACACCTGGGCGTGCGTGACGCGGTTGGGGAAATCCACCTCCACCGTAATGGGGTTGCCCTGGTCATCGCGAACCAGCGAGACGGGCATGTTGTGGAAGTCGTTGCGGGGGAACAGTTCCAACTGCCAGCCGTCGGCGTTGAGGCGCTGGCGGAAGTAGCCCTGTTGATAGAGCAGGCCGATCCCGATCAGCGGGATTCCCAGCTCCGAGGCGCTCTTGAGGTGATCGCCGGCCAATACGCCCAACCCGCCGGAGTAGATCGGCAGACATTCGGTGATCCCGAACTCCGCGCAGAAGTACGCCACCTGCGGGGTTCCGTCGCCGCCATACGTGCGCGACCACCACCCGGGCTTGGCGAGGTAGTCCCGCAGGTCCTGGTGGACACGCTGCATGTGGGCAAGGAAGCCCTCGCTCTGGGACATCGTTTCCAGGCGCTTCTGGCTGATTCGGCCAAGCATCTGCACCGGGTTGTGGTAGCACTCCTCCCAGCCGACCGGGTCGAGGCGGCGGAACAGTTCCTGTGCGTCGCCATCCCAGGACCACCGCAGGTTGTGGGCGATCTCCATCAGCGGGCGAAGCGCGTCCGGGAGGTTCGGTTCGATCGTGAATGTACGTATTGGTCGCATGCAATAAGCCCGTATTCGGGTATCGGCTGACGGAACGGGTCCCGGCGCACTCGGCGCCCTTGCGGGAATCCCATCCCCGGTTGTCATCGGCAATCCGGTTGAGTGAAATTCACCCATTCACCATGCGTCCTTGCCGATCCGGTTCGCTTAGCCCAAAATGATAGGCCCGATGGGCCGGGCGTTCCACACTGAGTACAAAACTGAACACGCGAACACGCGAACACGTGACGCTGTGTGAAATCTCTGTGGCCGGGCGCAACCCCTGCCGATACAGTAGGCAGCGGCGCCGAGTTGCCCGGGAAGCAGCCTTCCGGAATGTGTTGGAACCCTCGGGGGGGATGGAACGACTATAATAATGTAGAACAACCGCCCCCGGGCGACGTCCTGACTATGGATCGGCCCGGAGGCGATCACTGATGAGATCATCGGGAGAACAGATCATGACACGCTCTGGAAACGCAACCTCATCGGCCTGGTGGTTCACGCTGCTGGCCGTCCTCGCCGTGACGACGGGTCTCCATGCCCAGGTCCGTCAGCGCAACTCGGGACAGGCGCTCGACGCCAATCCGCAGGTCGGAAGCGGCGGATACAACACCGTGGTCGGCGGCGACCGGGGCGTGAACACCCAACTGACACGGGGAAATCGTTACATCACCGGCCAGGTGAGCGGCCTGGCCAATTTCCGCGGCCAGGTGGAATACAGCGCCGCCGACGCGCTGAATCTCGACGTTCCCACCGCCTCCTCGCTGGGCAGCTTCCGTCGCCAGTCGGTGGGCATCGACGACGTTCTGGGCGGCAGGACGTTTCGAACGAACGTTTACCGCGAGCCGTCGCGCACCACGCTGAGTCCGGGCGAAGTTCAGCGAGGGACCCAGGCCAGTGACCTGCTCAAGCAGGAACGCAGCCTGCTGGACACCGACGCCGGCGAACGTCTCTACACCGCCACCCGCGATCGATACACGCTGATGACCGGCGACCAGGGCCAACTGCTCTCGACCTCCGACCGGGAGGAACTCTCCGCCGACCGGGTTCCGCGTGCCGAGTCGACCCGCCGCGGCGGGGACGAACGTCGTCGCGATCTGCTCGGCCGGCAGGTGTCCCAGCCCGGTGCAGGCGCATTGTTCTCGGTACTGCGTTCGCGCGATCGCCAGGAGCTGGCCCGGGAGCTCTCGGGGCTGCCGATGTTCGCCGACGAAGAGAACCAGCGCGACGCGAAGATCGATCCGCTCACGGGCAGACCCGTTTCCGCCGACGATCGCATCAAGGAGTCCAGCCGTCGGCCTTACGCGCTGCTGGACGACCCGAACGCCGAGACACGCGGCGGCGAGGAAGGGCCAGGCCCGCTCGAGCAGAGCACCACGCGATACTATCTCCAGCGGAACCAGGACGTGTTCCTGGAAGTGATGGCTCGGCTGGCCGAGGCACGCGGCGAGGCGGAGCTGCAGTGGATGCGAACCACCGTCGAGAAGACCGAGCAGGGCCCGCGGGTGGAGTTCGACAAGGCGGAGGGGCTCAAGGTGAACACCCTCGCCGGGGCCGGCAGCGATCTGTTCAACAAGAATATGCAACGCGCTCAGGAACACCTGCGCAAGGGACGCTACTACGACGCGGCAGGTCGATATGAGTTGGCCGCCGTCGCCGATGCCCGCAACCCGATGGCCCGGGTGGGGATGGCCCTGGCGTTGACCGCCGCCGACGAGACCGTCAGCGCGGCGTTCCATCTCGAAAAGGCCATCGCCCTGTATCCGGACATCGCCAAGGTGAAGTTCGACCTTCCCGATATGCTCGGAAAGAAGGCGGTTGAGGACATCCGGAAGCGTTTCGAGAAGCGCAGCGACCGCGAGTACGATCATCGCTCCCAGGCCGGCAGACTGCTGGTTCAGACGTTCCTCCAGGAAAACCTCGGCAACCATGCCGAGGCGAAGAAGTTCGCCGAGGAACTGCTGGAAATCGAGGCTGCCTCGAAGACCGAACAGGCCTACGCGACGTTCATCTCGACGGGCAAATGGCCCACCCAGGCGCTCGAGGGCGAGGGCGAGGGCGAGGGCGA
>JBKHCL010000126.1:0-8399 GCA_046541875.1 Phycisphaerae bacterium | reverse complement strand
TGACGCTGGGGGCTTGCTTCACATGCTCCCGTCGTTGGCGCGCGGGTTGGCGTGATTCCGCCCGCAACAAGTTGCGGGCCCTACGGTTGTAGCACGGCCTTCCAGGCCGTGTATGCATGGGCCGGAAGCTCATGCCACAACATCCGGTGCGTTCGCTTTGGCCTGTCTGCGGGTTCCCGGAATCGGAGTCCCGGAATGCGAGCAATCGGGTCTGGTCCGATCCGTGAACGCTCTTGAGCTCCAAGGCTGGCGAGGCTACACTGTGTCGCCTGATTTCAGCCCCCAGAGAGGAACCCGATGGACTCCTTCAAATATCGCAAAACCGAACTGCACTGCGAGGACGTGCCCGTCCGGCGGATTGCCGAGGAAATCGGCACGCCCGTGTGGATCTACTCGTCCCAGACGCTGATCGATCACTATCGCAAGCTGGCCGACGCATTTGCTGAGCTTTCGCCAACGGTCTGTTTCTCGCTGAAAAGCCTCAGCAACCTGCATGTCCTGGAGCTGCTGTCGGCTGAGGGGTGCGGGTTCGACGTCACCAGCGGCGGCGAGTTGACGCGCGCCCTGGAAGCGGGCGACGCCGACAAGATCGTCTTCGCGGGTGTCGGCAAGACCGACGACGAAATCCGCCTGGGCATCCGCGCGGGGATCAAGGCGTTCAACGTCGAGAGCGAGTCGGAATTCGAGAATCTCTCTCGCCTGGCCGCCGACGAGGGCAAGAGCGTTCGGGCGTGTCTGCGGGTGAACCCCGACGTGTACGACCCGAAAACGCACACCTATACCGTCACCGGCAAGAAGGAGAGCAAGTTCGGGGTCGACATCGAGCGGGCGGTGCGGTTCTTCCGCGAGTACGCCGGCGACGCCAATGTCAAGCTGGACGGTATTCACATCCACATCGGCTCGCCGATTTACTCCCCCCAGCCTTACGTGGAGGCGATCCAGCGAACGCTGCAGTTGATCGACCGACTGCGCGGCGAGGGGTTCGAGATCGGCCTGCTGGACATCGGGGGCGGATATGCCGCCGATTACGAGGAAGGCGTCAGCCCGCCGGCGGCGGTATACGCCCAAGCCATCGTGCCGCTTCTGCGCGGAACGGGGCTGGAACTGGTCATCGAACCGGGCCGACAGATCAGTTGCAACGCGGGCATCCTGCTGGGCGAAGTGCAGTACGTCAAGACCGGCGGCGACCGAAACTTCGCCATCGTCGACGCCTCGATGACCGATCTGCTCCGGCCGGCCCTCTACGGCGGGGAGCACTTCATCTACCCGGCTGTCCTGGAAAGCGGGGCCCAGCCGCCGGTGCGCGAGATGAACTTCGCCCCCGAAGGCGGGGTGAAGGTGGACGTCGTCGGCGGTGTCTGCGAGAGCAGCGATTTCCTCGGCAAAGACCGCATCCTGCCGCCCCTGCGGCGGGGCGACCTGTTGGCTGTCTTCAGCGCCGGGGCGTACGGATTCACCATGTCCTGCAACTACAACACCCGCCCGCGGGCGCCGGAAGTGCTCGTCGAGGGCGACTCGTTCCGCGTTGTCCGTCGCCGGGAGACGTACGAAGACCTCCTCGCCCTGGAACGCGGCCTGGAGTAGATCACACCTCAACCCGCCCGGGCACGGGCTTATCGCCGGCGCGGCGGTAGCGGAAATACAACGCGATGTCGATTCCGACCATCACCGCGTTGAACGCGTAGAGGGCGGTGACGTCTTCGAGGGTTCCGGAACCGGACAACTTCACGAACTTCGAGCTCATCCCGGCGAGGTAGCCGACGAAGATCATCGACATGAAGCCGATGCTCTTGCCCTCCACCTGCTTGGTGCGCAGCGTCTTGATCACGTCGATCGGCCAGCCGAACCCGAAACACACCATCATCGCCGCTTCGAGAATCTGTACCCAGTGGGCGTAAGTGAGTTGCGCAAGCATTGGTTCCCTCGGTAAACAGGTCGGGCGCAGCCGCTGTTATCGGCGGCTGCGCCCTTGAAAATGCGTGTTCCGGTTGAGTTCGTCTGCCGGTCTATCCGTCGGTTGTTCCGATGGCCAGCACGACGGCGCGTCGCTCGCCGGGGGTGGAGAGCTTGTGGGTTTCGTCGGGGGCCGTCGTCGCCAGTTGTGAGGTGGGCAGGCGGGTGGATTCTCCGCCGGCCGACACCTCGACCTCGCCGGTCACCACGTAGTAGCTCCACTGACCTTTCTCGACGGTCAGCGTCTGCCCGGGTTCCATGCACACCAGTTGCGAGGTCAGTTGACCATCGCGGGAAAGCTGGACGCACTGGGCCTTGGCCGAGCTGAACCGGGCTTTCGAGATGGCATTGATGATGTCCATGGGCACTCCCGTCCCCGCGGGACGATCAGTCCACGACGGTGTCTTCGTAAATCGGGATCGGGTCGGTCTCGATCTTGCGGGTTTCCTTGAGTTCGACGTTGGCGTTGCGGAGGCGCTGCTCGACGATGTCCACCCAGAGCTTGCCCGGCGTGTCCTCGGTGATGCTCACCTTGCCGCTGTATTGCCCATCGCCGGCGGACCACTGGAACCACGTCGGCAGCATGTCCTTGTCTTCCTTCACGGTGTGCTTCATTTTGCTGCCGGCGTGAACCGTACCCAGGGGCATGCCCGCGATGCCCTGCTCGGCCCACTCGATTTCGAGATCCTGCGAGGAGGTATTCACGAATGTGACCTCGACCTTCTTGTCGCAACCAACTACCACGGCTGCACTTGTCAGCAATGCGACCAGAGCGAATCGTTTTCCGTTCATCGGCGTTGTTCCTTATTCTGGAGTTGTGGGCAGTCTGCACGAACATCGCTGCCGTACCTATTATACGTAGACGACGCGTCAACCAGGAGATATTCTCCTATCGGAGTGACGGATCACTCTGCTCCAGCGGCGGGGGGGGGATTTTCGCTCGACCATCTGATACAATTCGCCCTTGCCGACGTTAAAACCGAACGGACGCACCGCCATGAAGATAGCACTCGCCCAGTACAACCCGATTGTCGGCGATATTCCCGGCAATACCTCCCGGATGGCCGACATGATCGACGCTGCCGCCGAGGACCGCGCCCAACTCGTGGTATTCCCCGAACTGAGCATTCCGGGCTACCCGCCGCGCGACCTGCTGAGCAAAGAGCACTTCGTCGCCGACAACGTCGCTGCCGTCGAGGAACTCGCCTCGCATTGCACCCGTGTCGCGGCCTTGGTGGGCTACGTGCGACCCACGCCCGACAGCAGCGGCCGACCCATTCAGAACGTCGCGGCGCTGCTCCATCAAGGCAAAATCGCCCACGTGCACGTCAAAGCGTTGCTGCCGACTTACGACGTGTTCGACGAGACCCGCTACTTCCAGCCCGGTACTGAAATCGGGACGATCGAACTGGGCGGAACCACCCTGGGGCTGAGTGTCTGCGAGGACCTCTGGGACGCCGACGCCCTCGGCAGGGAGCTGTACGGCGACGACCCGGTCGGACGACTCGCCCGCGAAGGGGCGAGCATGATCATCAACATGGCCGCCAGCCCGTACCAGATGGGCAAAGCCGTCGTTCGCGAGGACCTCTTCCGCCGACAGGCCGCCCGGGCCGGTTGCCCCATCGTGTACGTCAACCAGGTCGGGGGCAACGATGAACTCGTGTTCGACGGGTGCTCGGCCGTCGTCTGGCCGGACGGTCGCGTGGTGGCCCGCGCCAAGCCCTTCGCCGAGGATCTGTTGCTGATCGACACCGACGCGCCGGACACCGCCCGCATCGAACCGCTGGGGGAGCCCATCGAACGTCTCCGATCAGCCCTGCAAACCGGGTTGAGGGACTACGCCTACAAGTGCGGGTTCGAATCGGCGGTCCTGGGGCTCTCGGGCGGGATCGACTCTGCCGTGGTGGCGGTATTGGCCGCCGACGCCCTGGGCGGCGAGAACGTCCTGGCGATTGCCATGCCCAGCCGATACAGCTCCGACCACTCGCTCAACGACGCCGAACAACTCGCTCGCAACTGCGGGCTGGACTACCGCACCGTCCCCATCGAGCCGATGCACGCCGCCTTCGAGGGCGCCCTGCAGCGTGATATCGACCCTGCCGCCGCCGAAGTCGCCGCCGAGAACGTCCAGGCACGCATCCGCGGAACCATCGTGATGGCCTACTCCAACGCCCTGGGACACCTGCCGCTGGCCACGGGCAACAAGTCCGAGTTGTCGGTGGGTTACTGCACGCTTTACGGAGACATGGCCGGCGGGTTGGCGCCCCTGGGCGACGTGTACAAGATGCAGGTCTATCACCTCGCTGAGCACATCAATGCCATCGCGGGAACCGATCGCATTCCGCAGAACATCATCGACAAGCCGCCCTCCGCGGAGCTCAAGCCCGATCAGACCGACCAGGACAAACTTCCGGAATATCCTCTGCTGGATGCGATTCTCGAACGATACATAGAACAGGACATGACGGCCGGCGCGATCGCCCGGGAGGGCTATGACCTGGAGGTGGTCCGGCGCGTGGTTCGCATGGTGGACCTCGCCGAGTACAAGCGCAAGCAGGCCGCCCCGGTGCTGAAGATGACGGCCCGGGCGTTCGGGCAGGGGCGGCGAATGCCCATCGCCCAACGATATCGACACGAAGGCGGATGATGCGGTGAATGTAGTCTGTGGACATTGCGGAAAGGCGGTCAACGCCGACCAGGACGTCGGTGAAGGACTGCTCTGCCCGCGCTGCGGCAGCAAGGTCTCGCTGCCCGATCTGCTCGCCGAGGCCGCCCAGCCCCCCGATCCGGACGAAACGCACGTCTTCGAGGCGATCGACGTGTCCTTCGCCGACGAGGCGCGGGAGGCGATGAAGAAGACCTCCAAAATCCACCTGACCTGCGGGTCGTGTGGGAAGCATCTGACAATCGGCGCGCGCCTGGCGGGCAAACGCGCCAAGTGCCCCTCGTGCAAGTCGCACATCCGCGTACCCTATCCGGACGACGCCAACGATTTCGAGATCGAGGCGCTGGCGATGGCCAACGAGGAGACCGTCGAGGAACTGGACCTCTCCCATACCGACGCGCCTGCCGCCGCCGCCCATGCCCTGCACGAGGCGGAGTCCCGCACCGTGGACGCCAACGGCGGAGTCAACACCCGTCGCGAGGCTGCCAAGGTTCGCCACGCCGCCCGCCTGCGAGAGGTCAAACACAACCGTCGCCGCCTGATCGCGTACCTGCTGATGACGGCAGTGGCGATGTGGGCGTTCGTGACGTTTCTCGCCTGGCCGATCCTGGCCGGTAACGGGGGCGAAAGCGACCGAACCGACGGAGACAACGGGCAGCATATCGCCGCCACGGGCAACGGCGGCAGTCAGGACGACACGCCAAACGGCGGGACGATCGACGGCAATACCGACCACGTCACCACCAAGCCCGTTCCGCGGCGCAAGCCCCGATTCCGCGTGGCGGCCGCCCGCGTCAGCCCGTTCGCTTACGAGGGCTACTTCCCCGCGCCGCTGGGCAAGGCCTATTGGCTGGTCACCGTCGATATCCAGGCCGGCGACGCGCCCTACGTATTGCGCTCGGCCGGTACGCAGGCGGTGGTCACGTCCATGGGGCAGGAATACGCGTCGCTGGGAACGCCGGGCGGGGGTGGGGTTCTCCCCCAGCGGGTCAGCCAGCCGCGGTACACCATCGCCCCTGGACGGAGACGGTCGATAGAGCTGATCTTTGAGCTGCCCGCGGAGTACCGCCGGGGAACGCTGGTGCTCTCCGGCGTTGGCGATAAGGAGATCGCGGTGGGCGATACGTTCGCGTCCGTCGACGAGACGAAACTCATCGGGCAGTTTGCCGAATCGCAGCCGCGGAATCTCAAGCCGCTGCTGGATCAGCCGGTGATGTCGGCGTTGCAGCAGGCCGGCCCGGATCGCATGATCGTGCAGGCCGACGACGGCGGGTTTGGCGTGAGGTTTCCCGCCTCGGGGGTGACCGGACAGGCCCGTTACACCAACGGGGGGCGATACGAGGTCCTCCTGCGGCATGGCGGTGCCCGCCTCGCGTGCAAGCTGCGCCTGATCGACGGGGGCGACCGCGCGATTCTCCACTTGGCCGACGAACCGTGGCACGAGATGACGTTTGTTCGCCTCGGTGCGGACCTCGGCGACGGTGCCGGCGGACCGATCCGCGACGAGAAGCCGACCTCAACCCCTGGGCCGATCACGCCCGAAGACGACGAGCCCACCACGCGTCCCCGCAACAATGGCGGCGTGAACGAGCCACGATTCTTTGAAGACTGATCCGCTCCAAGACCGCGGCCCGGCCGGGCGAGGCGATACAATGGAGCAGACTCGCCGATCAGTCAGAAACGAAAGGATCGCTTGATGGACTTTTTCAACATCGTCAACTCCCGCCGCAGCGTCCGGAGCTTCAAGAGTGACGCCGTCCCACGCACCGTCCTGGAGAAGATCGCCGCCGCCGGTCAGGAAGCACCCAGCGGCTGCAATGTGCAGGGCAAACAGTTCATCATCGTCGACGACCCGGACGTGATGGCTCGCATGCGGGAACTGAGCCCCGCGCTGAACAGTGCCCCGGCGGCGGTGGTGCTGGCGATCGAGCCGGAAGAGACGAAGTTCGGGCCCTTCTGGGTGCAGGACGCCTCCGCGGCGATGGAGAACATGCTGCTGGCTGCGGTGGCGTTGGGCTACGCCGGCTGCTGGGTGGAAGGCGCCATCCGCCGCTGCGAGGACGATCTCCGCGAGATTCTCGGCGTCCCGGAGCATCTGCGGGTCTGGTCGCTCACGCCGGTGGGCATCCCCGAGACGATACCCGATCGGCCGACCAAGCCCACACCCGACGAGGTCACGCACCTCAACCGTTTCGGACAATCGTAGCGAACCGTTCGCGCCGGGCGAACACTGCCCCGCGCACAGGTTCTTCACTGACGCCAATCCGTAGCTTCTGCCGACGGAGTGTCTTCCCGTTGCATTTCAGGACCGGATGGCGTCTAATCGGGTCTTGGACGCACCGAAAGGGCCTGCATGTCAAACGCGAAGAACCCGTTCAATCCATCCGGCATTTGTGGCCGGGTGCCTCGTGACGTCAATGAAGACCTCGCCTGGCGCGTCGGCCACGCGGTGGCGCAGTTCCTGCGCACGCGTCTCAGCGGCTACGAGCGGGGGCAGGCGTCGACCAACCGCATTGTGCTGGGTTGGGACGTTCGCCCCCACAGCGTGACGCTCGCCGAAGCCGTCATCGAGGGGATCTCCGCGTCCGGTGCCGGCTGCGTGGAGTTGGGATTGTGCGACCTGCCTCGCCTGGAGTTCACCGTCGATCGGCTCGCGTCGGCCGGCGGGATCTACATCTCCGCCGGCGACCGGCCCGCCGAGTTCAACGGGTTCCGCCTGGTGGGTCTCAAGGCCCGCGCGGTAGGTCGCGAGTCCGGGTTGGCCGAGGTCGAGCGTATCGTCGGGTCCATCCAGCGCATGCCCAAGACCGCTTCGATGGTCGCCAAACAGGACGTGGACCTGCGGGCGGAGTACGTCGCCCACGTTCGCAAACAACTCGCCGTCTCCGGTGCGATGTCGATTGTCGTGGACGCCTCGAACGGCGCTGCCGGCGAGATCATCCCCGAGGTGCTCGCCCATGAGAACCTCTCGGTGGAGGTGCTCAACGCCGGCTTCGAGGGGCAGTTCGCCCATCGTCCCGACCCCACGCACCCGGAAGGCTACGCCACCGTCGCCCGGCGCGTCGTCGAGGCCGGCGCGGATCTGGGGGTGGCGTTGGACTCGGCCGGCGACCGCTGCCGGTTCGTCGACGAGAACGGCAAACCCGTTCGTGCGGACCTGGTCGCAGCCTTGGTATGCCCGCCGCTGCTGGCGCGATTTCCGGGATCCATGGTGGTCCACGATCTGCGTTGCTCGGCTGCGCTGGCCGAAGAGGTCCGCCAGGCCGGCGGCGTCCCGCGTCGCGAGCGGCCGGGCTGGCCGAACATCAACAAGACGATGATGGAGGGGCACGCCCTGTTCGGGGTGGAGTTGGACGGGCGATTCTACTTCCGTGAGCAGATGCACAACCCCTCGCCGCTGGCGGCGACGTGCGCCTTGCTGAGCGTGCTCTCGGGGTCGGAGGGCAGCTTCTCCGAGCGGATCGCCCCGCTGAACCGCTACAGCACCTCCGGGCAGATCTCCTTCCCGGGCGACGGTGCTGCCGCCAAGCTCGATGCGCTGGGCGAGCAGTTCGCCGACGCCGCGAAGATCAGTCGCGTCGCCGGGCTGACCGTGACGCTGGAAGACAGCTGGTTCCACGCCCGCCCCGTCGCCGACGGCCAAAGCATCGAGCTCACCGTCGAAGCGCCCACCCCCGCCGACGTCGAAGGACGCATCAATCAGCTCAAGTCCGTCCTGGGCGAACCCCTCCGCGAGATCTGATTCGCTTCCGCATGTCACCCGCGCGATAAGGAAGAGAAG
>JBKHCL010000034.1:0-30256 GCA_046541875.1 Phycisphaerae bacterium | reverse complement strand
AATCTTTTACTTTTAGATGATCGGGCAGCTGCACTTCCTTGCCCGTGAGCTTCTTGAGCCGGTCGGCAATATCAGTTGCAGTTCTGCGGTCCCAGTCGTCTTCTCCTTTGCGGGTCAGTGCGTGTCGGTACACAGCGACGGCTTCGTCGATCCGGTCGGCTTGCTCAAGCATCTCGCCCGCCTCCCACGCCACATCCAGCGGGTCTCGGCGCGGGCGAGCAGGTCGTCGCCGAACGGTTCGGTTTCGAGCATGGCGTAGAGCGAGAGCAGTTGTTCGTCCATCCGCTGCCAGAACTCCGCCAGCCTGGTGGTTTGTTGCTCTCGCCGCAGGACACGCCGGATATTGTTGCGCGCCAGGCCCGTCAGCCACGGGAATACTTCGCCGGCGCAGCGGTCTGGTTGGTAAGCGTCCAGACGGCTGATGGCGGCCAACAGTGTTTCCTGGACGACCTCTTCGCAGAGGTGATGGTCGCCGCCCACTCGGTAGTAGCAGAAGCGAAACAGCGGCGCGATCATCTCATCGGCGAGTTGCCGGATGGCCGATGCCTCTCCGGCCCGTGCCCGCAGTCTCCAAGCCCCGTCGAAGCGTCCGTTCACGCCACCCTTCCTTTCGCGCAGGCCCACCCGGCGGGCGGGAACCCCATGGCTGTCACCATATCCTTATGTCAGGTCATGGGAAATATCCCTCGCGAAAAATCCAAAAACCTTCGGCCGTGGCGTGGAACGAAGTCTGCCGCTTGTTCGGCTTGGGATGTTCAGATCAGCTAAAGAGCTCGCCAGTGCCCAGCAGTGGAACGTACTTTTCCAGTGCTTCGCCCAGCGTTCGGTCTCGCATCAGCCAGAGCCAGCCTCCGTCTCCGCGGTAGGTCATCCTCTCGACGGCGAACAGGCGTGTCTTGCCGGCCGGCACGGTTGGCTACTGCTGACACTCGCGCCCGCCGGGCAGGTGTCCGCCTTCTTGCCTTCCCCGCTTCCTCGCGAGTTGGTACGCTTAGGGCATGTCCGCTTTCAATGCGTCCATCCTGGCGCCGGTCTTCGAGTTGCAGCGTCCCTGGTTGCTCATTACGCTGCTCGCGGCTGTCCTGCCGTGGGTGTTGGCGCGTCGCGCTGAACGGCGGGGCCGAGGCGTTTCACTGATCAGCAGGACGCTCCAGACGTTCGCGCTGGCGGCGTTGGCGATTGCGCTGGCCGGTCCGGCCGGCCTGGCTGAATCGGGCGACCAACCCGTGCTGCTGCTGCAGGATGCATCCGCGTCTGTCCGGGCCCAGCCGACGGTCTCACTTCCGGTGGAGGTCCCCCTGCGCACGGTGCGTTTCGCCCGGGGCCTGGCTGTGGATTCCGACGCCGAGTTGCCCGTCGATGCCACACACCTTGCCGCGGCGTTGCGATGGGCGGAATCGGTCTCGCCGGCGCCCCGGGCGGTACTGATTCGCACGGACGGCCGCTTTCAGGACGACGTCGCCACCGCGGCGGAGGCGCTTCGTCGGCGGGGTCTGCCCGTGGCGATCCTGCCGATGTCCGCCGCCCCGCCCGACGCGCGGATCGCGGCCTTCGGCGCCACCCGCCGGGCCGACGGTAACGTCGCGCTGGCGTGCACGGTTGCGTCCAACGCGTCGCTGCACCGCACGCTCGAAATCCGCCAGACCCTTCCCGTCGAGCGTCGGCTGGCGCGTCGTCCTCTCTCGCTGCGCGCCGGTGACCGGGCCACCGCCCGGCTGACGGTTTCGCTGTCGGACGGGCAGGGCGGCTCGTTCGTGGCTTCGCTCACGCCGGCAGACACGCTGCACGAGAACGATTCCATTTCCACGGCAGTGCTGCCACGGGAGCATCGCGTCGGTCTGATCACGCCGGACGCCGTCGGCCGATGGATCGCCGCCGATGTCGATCGCGTTGACCTGCTGACACCGGCGGATATGGCCGCTGCCGACTCGCTGCTGCCGTACTCGGCCATCGTGGTGGTCGACCCGTCCGGTGAGTCGCTGCCCGGGACGGTGCGCGAGGCGTTGGGGCGGTATGTCCGCGCGGGCGGGGGGTTGGTCGTGGTGGGCAGCGGTCCCCGTCGCAGCCCTGCCGACGCCAACGATCCGCTCGCTCGGGCCCTGCCGGTGTCGTTCCATCCCTGGCGGCGGTCGCGGCTGGATGTGCGCCTGCTGTTGGACGCCTCGGGTTCGATGGGTCAGACCAGTGAAGACGCCCTGAGGCGGTCGCGGCGGACGTTCGACCAGGCCATCGAGGCAGCCTTGGCGACGGGGCGACATCTCACCCCGTCGGATCGGCTGAGCGTGTGGACGTTCGCGGACACGCCCCGCCGGCGGTACACCTCGGGCGACGGACCACCCGATTTCGTCGCGCTGCGGGAGGCCCTGCAGGCCGTCAAACCCGCCGGCGCCACCGATGCCGGAAAAGCCCTCGCCGCCGCTGTGAAGCCCCCCGTCGCGGCCGACGCCAACGGGCTGGTGCTGCTGCTGACCGATCTGCAGACGCGCCCGCTTGAGGTGGACGCCCTGGCCGGCGCGTTCGACAGGGGCGGCCACCAGCTCGCGATCGTCGCCACCGGCGAGGCTCCGGACGCGCATCCCGGCGCGCTGCAGCTGCGCCAACTGGCCAGGCGGACCGGGGCGTCCCTGGTGCGGCGCGACACGCCGGCGGGGCTGGCGGAGGTATTCGCGCGGTTCGTGAAGGGCTCCCGTGCCGACGCGCTGCAGACCGGCGAGTTTACGCCCGTTGCCTCGGGGGCGGTCTTCGGGTTGCCCGCGCAGGGTTGGCCGAAGCTGGGGGCGTACCTTCGCGGGCGACCCCGGGAAGGGGCCCAGGTTCTCCTGCGGACCCGGCGCGAGGGCGACGCGGTGGTGGCACGCTGGGGGGTGGGAGCGGGCAAGGTGGTGAGCGTCGCACTGGCCGGCGACCGCCTGGCCGAGCATGAGCGTTGGAAGCGACTGACTGCGGCGGCTGTCCGGTGGTCTCGTCGACCGACGGTCGACCCGCGGTTCTCAGCCGACCTCTCGCGCGAGGACGACACGATTGCGCTGGCGGTTCGCGCTGTCGACGCCGCCGGTCGGCCGATCAATGACCTGTCCCTGCGGGCGCAGCTGGTTTCGCTCGCTGAGGCGTCGGTCGACGGCAGGGCGGAACTGCTGCAGTCCGCTCCGGGTGCCTACCACGGCAAGCTGCCCGCCCCGGCGGGCCCGGCCTATCTCTCCGTGACCAACGGGGACGGACGTGTCGTCTACCGACGCGTTGTGGGCGGTGCGATCGCCCCGGAGTTCACCGCCCTGGGCGCCGGCAGGGCTGCCCTGGCGGAGCTGGCGACGCGCGTCGGCGGGCGGGTCATCGTGCGGGAGGCGCAACTGGCGGCATTCCTGCAGCGCGCCCGCTCGCGAGGTCGGGTGGATCTCACCTGGTTGGCGATGTTGCTGGCGGCAGCGATGATGCTGGCAGACTGGGCGATGTCGCGCGTCATCCGACGCGACGGCTGATCATTTCTTCGGGGCGGATTTCTTCGATTTCTTCCGCGAGGTCTTCTTTCGCACGGAGGTCTTCGAGGTGCCCGAGCGTTTGCGCGTCTTGGTTTTCGGCTGGGGGTAGGAGCTGTCCAGGAACCGTCCATCCCGGGCGATGACCTCGTCATCGACGTGGATTTCCCCGCCTTTGCGGGTGTCGCAGACCATGTCCCAGTGCAGCCCGCTCTCATTGGTTGCGCCGGTCTCGGGGTAGCTCGAACCCAGGGCCAGGTGCACCGTGCCGCCGATTTTCTCATCGAACAGCGTGTTGCGGGTGTACTGCTGGATGTCGTAGTTGGTCCCGAACGCCAGCTCGCCCAGCCGCGACGAGCCCTTGTCCATGTCGATCATGGCTTTGAGGAAATCTTCGCCTTTCGAGGCGGTGGCGCGGGCGACTTTGCCCTTCTCGAACTCCAGGAATACGTCGGTCACTTCCCGCCCGCCGTGGACGGCGGGGAAACTGTAGCGGATGTAGCCGTTCACGCCGTCTTCGACCGGCCCGGTGAACACCTCACCGTCGGGGAAGTTCAGCTTGCCGTCGCAGTTGATCCACTTTCGCCCGGTGACGTTGAAGGTGATGTCCGTGTCCTCGGCGACGATGCGGACCTCTTTGGCCTTGTTGAGCTTGCGGACCATCTTCGCCTGCGCCTTGCTCAGGGCCTTCCAGCTTGCGACGGGGTCGGAGTCCAGCAGTTTGCCGCCCGCGAAGACGAAGTCCTCGTATTCGCTGAGGCTCATGTCGGCGTCCTGGGCGTTGGCGTGCGTCGGCCATTGCGTCAGCGACCAGTGCAGTTCGCCGTCGGCGGAGCGTTTCATGAACAGGCGTTTGACGCTCTCGTGGGCCTTGGAAAACGTGGCCATCTTCTTGGGGTCGCAGCCGGTCAGGTCGCGCGTGTTGGCGTCGCCCAACAGTCGGATGACGCCGTCGATTTTCTTGGTTCGGTACTTGGTGACCGGGTTGACCCACTCCAGCTGCGCCTTGGTGGCGGTCTTGTAGAAGATCTCGCCGAGCCCCTCGATGGGCGTCTGCACCTCGACGTGCCCGCCGCGTTCGATGGCGAGTCGATACAGCTCGCGGATGCCGTCGGCGGCCAGCGGCGAACCGACGATCATGATGTGTTGGCCCTTCTTGATGTTCAGCGAGTAGTCCACCAGGACCTTCGCAAGTTTCGTCACGCGCGGATCGGTCACAGCCGGCTCCTTTCAATGGATCATGTGAGCCCCCATGGGGGGTCGACCTATTGTGGCTGCCGGCGGGCGTTGGTGCAAGCGCGTCTCGGCAGCGAACTCTTGCACCGCCCGGAACCAGCGGCGAAACTGACGGCATGAGCGAACCATCCTCCTCCAGGCTGGCTGCCGACAGGACCCTGCGATGAGTGCAAACAAGCCCCTGGCTGTGATGAGCTTCAACATTCTCACGACGCGGGCGGCAGCTCGGCGGTGGCGATGGACGCACCGTCGCGAGGCGGTCCTGGAAGCGATTCGCGCCTTCGATGGCGACGTGGTGGGGCTGCAGGAGGCGCGTCGCCCGCAGTTGCAGTTTCTGGCCGATCGACTGGGGGATTACGAGGTGGTGTCCACCGGGCGGGGCGGGGGAGAGCGGCTTGGCGAGCACACGCCGGTGCTGTTCCGGCGCGAGCGGTTCGAGAAGCGCGACGAGGGGCATTTCTGGCTGGGTCCCCGACCGGCTGTCCCGGGCAGCCGATGGTGGTGGTCGCTGCCGGCGCGGGTCGCCAGTTGGGTCCGCCTGGCCGATCGGGCCAACGACGGCAGGGAGTTTGTCGCGGTGAACACGCACCTGTGTTGTTTCTGGCGGCGCGCCCGGCTTCGGGGGGCGAGGCTGATTCGCCAGCACGTCTGTGACTTGGCGCCCGGCGGGGCGGCTGTGGTGACCGGCGATTTCAATGCACCTCTCGGCGGGGCGGTGCATGACGAGTTCACCCGGCCGGGGGGCGAAGGCGACACGCTGCGAGAGGCTGTCTCGGATGTGTCGACGGACAGGGGGCGACGGATAGACTGGATTTTCTGCTCGAAGCATTTCGACGTGACCGACGCCCGAATCGATCGTACGCATCGGCGGGGACGGATTGCGTCGGATCATTGGCCGGTGACGGCAATGCTGGCGTGGCGAGGCCGATCGGACTGACCGCTCCGCGCGGAGAACCGGGGTCGATGCCATGCACCGACCCCGGCGATGCTGCCCCCGGACGGGCGCGGACCCGTCGGGGACGGCCGTTCCTTCCTTCCAGGGGAGGAGGAACGGTGGGTCAATCCGCTTCTTTTGACAAAATCTCATCAAGAGTGATTGATTTTACCGATCTCAGCGGGTACATACAGTTTGGATATACTCTCTTGCCCCTGTCACAAAAGGACTTACAATAGGTGCAATGAGCCGGATGACCGGCCCGTCGGCTTCGCAAGTACAGGTATTATGTCGTAGTTCTTTCGCCAACGCGAATAAATTATGGAAAAATTCCCCAAAAACGATATTTGCGCCCGCATTGCGCAGCTGCGTCGGGAAGTGACCGGTCCGCGGGGCAAGTCTGCATTTGCCCGGCAGTTGGGTCTCCCCGCCAGCACGTATGACTACTATGAGAACGGCAGGGTCCCGCCGGCCGACGTCCTGGTGAACATCGCGAGGGTCGCCGGTGTGAATCTCTGCTGGTTGCTGACCGGCGAGGTCGATTGTTCCTCGGGCGTCGGGGCGGACGACCCGGTCCTGCAGCGCGCGGCGAGGCTGATTGCCGAGCATCCCGCCTCGGCCGGTCCGCTTCAGGCGTTTCTGGAGATTCTCGAACAGACCCGTTCGTTCCCGTCCCGCGAGATCGAGGGAGACTATCGCCCGGCCGACGAAGACGCCGAGCGGTTGGCCGGCGACGTGGATCGATCCGGGCCGACGGACGTGCCCGGCGCGGGCGACCCTCAGCGGGCCCAGGAGACGTGGGTCCCGGTTCTCGGGCGGACCGCGGCGGGGGTTCCGCAGTTCTGGCGCGGCGAGGATGGTCGGGGCGTGCCCAGCCTCGAGCAGATCGTCGCCCGCCACGCCGGCCAAACGCCCCGGCAGGTGACCGTCGGCAGAACGCACGGAGACGAGTCGCTCGCGGACCTGGCGGAGGTCGTCACGCTGACCCGTCCGAACGCTTCGGACGTCGCCCAGTTCGTGGTGGCCGAGGACGTCAAGGCCCGCTATCCTGACGCATTCGCCCTGCGGGTGGACGGTTCGTCGATGGATCCGGACATCCGCCACGGAGACCTGGTCCTGCTGAGCCCGTCGGCCGAGGCGGTGGACGGCAGGGCGGCGGTGGTGCAGTTGGCCAACCAGATCGGCGTCACCTGCAAGATCTATCGTCGTGAAGGCCGAACGGTGCACCTCGTTGCGCTGTCGCCGACGGTCGCGCCGGTGTCCGTGGGGGGCGAAGAGGTCATCTGGGCGTTGCGCGTGCTGGCGAGGGTCCGCGCGTAAGCATCGCCTGTGGCGGGGCGAAAGGATTGCTGCCGATGCACGTGCAACGCGCCATCGACATCGCTCGGGATGCGATGGGCTCTCGCAAAACCCAACCCGAACGCGAAACGGGGTACATTTACCATCACGGCCTGCGGGTCTCGCAACTGGCGCTGCACCTGGCCGACGCGATCGATGAGCCCATCGAGGTCTCGCGGGACGTCCTTCGGATCGGCGGGTTGTTTCACGACGTCGGCAAGGGCGCCCCGGCCCACCAGGACGTCGGGGCCGAGAGGGTCCGCGAACTCCTTTCCGACGTTTGCGTGCCCGAGGAACTCGCGCAGGTCTCCCGGCTGGTGGCGATGCACAATCGGCGCAACACCGCCGGCTGCAGCGTGGCCGAGCGCATCGTGCAGGACGCCGACGTGCTGGATCACTTCGGGGCGATGAGCGTGTGGATGGCGTTTCACTGGAACGCCGCTCACGAAGACCCGCCGCAGGAGTGGATCGCCTACTACCAGGGCGAGAAGAACCAGCAGTACCTCGCCTCGGCGCGGGCGAGCCTGAACTTCGCCGCCTCCGTCGAGGCGATGGACCGGAGGCTGGCGATCGAATCGCGGTTTCTCGATGAGTTTCGACGGGAGTTGGGTGGTCGGCTGTGATATCGCAGAACAACAGGGGCGCATCGAGCGTCCTGGAGGGGTAGAATCGACCTCGAAGCATATGCGAAAGGTGGGATGAGGACATGGGACGATGGCTCTGTGACATTCTCGCTCGTTCGGCAGCAGGCTGGATGGTCTGCACGGCGACGGTGCTGACGCTGGCGTGTGGTGCCTTGGCCGACACCGATTCCTCCGACGCCAATGACGTGGACGAGGCCGTCCTGCGCCGGCTGAGCGAGGCCGGCATCGAGCCGACCGAGAAGGGGATCCGCTCCTGGCTGGTGGACCTGGAACCCAGCGCCGACCACGAGAAGCGGGCCCGGGAGGCCTTGAAGCTGCTGGGCTCGAACGACTGGCGGAAACGCGAGCAGGCCACCGCGACGCTGCTGTCGCTGCCGGCGGTCCCGAACGAACAGCTCGAACAGGCAACCCAAGGCGACGATCCGGAAGTCGCCGCCCGCGCGAAGGAGGTCCTTCGTCGCCGCGGGGAGGGCATCTCCCCGATCCTGCGTGCGTCGTTCCGGGTGATCGGCGCGCGGGGCTATCACAACTGCCTCGAACCGATGCTGAATGTCCTGCCCCTGTGCCGCAGGGCGCATGTCCGCCGATCGGCCGGTGAGGCGCTGAAGGCCATCGTCAAAAGCGGCGACTTCGAGGCGATTCGGCGGGCATTTGACGCCGGCGGGCCCGAGATTCGAATGGTTCTCATCGAGCCCCTTGCCGTCTCGCTGGGTCCGGATCGCAGCGAGAAGCTCACCCAATGGATGAACCGCGGCAAGCCCGAGATCCGTATCCGGGCGGCCGTGGCGATGCTGAATCTGCAGAATCGCGCCGGACTCAAGGGGCTGGTGGACCTGCTGGACGCCAACGATCCGAAGGTTCGGTCGCAGTCGGTCTCGGCGCTGCGGGCGGTGACGGGGCAGTATTTCGGCCTGAACCCGACCGAGTCGGCGAAGGGTCGCCAGGCGGGGATCAAAAAGTGGTCGCAATGGGTCGACCGGAAGGGCAGCTCGGCCAAGCTCCGCATGCCTGCTCGCCTCGTTCAGGGCTGTCGCGGGGACATGGGGGGCAACTACCTCGTGGCCTGCGGCTACAAGAACAAGGTTGAGGAGGTCGACCCTCACGGCAAGGTTGTCTGGTCGCACGAGGTGAAGGGGGCCTGGAGCGCCGAGAAGCTTCCCGATGGAGACGTGCTCGTCGCCGCGTATTCCGAGAATAAGGTCATCGTCGTCAACGCCAAGGGCCTGCGGGTCTGGGAATATGACGTGAACTGCCTCAACGCTGAGCTGCTGCCCAACGGGAATTACCTGGTGGCCAACTACCGCGACAAACGGGTGATCGAGGTCACCCGCGAGAAGACGATCGCCTGGAGCTACACGACCCCGGGAACCTGCGCCGACGCCGAGCGTTTGCCGAGCGGGAACACGCTGGTGGCCGCCGGCAACTCCGTGGAGGAAGTCACGCGCGAGGGGAAAGTGGTCTGGGAGCACGACTTCGGCACGCAGGTATACGGCGTTCAGCATCTGGCCAATGGAAACGTGCTGGTCGCGTTGCTCAGCCGAAACCGCATCGAAGAGATGAACCGGGACAAGAAAGTGGTCTGGTCGCACAACGCGAACAGCGCTGTCGACGCGTTTCGCCTGCCGAGCGGCAATACACTGATCACGGAAAACAGCGTTGCCTACGAAATCACGCCGGAGGGCAAGAAGCTCTGGTCCCGCGATGGGCTCAGCTACGGGACGCTGCGGAAGTAGTCTTATCCGGCATAGAATCGGAACGGAGCCGCATTGAATTACCGCATCATCAGTATCGGAACCTGCTCGCACAATCGCCTCTGGGGTGAGAGCACAGCCGTTCGTACCGCCCACGCCACCACCACGCTCGTGGAAGACGACGACAAGCTCATTCTTGTCGATCCGTCGCTGCCGGCACCCATCCTGGAAGCGAAGTTCTTCGAGCGAACCGGCAAACGGCTGGCCGACGTGACCGACGTGTTTCTCACGACGCTTCGCCCGACCCACCGCAGGGCGCTGGGCGAATTGGCCGGCGCGCGGTGGTACGTGCACGAGCCGGAGCTGGACGCTTACCGCGACCACTTGCGGGGCTTGCTGGAGAGCGAAGACCGCCTCGAACAGGAAGACGCCACCAGTGTCCGTCGCGACCTGGAACTGCTGGGACGGTGCCAACCCGCCCCCGAGCGGTTTTCCTCCCAGGTGCAGCTCTATCCGCTGCCCGGTCCGTCGGTGGGCTCGGCGGGGCTGGTGCTCACCCCGGCCACACAGACCATCATCATCGCCGGCGACGCCGTCCTGACGGCCGACCATTTCCAGGCCGGGCAGGTCTGGGAGGGATGCGTGGACATGGACGCCGCCCAAGAATCGTTCCAGGACCTCTACGAGGTGGCCGACGTGATCGTCCCCGGGCACGACAACCTGCTGATGCGCAAACAGAACTGGCTTTAGCCCGGCCGCCCTGGTCGCTATACTGCCGCCTGCCGCATGAACTTCCCAAACACACATCCCGCTGACGCCGACGCCTCCCTCTGCGAGGACGAGCCCGGCGAACAACCTCCCGGGGACCCGACCGCGCCGGCCGGCTGGAAAGGCGGGCGCTGATGGACTGGGGAGCCTTTCTTCTGCAGGAATTCTGGGCCCTGATGGGGTTGTTGATCCTGCTGGGGTTCAGCGGGTTCTTCAGCGGCACGGAGACCGCGCTGTTCAACCTCACCCGCGGGCAACTCTATCGTCTGGGGCGGTCGGGTCGCCGCCTGGATCGTCTCGCCGCCAGGATCATGCGCCGCCCGGAGAGGCTGCTCAACTCGCTCTTGCTGGGCAACATGCTCGTGAACGTCGCCTACGCCGGGAACAGCGCCATTCTCACCGTCGGAATCGGGCAGGCGCCCGGTGCGACCGGGCTGGACATGGCCGCCCTGACGCTCTCGACGTTGCTGGGTCTGATCCTTCTCGGCGAGGTCACCCCCAAGATGCTCGCGTTCCGCCTGGGCGAGCGTTGGGCTGTGCTCGGATCGGCCCCGATCGCGCTGTTCGCGCGGGTGATGGCCCCGGTCCTCTGGCTGACCGAGAAGGTCTTCGTTGTCCCGCTGACGCGTATCATCGCACCGCGACCGGCCGGCACGGGCGACATGACCGCCGACGAGTTGGCCACGCTGCTGGACGTCTCGGCGCGGCGGGGCGTGCTGGACGACGACGCCGGAAGCATGCTTCAGGGCATCATCGAACTGACCGACCTGAGCGTGGGGGACATCATGGTGCCCCGCGTGGACATGGTCGCCTGCGATGTCGACGCGCCCCGGGAGCAACTGGAAGACACCTTCCGCCGCACAGGTCTGCGGAAGATCCCCGTCTTCGAGGGCGATATCGACAATATCGTGGGTGTCGTGCACGCCAAGCGGCTGTTTCTCCAGCCCGAGGCCCCGGTGGAGAAGCTGGTGCGCGACGTGATCTTCGTGCCCGAGGCGGCCGACCTGGAAAAACTCCTGCTGCAGTTCCGCACGAAGCGCAGGCAGATGGCGATGGTCGTCGACGAGTACGGTGGGCTGGCAGGGTTGGTCACCCTGGAAGACGCCCTGGAGGAGATCGTCGGCGACATCCCCGACGCCGAGGGCGAGCGTTCCCGTCAGCCCGTGCAGCGAATCGGTCCCGACGCGTACCTCGTGGACGGGATGCTCTCGATTCACGAGTGGGTGGACGCTTTCCACATGGACATCACCGTCGAGCGCCATCGCACCATCGGCGGGTTCGTGGCGTCGCTGCTGGGGCGCATGCCTCGCGTGGGCGATGAGGCGACTTACCGGAACCTGCGGTTCGCGGTGGTCTCCATGCGGGGGCGACGGATCGGGCAGCTCCGCGTCGAACTGCGAAATGAGGCCAAGACATGATCGGTCAGTTGACGGACATCCTGCCGTGGCTGATCTGGGTGGTGGTCCTGTGCTTCTCGGTGACGCTGGACGCGCTGTACTCGGGGTTGGAGACGGGGATCTACCGTCTCAACCGGATTCGTCTGGATCTGCATGCCGAAGATAATTACTACCCGGCTGTGTTGCTCCAGAAGATGCTCCACAAGCCTCGCTATCTGCTGGCAACGTCGTTGATCGGGACGAACATCTGCCGTTATATCTCGACCTTCGCGATCACCTCGATGTTCCTCATGGGCGGGGCGGGGGCGAACGCCGACGTCTACACCGTGGCGCTGACGACACCGGTGCTGTTCATCCTGGGCGATGCGGTTCCGAAGAACTGCTTTCAGCGGCTGGGCGAACGTCCGGTGTACGCCTTGGCACGGTTTATCCGCGTCAGCGACCTGCTGTTCCGCTACACCGGGCTCTCGCCGCTGGTGATTGCCCTCTCCACGGTGGTCATGAAGCTTACCGGCTCGCGCAAGGCGGGCAGCGACCCGCACTGGCAGGACCCCATCGGAACCGCGATGGCCGAGGGACACGCCAGCGGGGCGATCACGCATTTCCAGTCGGTGATGGCCGACAGGGTCATGCGAATCGGGCAGGTGAAGGTGCGCGACGTGATGGTGCCCATGGACCGGGTCATCAAGGCCGACGCGGAGATCGCCCGGGATGAGTTGATCGACCTCTACCGTCGACACGACGTCTCGCGCATCCCGCTGATGCAGTCGGACCGGTCGGTGGCGGGCCTGCTGGACGTGTATGACGCCCTGACCAGCCCCGACGGGGCGAGCCCGCGCGAGATGATGACCGAGCCGACGCTCCTGCGCGACGATACCAGCGTGGACGACGCGCTGCTTCGCATGCAGACCGCCCACGCCGTGATGGGCGTCGTCGCCGACGAGCACGGCCGGCACGTCGGAATCGTCACGATGAAGGACCTTGTCGAGGAAATCGTCGGCGAACTGGAAGCCTGGTAGTTCGTTGGCCGGCGCGTCGATCAGTCCTCGACCACGCCGGTGGGCCAACGGCAGAGCGTGCCCCCTTCGCCCAGCGGGTAGCCGGCCGGGATGCCCGCCCCCATCGGCCGATCCCAGCGCGCCCCGTCAATCGTCACTGCCAGTCCTCCGGCGTGCTCGATCTCTGCCGGCTCGCCGCGCCGGATCGCCATCACGCAGTAGACGTTCAGATGGTCGGCCGGCTCGAACTCGGCCGCCAGGTACGCTCGGCCGGGGTAGACATGCTTCATGCCCGACTGAAATGTGCGCGTCGAGTCGGGGATCCTGCGGACCTCCAGCGAGCGGGGCTGGGAGCCCAGCAGCTTCGCCGAGAGAACCGTTCCGTCCTCGGCCCTCAGGAGGAAGCCCGCGTTGTTCTCAAGCAGCTCGGCTTGAAGATCCCGTCCGAACGAGAGCGTCCAGGTCCACGGGCGTCCGAGGTGGTCGTCGGCGAGGTCCAGCATCGCCAGCTTCACATCGCATCCGTCGGTGGCAGAGTAATCCACCCCCAGCCACCGCTCGCAGTAAGCCAGGTTCACGCGTCGCAGGTCCATGCCCACCACGCCACCTTGCTCGTGCAACCGGCGATACAGGATCGCCCCGTGGTCCCGCCCCTTCGGCGAGCGTCCCTCAGCCGGGAAGAAGACCGACTGATACGCCGCGTCGCCGCGGGCCTGTCCGCCGCCCAACGCCCAGTCGTGTCCCATCGCCGCCAGGCGGATCGATCCGGCGTCGTCCTGGTGATGGCCGCCGGGATGGCTGTGCTTGGCGTACATCCCCAGCACCGCGTCGTCGCCGTCGCGGTAGCGGTTCCGCAGGAAGACCAGCCCCTGTCGCGAGTCGGTCACGTGGTGGGGCAGGACATTCTCGGGCGGCTCGGGCGGTGTGTCGTAGGGATAGCGCAGCAGCGTGAACACCCATCCGCCCCAGCGGCAAGCGAAGTCTCTTTCCCCCCGGATCCCGTTGAGGCGGTCATACATCCAGCGCAGGGCGCCTTTCTGATGATCCGGCGCCAGCGCGATGGCGTTGATGGCGGAGTTGGTCCGGTTCCAGACGAGTCCGGCGTCGTTCCAGGAGAGCATCGCCCCGAAGGTTCCGTCGTTCTGTTCGGAATCGCCCACCACCTCGCGGGCGGTGGCGGTGATGTACGTCGAGGCGGCGATGTTCGCCAGGTGAGGCAGGTCGGCGAGGAAGTCCGTCCCGTCGAACCGCTTGGCTGCCAGGACCATCGGCATCCAGAAGCACGCCGGGTACATCATGTACCCCAGTCCTTCGTGGTACAGGCCCGCGTCGCCGTGGTGAGCCAGGAACGGCCAGGCCCGGCCTCGCGACCAGGCGATCCCTTCGGTGAGATCCCACCTGTCGCCCTCGGCGCTGCGCGGCAGCCCGTGGGCCGCCATCGCCGCGATGGCACTGCCGGCATGTCCCACGCCCCAGTGATTGTTGATCACCGCGTGCGGATCGCCACCTTCACCGATGTGATAGAAACTCCGGTGCAGTTCGACCAGTCGGTTGGTGATCTCGATCCGCTCTGCGGGCGTCCAGCCATCCCAGCAGCACTCCAGCGACAGGGCGGTCATCAGCGACTGGCTGCCTCGCCCGAGGTTGGGCTGATCTTCCCAGGCGTACACCCGCAGATACTCATACGCCCGCCGGGCGTACTGCTCTTCACCGGTCAGCAGATGCGCCACCAGGTAGGACTGGATCAGGGCATGTTTTTCGTCTTCGACGACGGTGCCCGCTCCGGGGCGATCGACCTGCGCATTGTCGGGCCGCTCGCCCGCACGTTGCATCGCCAGTTCGTAAATGGCGGCTGTGGTGGGCTCGCCATCGGCCAGGCGCCTGCGGGCGGCGGCGACGTCGGATGAATCAAACCACAAACGGGGAACGGACATGAAAACTCCTCACAGCCTCAGGATACGCGGACGGAACCCAACCGCCTCGAAGGATACCGAGACACGGGCCGGCGTCAATTATTCGAATCGGCCTGGGTTGGGGTGAACGTGGGCATCTCGCCCGAGACGTCGATGGTCAGGGCGTTCTCGCCGTCGCTCAACCAAAGGCGGTTCGAGCCGGCGGCCTCCTTGAGGTACGGCGAGTCGAAGACCGGCCAATCGTTCCAGGTAAGTTTCTTCCCGTTGGTCCATGCCTCGGGGCGTCCGCCCGGCCCGCCGGTGTGATGCAGGGAAATCACGTCGCCCTCGAGCGTTGTCATCGTGGCCATTCGGCTGCTTTGGAGGTTGGTGGTATCGACGGTGACCTTCTGCTTGACCGCCTTGCGGAACGCGTCCAGGGTTGCATATTCGGGCTTCTGACCGAGTTGAACCGCCCAGCCGGTAAGCTTGCCCGGTGAGATCAGCCAGGCGTAGTCCTTGTCCTTGACGGGGGCGGGCTTGCCGTCCTTACCGGGAGTGGTGGCTACGCCCCGGGCCGCCTGGTCGTTCAACGGGCGGGCTGCAAGGTAGGCGTCTGCGACCTCCCAGAAGTACCAACCTCCGTCCTGCAGCGGTTGGCCGACCTGTTCGGGATATCCGAAGATGCTCCGATGACGCGTCCGGGAGTCTTCTTCCCGCGGGACGTAGCAGATGTTCAGCGCAGCGGAGCGTTTCTGGTGATATTGGTCGTACGGGGTGCGCCCTTCCAGCGGGAAATGGCCGTGATAGCCGTTGGACATCCCGAACGCCCGGACGTCATTGGCGTCGAGCAGGCAGGCCTTGAACATGGTGGTCTGTGGCAGGATGGTTCCGCGGGTTCGCACGCCCTTTTCCGGGGAGTAGAGCGTTCCCATGGCGTAGTTGCGTGCGACGTAGAGATACTCCTGATCCTTGTTGGCTTGGGCGGGATAGTATTGCGGCTTGGACGCCCGATGCTCGAACGGCAGGGGCACCTCCTTGCGGGCGATGCGGCGGATGATCGGGTCGGGGCGATAGTCCGAAACAGCCGGGACGGCCACCGCGTGGATAAATCGGCCTGCCTTGTCCCAGCCCTGCTCCATGACCGGACGGGCCGAGTCGTCGAACCATAACCAGTTCAGCCGATCCGTATTGCTGGTGACCGCAGACCCGGCGAACCCGCGGGCCTCGGGTCCGACGTTGCAGCCGTGGAAGTACTTCACCGCCTGGGCGGCGGCCAACCACTCCAGCGCAGCCCGCGAGAACTTCTTCATCTTTTCCCGGCGGGTGAAGTCATACACGTTCGTCCAGCCGGCAGCGGTGAAGACCACGTACGTCGAGCTGTCGTACTCGCCCTGACCGGCGGAGTAGAACTTGCGGACCTGCCCGATCAGCCAGTCTTCCAGCCATTGCTGATTGGCCCGATCGCCCTTGTACGGGCCCGGAATGTATTCGGAGAAGATATACCCGCTGGTCCGATGCATGAAGCCGTGATTCTCCGTGCCGCCGCGGGTCATGATGTGCATCCAGTTTTTCACGTCGTGCTCGGTGGCCTGGACGATCCGATCGGGAAGTTTGTCGCGATATTGCAGATAGATCCGTGCCCGGTAGTACGCGGCGAAGTGGTACAGCCCGCGGTCTTCCTTGGCCTGGTTGACCTCCATCATTCCCTCCAGGGCGCGGATCGCCGAGTTCGGATCCTGCCCCGTCGCCAGGTTGGCGATCACCGGGCCGAGCACGTACTTGTGATGGTCGGAGACGGCTTGGTTCGCCCAGGTCATTACCTCGTTCGGGTCGTCCTGGGCGATGGTTCGCAGCAGAAACTCCGCCCGGTTTTCGAAGCGTTGGGCATACTCGGCCTCGCTCATCGGCCGACGCGAAGGGCGGGTCTCCACCTGGTTGCAGGAGGCCAGCAGGCAGGATGCGGCCAGAATGAGCAGGACGTTTCGCATGGTTGTCTCCGGGAAATGGGCCTCAGAACTCTCGACTATTGTGACGGGGACAGGGGGCGGACGCAACGTTTCCTTGCGTGCGGGCCGGGCGGCGGCGAAAGTAGCACGCCCTGAAACGGCGAAAGGAATGCGGAATGAAGCGGGTGGTCCTGCTGACCCTGCACTACCACGGATCGATGCGACGCGGCGGGTTCCACTGGCTGGCCGAGGCGTACCAGCGGCTGGGGTGGGACGTGGTGTTCGTCACCATCTACATCAGCCGACTGACGCAGCTGCGCGGGCAGGATTACCGCCTGGGCTACCCGGTGCTGGCCGAGGGCAATCGCGCGGTGCCTGTGCGCGAGCGGTTCACGAGCTACGTCTGGTTGACGGGGTGGCATCCGATGAATCTGCGCCTGGGGTGGCTGAACCGCGCGACCATGGGGTTGTTCAGCCTCTATGGTCGATTGCCGCTGCGGGGGCTGAGGCGGTTCGTCGAGTCGGCCGATCTGCTGATCTACGAATCGCACGCGGGGTTGCTGCTGTTCGATCGATTCCGAAAGCTCGCGCCGCGGGCCCGGACGGTTTACCGCGTTTCGGACAGCCTGGACGTGTTGGACGTGCACCCGGTGATCCGCCGGGCCGAGCGGCAGGCAGCGCCTGCATTCGATCGTGTCTCGTCCTTCTCGGAGACGGTTCACAAGCGGTTCGAGCACCTGCCCAACGCTCACATGGACCATCACGGGATCGACGCTGTCGCCTTCGACGTCGATCGCCCCGACCCCTACGCCCCTCACCATCGCCCGGCCGCTGTCTTTGTGGGGGCGGCCCATGTGGACACCGACTTCCTCGCGCGGGCGGCGCGTCTTCGTCGCGACGTGGACTTTCACGTGATCGGGCCGATCCCCGACCTGCCCGTCGAAAACAACGTCATCGCACACGGACCCATGCCTTTCGAGCAGACCGTGCCCTGGCTGAAGCACGCGGACATCGGCCTGGCGTGCTGGCGGTATCGCCCCGGGGCCGAGTCGTTCACCGATACGCTCAAGATCATCCAGTACACCTGGTGTCGGCTGCCGATTGTGGCCCCGGATTTCATTCGCACTGATCGACCCGGCGTGGTGACCTATCAGCCCGGCAGCGACGCGTCGGTCGCATCGGCCCTGGACGAAGCACTGGCGATGGACCGCACACGCATCGACGTGTCATCCCTGCAAACGTGGGAGCAACTGGCGGGGACACTCGCCGGCCCGTTGGCGTGAGAGGGCGGGCTGGTCAGCGGGGGCGTTCGGCGATGGTCGCTTCGATCACGCGGCGGTGTTCGGCGGCGGTGCGTTCCCAACTGAACTGCCTGACGTGCTCCAGACCGACGGCCATTCGTTCGTCGCGCCAGTCTTCGTCGCTGAGTGCGCGTTCGATGGCCCGCGCCCAGAGGGTTGCGTCCCCGGGATCCAGCAGCGTAGCCGCCTGGGCGGCGACCTCGCGGAAGACGGGGATATCCGAACAGAGCACCGGGGACGGAGCGGCCATCGCCTCGACGATCGGCAGGCCGAACCCTTCGTAGGTGCTGGGCACGAGGGTGGCCTTGGCGCCGGTCAACAGGGCCGCCGCCTGGACGTCGCTGACGTAGCCGCACATCAGCACATCGTCGGCGGCGGGGTGGTCGGCGAGGGCTCGGCAGTAGGGTGCGTCGCCCCATCCGACGCTGCCGGCCAGCAGGAGCGTCGCGTCGGCGCGCGTTGCGGGGGACACCGCCTGCCAGGCGTCCAGCAGGAGGGGGATGTTCTTTCGCGGCTCGAGCGTGCCCAGGTGCAGCACGAACGGTCGATCCAGCCCGAGGTGCGAGAGTAGGTCGACCGGCTCACCGGGTGGGGGGCGCAGCTCGCGCGGGGCTTCGGGGATGACGTCGATCGTGTCGGGCCGAACCGCCAGCAGCGCCGCGAGCCGATCGGCGGTGAACTGCGACGGGGTGATCCATCGTTGCGTGGTGGCCCGGGCGGGGGCGACGTCTGTTTCGTACCACGCCACGCGGTCGGCGGGGTGCCACTGAGGATGGTCCAGCACGGAGAGGTCATGCACGGTGGTCACGGTGGGAAGCGGCGTGGGAATCGCCAGGTGGTTGGGTTCCCAGACGGCGGCGACGCATCGGTGACGCGACCGTGCGGCGAAGGCGGCGGCGTAGCTTCGTTGGAGGTGGTGTCGCACCGGATGCCCCAGCCGCCAGGGTAGCCGACGCGAACGGTCCAACTCGCGAAGCGGGCGAAGCGGGAGGGGCTTGAACAGGTCGGCATCGCGGCGGCAGGGGTTGGGCCAATCGCGCCGGTGCAGCAGGTGGGTACACAGGCCGGTAAGCTGATGCTCGGCGTTGCCGGGCCAGTGGCGCAGAACATTGTGGAGGTACATCGCCACGCCCGTTCCGCCACGATACAGGCAACGATCGTTGACCAGGATTTCCCCACGAGGGCTCGTACTGTCGCTCATCGTCACGATTGTACCGCTCGGCCGAGCGGATGGAAACGCCCTCTCCGCACAAGCAAACGCCCCCGCCGCGGAGGCGAGGGCGCAGGTTCGACTAACGGTATGGCCGTTGGGGCTATCGGCCGAGGATGACGGTGGCGGTTCTGTCCTCATTCTCGGTCACGGTAATCGGGCCGTCGGACGATTCGCCCGAGCTGCTGGACGACGAGTCGCCGTCATCGCTGTCGCTTCCGGTCCGCTGGCGCCATTGGCGAGCGCGTTCGCGAATGCGTTTGCGAATGGCTTCACGGTCGGCCTGGTGTTTGGCCTTCTCTTCCTCGCTGAGCTCGCCGTCCCCGTCTGCGTCATAGCGTCGAAGAATAAATTTTTTTCGCATTTCCTTCCAAGCGGCCCGTCGTTCCTCGCGGGAGACTTTTCCGTCGCCATCGGTGTCGTACTTCTTGACATACTCGGCGCGAATCGCTTCGTGGGCGGCGCGGCGTTCGTCCTTGCTGATCGCTCCGTCCCCATCGGTGTCGTACTTCTTGATCATCTCGGCCCGTTTTTCTGCGGCGCGTTTCTTCCAGTTGGCCAGGCGGTCCTCCAATTTCTTCTTTGCAGCTTCGTAGGCGGCGTTCTCTTCTTCGTTGAGTTCGCCGTCGCCGTCGGCGTCGTACTGCCGCATCATGCGTTGGCGGAGTCGACCCTTGACGGTTTCCATGGCGGCTTTCGTGGCGGCCTTCATTTCGTCCGCGTTGAGTTTGCCATCCCCGTCGGCGTCGTGCTTGTTCACGAAGGCGGCCTGGCGGTCTTTCCAGAGCCGACGCATCTCGTCGCGGCTGAGTTTGCCATCCCCGTCGGCGTCGTACTTCTTGCGGGTTTCGTCGTCCAAGGCTCCCCCCAGCCGTGCCGGCAGAGAGCCACGACCCGCCTGCACCGCCTGGCCTGGCAGCTTGCCGGCGGCAAGGGCTTTGTTGAGCTTGTCGCGCTCGTCGCCGGTCAGTCGGCCGTCCTTGTTGGCGTCGAGGGCGGCGAGAACCTGCTTCCGCCCGGCCCGTCGGTAGGCGTCGGCTTCGAACCAGTCGATCGTACCGTTGTTGTCCTTGTCGAATTTCTTGAGGGCGTCCCATGAGTCCCAGATGCGGGCGAAGGCGCCGTCCTTGCCCTGGGTGGCGGCGAATTCCTTGGTGTCCAGTTCGTTGTCCACGCCGGCATTTTTGAGAAATCGCGTGCGTTCGCGGGCGGGTACGTAGGGGTCGATGGCGTCCCCGGCCAGTTCGGCCGGCTTCTTGGCAGCCTGGTTGGCGTCGTCGGCAAAAGCGTCACCAGGGGCCCCAGCCCAAGCACAACAGAAGCTTAAAGCAAGAATTGCGGTGAATCTTCTCATCATGGCCGTCTCTCCTTCCGGATGATATGTACAGGGCGCTCACCCAGATGGCGAGGGCCCCCGACGAGCGGACATATCAGTGTACCATGATATGGTCGCACGGGAGTGTGGATTGTTCCCGTTAACTGCGCAAAAAGAAGTGCGACAAAGTGAACCGATCGGCGGCAATAGCGTCAGAACATTCACGTTAAACACAATCTTGACAGCAACCTCTGCCGGATCGGCGTGTTTCAGCTGAGTATTACCAACCTGCAGGTTTTTCTCGCTCCATGTGTGCGAAGGGGCGGACGGGCATGAGTATAGCGGAAGTACTTCTGGAGAAGGGCGTCATCACGCCCGACCAGCTGGCTGAGGCGATGGATCTCCGCCGGTCGAAAGGTGTGCGCCTGGACCGCGCGCTGGTGTCGCTCGGCCACGTCGAGCAGGAGGTCCTGCTGCGTGTGCTCTCCGAGCAACTGGCGATTCCGCTGGTGGACCTGCGCGACGTCGAGATCGACGTCGAGACGCTCCGCTCGCTGCCGTCGCGCCTGGTGTATCGCAAGCACCTCGTTCCGGTCGCGCGCAACAACGGCACGCTGACCGTCGCGACGGCCGACCCGTTCGACCTGTATGCCTTCGACGAACTTCGCATGCTCACCGGGTTGCAGATCGAGCCGGCTTTGGCCGGCGAGGAAGAAATCGACAAGGTCATCAAACGCCACTACGGCGTGGGCGGTGAGACGCTCGATGAGATGATGAGCACCGACGATCTGGAAGTGCTCTCCGACGAAAGCGGCGACGATCAGGACCTCCTGGAGATGGCCCAGGAAGCCAGCGTCATCAAGCTGGTCAACGAGATCTTCATCGAAGCGGTCAACGAGCGGGCCAGCGACATTCACGTCGAACCGTACGAGCACGGGTTGAGCATTCGCTACCGCATCGACGGCGTGCTGCAGGACGCGGCTGTGCCCCCGCAGATCAGCCGATTCCAGGCGGCGATCATTTCGCGAATCAAGATCATGGCGAACCTGAACATCGCCGAGAAACGCCTCCCCCAGGACGGGCGCATCAAGATCCAGGCCGGCGGTAAGCAGGTGGACATCCGCGTCAGCGTGATTCCCATGCTCTTCGGCGAGGGCGTGGTGATGCGCATTCTGGACAAGTCCCAGGTGCTCTTCAGCCTGCCCGAGTTGGGCATGCCCGAGGACACCTACGCCACGTTCGAGGAACTGATCCGTCGGCCTCACGGGATCATCCTGGTGACCGGGCCCACCGGCAGCGGCAAGACGACCACGCTGTACGCCGCGCTGCGCGAGATCGTCTCGCCGCGCGTGAAGGTGCTCACCGTCGAGGACCCGGTCGAGTATCACCTCGACGGGGTCAACCAGATCCAGGTCCATCCCAAGATCGGAATGACCTTCGCCAAGGGGCTCCGCGCGATCCTGCGTCACGACCCGGACGTGGTCATGATCGGCGAGATCCGCGATTACGAAACCGCCGAAGCCGCCATCCAGGCCTCGCTCACCGGGCACCTGGTATTCTCCACGCTGCACACCAACGACGCCTGCTCCGCCGCCACCCGCCTGGTGGACATGGGCGTCGAGCCTTACCTGGTAAGCAGCACGCTGGAAGCGGCGATGGCCCAGCGACTCGTGCGGCGCATCTGCCCCGACTGCAAGGAAGCCTACACGCCTTCGGGCGACGACATCCCGCCGGACTTCCATCTGGAAGAGGGCGAGCAGCTTTACCGCGGTGCGGGCTGCCGCAAGTGTCGCGGAACGGGCTATCGAGGCCGACTGGGACTGTTCGAGCTGATGAGTTCCACCCCGGAGCTGCGCGAGCTGGTCATTCACCGCGCCCCCTCCGATCGTGTGGCAGCCGCCGCCAAGGAAAGCGGCCTGCGCCTGCTTCGCGAGGATGGCTGGTTGAAAGTGCGTCGCGGACTGACCACGCCCGAGGAGGTCGTTCGCTCGACGAAGCTGTAAGGCTCCCGCGGGCACGTCTGATCCGCTATAGTGGAGCCCATCGCAGCGGGGGACGTTCCCGCGCTGATCGACCGGCAGCAAAGTACGCGACGAGTTATGACCACCTACCAGTACATCGCGAAGACCAACGGCGGCGAGCAGGTAACCGGCTCGCTGCAGGCGGACAACGAAGCGGCCGCTGCGCGGTCCCTCCGCGAGAAGAGCCTGTTCCCCGTGCAGGTCTCGCCCAAGGCCGACGGATTGATCCGTCGCGGGGGCGGGCGGGTTCGCACGCGGGACATGGCCACGCTGTACATGCAACTGTCGGACCTGATGGGCTCGGGTGTTCCGCTGCTGCACGCGATCAGGACGCTCGCCCGTGCCACGACGCGCCCGAAGCTGGTGAAGGTGCTCACGAAACTTCACGAGAACGTCTCCGAGGGGCAGACCCTTGCCGAGTCGATGGCCGAGCATCCCGAGGTGTTTCCCTCGCTGCACGTGGCGATGGTGCGGGCCGGCGAGCGGGCGGGCTTCCTGGAAGACGTCTTCGCGAACCTGGGCACGTTTCTGGAGCGACAGGACGAACTGCGATCCAAGGTGGTCGGAGCGTTGATCTATCCGTTGATCCTGGCGTTGTTGGGGTCGGCTGTGACGGTCTTCGTGTTGGTGGTACTCGTTCCGCAGTTCGAGGGCGTGTTCCAGGAGATGTCGCTGCCGCTCGCCACGCATATGCTGTTCGGCGCCAGCAGTGTTCTTCGCGACTACGGGTTGCTCTTGGCCGGCGCGCTGATCGTCGGCGGGGTGGCGGTTGTCTCGGCGGTTCGCAGCCCGGTCGGCCGACGGACCTGGAGCCGATGGCAGCTGAAGGTGCCCGTACTCGGCGGGGTGCTGCGGTCGTTGTACGTCACGCGGTTCTGCCGCATCCTGGGAACGCTGTTGGCCAACGGCGTGCCGATCCTCCAGGCGATGGCGATCTCAAAAGACGCCGCCGGCAATGTGATGTTCGCCGAGACCATCGCCGAGGCGTCCGAGTCGGTCAAGCAGGGCGAATCGCTCGCCGAGCCGCTTCGCTCCAGCGGGCTGTTTCCCCCGGAGATCCTGGAGATGGTCGCGGTCGCCGAGGAGTCCAACAAACTGGACGTGGTGCTGGTGGAGATTGCCGACCGCGTCGAGAGACGAACCAACCGAGCGGTGGACACCGCCGTGCGCCTCATCGAGCCGCTGATGCTCGTGGTGATGGCGGCGGCGATCGGCTTTGCCGCCTTTGGATTGCTGTACCCGATCTTTACAATGTCCCGAACACTGCAATAACCGGCGCACGTGCGTCGGTGGGACGAACCCAAGGAAGGAGCATGAGGACAATGAAGAACACACGACGCCCCGGAAGGGGCTTTACGCTCATCGAGGTGCTGCTGGTGCTGGTCATCATCGCCGGGCTTGCCGCGGTCGCGGTGGTCGCCATCGGTGGCAGCCAGAAGCAGGCGAAGATGGACCAGACCCGCGCCATGATGGGTCAGTTGGAAGGCGCCCTGGAGCGGTACAAAAGCGCCATCGGCCATTACCCCACCGAGGAAGAGGGCGGCCTGCAGGCGCTGGTGCGCAAGCCCTCTTTCGAGGACGAGGATCGCGCGAGTCGGTGGATCGAACAGTTCGCCCGGCCCGAGAAGCTCAAGGACGCATGGGGCAATGAGTTCACCTACGAGCTGACCGAAGACGACAGCTCGGGCGTGACCGTCACGCGCGTTCAGATCACCTCCAACGGCCCGGACGGAGAACCCGGAACCGAAGATGACCTGCGATTGTGGAATCCCGACGAGGACATGTAGCCTGCGCGGCCGGCGGGGCTTCACGCTGGTGGAGCTCTGCCTGGTCCTCGCGCTGCTGGCGATGATCGGCAGCCTGGCGGCGATCAGTCTCGGTTCGTGGCGGACCGGTCGGTTCGAGGAAGACGTCAGCCGATGCGAGTCGCTGCTGACGATGCTCCGCGCTGAGGCGGCGACGCGCGCCCGGCGGGTCGAGCTGGGCTTCGACGAAGTCGGCCGATTCGCCGTCGCCTGGGAGCCGGACCCGCTCGAACGCCCCGGCGAGTTCGTGCCGTACACCGCCGCCCTGTGGGAGCGATACGTGCCCACCGAAGACGTCGTCGTTTCGCGGTGCATATTGGCCGGCGAGGGGGTCTGGCGGGCGGTGCTGCGCGAGAACCTTACCGACGGCGACGCCGACCCGCTGCAGGCGATCCGCTTCGAAACCGACGGAACCAGCGACAGTGCCCGGATCGAACTGGCCCCGACCGACGAGGAAGACCCGCGCCGGGCCGTGATCGTATGGGACGGCCGACGCGGTCAGGCGGAGACGACGCTGCTGACCGCCGAAGAGCTGGACGGATTCTACGAGAACCTGACCGAGCAGGAGCGCACGTCGTACGAACGTGAGTAACTCAACCGCCCCATTTCGACGTCGCACCGCCCCCCGGCCCCGTGGGATCGCGCTGCTGGAGGTGCTGCTGTCGCTGGCGTTGTTCACCGCGGCAACGGGCATCGTCGTCGGCACGCTCATTTCCGCATCGAAGACCGTCCAGCGGATGGAGACCGCCGCCGTCTGCGAAGATCTCGCGATCACGACGCTCTCCGAGATCCGCATGGGACTGATCGAACCGGTCGACTCGGAACCCGAGCCCTTCGAGGAGCCCTTCGACCTGTACTTCCGGCAGGTCACCACCGCAGAGCGGCTGGACGTGATTTCCGCCGCCGGTGGCACGAGCGTAACCGTGACCGTCACCCACGAGCCGACCGGCGCGATCTACACGCTGTCCCACCTGTTGGCCGCCGAAGACGACGACCCCTCCGACGAAGGATACGACGAAGGATATGACGAAGGATACGATGACGGAGGCGACTACTGATGCGCTGCCCGCGTCGGGCATTCCGGGCGTTCACGCTGCTGGAGGTGGTTCTGGCGATCGCGCTGATCGTCGCCGTGGTGGCCGGGGTGTACAGCCTGTATGCCTCGGCGCTGTCGTTTCGCGGTGAGCTGTTGGCCGCCTCGCGCGATATCGCCCACCGCCGCACGGTGCTCACGGGGCTTACCGAGGAACTCACCTCCGCCGTCGTCGAGCCCTGGCTGCGGGACGACCCGGACAGCGAGGGCGACCTGATGCTGCAGTTCGGGCTCATCGGCGAGCTGGAAGAAGAAACCGGGGACACGGAGCTGGCGTTCGTCACCGCCCGTTTGCCCGGGCCGGCTGCCTGGGTGCAGCGGAACATTACCGAGACCCCGCCCGACCCCGAGAGCGACCTGGTGCTGGTGACGTATCGATTGGACTACGACGAGGAAACCGGCGAGGTCCGCGGGCTGCGTCGCGTCGCGAGGAAATTGCTGGCGTCCCTGCCCGATGAGCCGGGCGAGAGCAAAATCGTCGCGCCGAATGTGCGCTTCTTCTCCGTGCGATACTGGAGCAACGAGCAGAGCGATTGGGTGGACTCCTGGCCGGAGGGCGGGTTGCCGATGGCGGTGGAAATCGTCGTCTCCGAGAGCCAGCCGATCGACATCGGCGATTGGCCGACGAACTACTCCCGCCGCGTGGTCTACCTGCCTGCCGGAAAGACGCCCGTTCGCGGGCGGATTATTCGGGGCCTGAGCCCGGGAGGGGGACAATGACCACTTCGCGCAAGGGCATGATCCTGGCTGCCGTCATGGTCATCATCGCGATGGGTGCGATGATCGCGGCGGGGGTGGCTTTCCGCATCCGCGCCGAGCGTTCGGTCAGCGACGCGATCAGCGTCGGTCGACAGGCCCGCCAGACAGCCATGAGCGGGCTGGATCGCGCGATTCAACTGATTCGCTCCTCCCGCGGCGACCCATTGCTGCTGGTGGACAACCCCGACGATCTCGCCGGCCAATACGTCGCCTCCGACGGCGTGAATAAGTGGTATTTCACGGTGTACGCCCCCAACGTCGACGAGGCGACCTATGTCCGAAACGGCGTAATCGACGAAGCCGGCAAGATCAACCTGAACACCGCCTCAGAGGAAACGCTCCGGGCGATGTTCGCCGACCAATCCGAAGCCGACGAGCTGGTCGACTCGCTGCTGGACTACCGCGACGAGGACGACGAGCCTCGCCCCAACGGCGCCGAGCAGCCCTACTACGACTCGCTGCCCCATCCGTTCCTGATCCGCAACAGGCCGTTCATTCGCACCGTGGAGGAGACGCTCGTCATCAAGGGCTTCCATGGCGCGATCGTCTACGGCGAGGATCATAATCTCAACGGCCTGCTGGACGCCGGCGAGGACGACCGCGAGACGAGCTTCCCCTATTTTGATAACGGCGACGGCGTGCTGGACCGCGGGCTGGTGGGCGTCGCGACCACGCACAGCTACGAGTATGACGTGGACTCCCGCGGGAGGCCCCGGACGGACCTCAATGGCGATCCCGGCGCGATCGCACGGGTCGGCCTGCCGAAGGAAACCGTCGAGTTCATCCAGGCCTGGCGAAAGGCCGGCAAGACATTCGACCATCCCTCGCAACTGCTGGGAATGACCTTCCGCACGAAGGTCAAGGAGGAGCAGGAGTACACGGACGGGGCGGGTCGGCGTCGCACGCGGACGGTGGAGGTCTGGAAGACGCTGGAATCCGGCGTGGACGAGCGCACGCTGCCGCTGGTAATGGATCGGCTGACCACCCAGCCCGCCGGCGGACGAAAGAAACGCGTCACCGGCCTTCTCAACGTGCTCAGCGCCGACGTCGAGGTGCTCTCGATGCTGGGGAACATCGACGTCGATCTGGCGTCCAGAATAGCGGACGCCCGCGTGATGGTCGCCCCTGAAGATGCGGCCACGACGGCCTGGCTGGTGACCGGCGACGTCGTCAGCGCCGAGACGTACAGGCGGATCGCGCCGCTGCTGACCTCGCGAAGCTTCCAGTATCGCATTCGTGTGGTGGGCTTCGGCGTTCCGTCCGGGCGGTACTGCGTGCTGGAGGCGGTGGTGGACCTCGCCGACGGTCGGCCGAGAATCGTATACCTGCGGGACCTCACGAGGATGGGGCTCCCCTTTGCCGTGGATACCGACCTGCTCCAGGACGGGGAAGGAAGCTGACCGGATGCCCGCTTGGTTGAAGAAACTTGGCCCGCGACGTTTCGTCGCCGTCGACTGGGATCGAGACGCGTTCCGCGTGGTCGAGGCGGAGCAGGCGTCGGGCAAGCCGAAGATTACGCGCCTGGCGTCGGTTCCGATCTCCACGAAGATCGACCTGGACGACGCCCAGGCCGTCGGCCGGGCGCTGGGAGGCGCGCTGAAGGACCTGCGACTTGCCGGTGAACCGGTGGTGATGAACATCCCCCGTGGACAGGCCGTCCTCAAACCTATGGCCCTTCCGCCCGGAACCGCCCGCGAAGAGATGGCCGCCATGGTGCGCTACCAGGTCGAGGAGGACCTTCCATTCCCCGCCGAGGAGGCGGTGATCGATTTCACCGTCACGCGAAGCCATTTCGACGTGGATGACAACCAGACCGGCGACACCGAAGCGGGCGAGAACGTTCTCGTGGCGGCAGCCCGGCTGCCGGTGGTGGACTACTACCGCCAGGTCGCCGAAGCCGCCGGCGTGAAACTGCACCGCCTGGGCCTTCGCCCGTACGCGAACCTTCGCTGCATCGAGGCGTGCACCGTCCGCGGGCCGGACGAATCGGTCGCGCTGGTGCAGGTGCTCGCCGACGAAACCGAAATCGACGTGATGGTCGGCCCGTCGCTGGCGTTCAGCCGATCGGCGATGAATCCATCGGGCGGACGACCTCACCCCGACAGCGACGAAGGTCGCCGCGCCGTGCACACCGTGGTCACCGAGGTGATCCGATCGCTGCAGAGCTTCTCGGCGATCGAGCGGGGCAAGAGCGTGGACGCGATTCTCGTCGCCGGTGGAACGGGCATCGAGAAGACCGTCACCGAGGTCCTCGCCGAACGCACCGGCGTGCAGGTGGAACTGCTCGACCCTGCCGGCGGATTCCGCCTGCGACCGGGCGAATCCCACAGCGAGTTCGTCTCGGCGCTGGGCCTGGCCGCCGGTAGCTGCGAGCAGGAGCTGCCCTTCGATTTCATCAATCCCAAACAGCCCGTCATCAAGAAGGATCACCGCCGAACGACCATCCTGGCCGGGGCAGCCGGGCTGGTCTTGCTGATCGCCGCGATCATTCCGTTGCAGAATCGCTTCCTCGCCCCGAAACGATCGCTGCGGGCGGAGCTCTATCGACAGGCGCAGACACTCAAGAAAAAAGTCAAACGCACCAAGACGCTTCCGAAGCAATACGCCGAGGTCCGCGATTTCCTCGAACCGTCCTACAACTGGCCCAAACACCTTGCCGCCCTGAGCATGCTGCTGCCGCCCGCCGACGAGGCGTACCTGCCCGGCGGGCTGCGAACCAGCGACGACGGGTCCGTCCGCTTCACCGTTCGTACCCGCCAGGTGCAGACCATCGGCAAACTCACCGAAAATCTCCAACGCGCCGGCTACCAGATCAAGATGGGGCGCTCGGGCGTGGTCGATCGCGACCCGTTCGGCTACTACAACAACTACGAAGTCACCGTCTACGTGACCGACGAGTCCCCCGGCGAGATGACCCGCGCCCTGGCTGTGGGTCGTCCCGAGGGTGACGCGGCCGCCAAGCTGCTGACCAGCCCGGAAGACTTCCGTCGCTGGCGCGAGCACATGAAGAAGCGGGGTGGGCGATGAACTCCCGCATTCGCATCCTGGCGATCGCCGTGGGGGCCGTGGTGGTGGTTCTGATCGGTTGGGGTGTCGTCAAGGCGACCTTCCTGGAGCCGGCCGCCGCCCTGGATCGCCTGATCACCAAGTACCGCAAGGAGGTCCGGGACTACCGCCATGCCGCCAACACCGGCGAGGTCGCCCTGGCCAAGCTCAAACTGCTGGCGTCGCGTTCCTACGGGGCCGACCGCAACGAGGTCTCCGCGCGGGTCCACGAACATCTCGAAACCCTCCTCACGCGAACCGGGCTGGTCAAAGAGAGCATCCGTTCGACGGTGGGGGGCCGACGTCGCGGCTACGAGATCGTCAGCCGGGCCATCACCGCACGCGGGCCGCTCAAAGGGGTGATGGACTTCCTCTATCTCCTGGACCAACAGCCGTTCCTGCACCGGGTGGACGATATCAAGATCGACCGCATCGACCAGTCGCCCGATGTCACGCTCAACTGCCGCTATTCCACCGTGATCATCCTGGATCATGCCGGCCGACCGATCGAGCCGGACGACGCCAACCAGCCCGCCTCCGCGAAAGCATGGGGCGATCTGGACTCGGCCGATCGCGCTCTCTACAGCGTGGTCTCGCGCCGGAACCTGCTGCTGCCGTACGTGGAGCGTCTGCCCGCCCCGCCCGTGCATCAGCCGCGACCCCGTCCCGAGCCCAAACCGCAGCCTCAACCCCGACCGAGGGCGAATCCGCTGGCCCGCTATCGCGTGACCGATCTGAGCAAGTGGGGAAGCAAGCAGGATGTGGGCGTCGCCGGGCCCACCGGGCAGACCAAATTGTATCACCCGGGGGATGAATTGGCCGGTGGAGAGATTATCATGGTGGACGTTCGGCCGCTGCCGATGCCCGGCAAACCGGAGATCGATTCGCCCAGCCGAGTGATTATCAAGACCGGCAAGGAGTACTGGGCGGTGGAACTGGGACAGCAGCTCTCGCAGAAGCGACGCCTCAGCGGCGATGAGCTCCCGCCCTCGCTCAGGAAAGAAACAACCACCCAGCCGACCACGGCGTCCGGCGAGACCGGGACGGAATCCGGCTCGGACGCATCGGAAGGCTGATCCGCCGTACCGCCGTAGCTGACTGCCATGGGGCTCTGAGCCCCGGGAGAGTGAACATGGTGCATGGAATGAACCGGGCGCGGGCACTGCTTGTGATGATCCTGACAGGGCTGGTCGCCGGCCAGGTCGTCGCACAGGAGTCCGCCCCGAGCACGGATGCCAACGCCGCGCCCCAGCTGCGCGCCGACGACACCAAACCCCGGTCCGCCTCCCCCGACGCCAACGCTGCGGTCGAAAAGGCCCGGTCCGCCTCCCTCGACGCCAACGCTGCGGTCGAAAAGGCCCGGTCCGCCTCCCTCGACGCCAACGCT
>JBKHCL010000125.1:0-8512 GCA_046541875.1 Phycisphaerae bacterium | reverse complement strand
ATGCGATCGCCCCGCGGCGGTGTTATACTCGATGAACCATGATGCGATACACGTATGTCATCTTCTTGGTGGCGGTGGTACTGGCGGCGGGGCACGGATCGGGCCGCGCTGCCGACGCGAACGGGGCGGACGCCAACGGCTGTGGGTTTGCCCTGAGGGAGGATAAGCCCCTCGCGCGGAAAGCGAAAACCGGCGAGGTCCGCGGAACACTCCGGCCGACCGACAGAATCGCGAGGATCTGGGCGACCCACCGCCCGACCGGCAAGACGTATCAGCCCGCCGGCTTCGACGCCAACAGCGGGGCGTTCGTGTTCCGGAACCTGCCCGGAGCGTCGACGGTCGATATCTGCCTGGAGACGAAGACCGGGCGGGTGATCGAGGGGATCGACCTGTCGCCACCGGACCCGCAGTTGCTGAAGCTCGCCGAGAAACGCCGCAAGCAGCTCGGTCTGCCGGCTGAGCGGCAGCATGCGTTCACCCGGCGCGACGCCAACGCCGTGGTGGAATGGGTCGCCAACGCCAAGGACTTCCTCGAACAGCGGCGGGTCCTCTACGTGAAAGGGCATGGCAGGCGAGCCACCGCCCTGGTGGAGTTGATGCGAACGCGCGAGTTCCACGCCAGCGACGGCAAGCTGGTGTGGCGCGTAGAGTTGTGGCAGTTCGTGAATCAGTTCGGGGGGTGGGACCGCATCGCGAATACCGAGATTACGCTGCGACGTCTTCGGGTGAATCCGGCCGAGTGGCGGAAGGTGCATGTGGAGTGGACGCCGAAGCTCAGCGCGCAGATCGCCAGGGACGGTTCCAGCAAGCCGATCACGTTCACCATCCCCGACAAGGCATCGCCGGCTACCTCGCGCCCGGCCAATTCCAAACCGAAGCTGGACACCTCGCCGAAAGTTCTCGGCCTCGATACAGGCGGGAAGACCGTCGAGAAGCCCGAGAAGCCGACCGGGACAAAGTAGCTTCTTGCGACGCGTCGGCCGACCTTACCACTCGTCTTTGGGGCGGTATCGCACGTATCCCACGCCATAGGGCGTTCCGGTGGTCCGGATGTTGTCCTTGAGGCGGATGAGATAGGCGGTGCCCCAGTTCTGGGAGCGGATGTGGTGTGACTGGAGGACGACCTCGCCGAGCTGGGCGGGGAGGGTGATGAAGCGATCGGTCTTGGTGAGGTTGTATTTTCCGTCGGGGTCGCGTTGGGCGGCTCCGAGTTCGACCAGGCCGCGATCGGTGGTGATGAACCACTGCCCCGCGCGGTTCTCCAGTTTGCGTTTGATGCGCTGGGCTGCCTCGGAAAGGTGCTGCGGGATGGTCGGGTCGTCGTATTCCTGGTGCACGCTGTAGTAGGTTCCGAATCGGCCGAGATAGCACTCGGTGGTGAGCTTCTCGGTTCGGAAGAAGTGCAGCGGGTCGTCCCGGTCGACCTGTTCGCGGACGGCCAGGGCGAAGTCGCGCATTTTCACGCCGTCTCCGCTGCGTGCGTGGGGCGAGACCATGTGCGTGTGGAGAAATTGTGCGCCCAGCATGGCGATGGCGATCAGCGCGACCAGCAGGCGGGGTTTGAAGGTCAGGCTCGCCCAGACGCCGAGGCCGGCCACCACGGCGGCGATTGTGGCGAAGAGGCCCAGCAGAATCCATGTTTCCTGTGCGACGAACCAGGGCATGGGCAGGTTTTTGCTGATGGCTTCGGGGGTCAGCAATTGCGGCGTGAGATATCGCAGGCAGCCCAGCAGCACCACCACCGCCAGCGCGGTGGGCGCGCCCCGGAAGACCTCGAACGCCACCCGCCCGGCCGGGCGGGAGAGGGCGGTCGATCGCCGGATGATCTGCTCGATACCGGCTGTCGCCAGCAGGGCGATGGCGGCGTAGCAGGGGTAGAGGTAGTCGGGGCGGAATCCGTGTGAAAGCGAGTAGGGAATCAGGAACGCAAGGATCCAGCACAGCGGCAGGGCGGTTTGCGAGCGGCGCGAGAACCAGCGCAACGGGCGCACCAGCAGGAGGGCGGCAATCGCCAGGGCCGAGGTCGGCAGGTCGTAATAGAGCAGGTAGATCGGAACCGGAAGCGAGGCTCCGTGCGGCGGGTGTTCGCCGGTGCCCGTGATGCGTTGCCAGACCTCGAACCGCAGAAGGTCCTGCATCTCCTCGCCGCCATAGGTCCACATGATCCACATATACGGGCCCAGCACCGCTGCCGTAGCGAGCAGGCCCCAGTGGAGCTTCACCAGTTTGGCCGACGACCAGAGGCGTCGAACAACCAGTCGGACCGCCAGGGTGAGCTTCGAGATGCCTCGGACCTTGCGCAGCAGCCGGAATCCCGGACCGAGCGTCACCGCCAGGAATCCCAGCAGCGCGATCATCGGGATGTTGGCCACGCCCCAGCCTTTGGTAACCGCTCCACCGATGATGGTGATCCAGAACGCCAGAACCCACTTCCAGCGGGTGTCTCGCGGGGCGGGGTGAAACAGGATCCGATCGAGCGTAAAGACCGATCCGGTGATCCACGCCGTCAGCAGCGGGTCGGTCAGGGCGAGATAGGGCATCTTGCTCATGTGCAGCCCCGCCAGCCAGAGCACGCCGGCGATGAGCCCGCCCCGGCGACCCATCCATCGACGACCCAGCAGGTACACCAGCGTGAGCGTGACGGCCGTGGCGAGAATCGCCGGGATGCGGAAGATTACGTCGTCGTGCGCGCCGGTCAGTTGGAACACGCCCGCCAGCAGCCAGGCGTACACCGGGGGTTTGTGAAAAAGGTTGCCCGTGTGGTATCGCGGCAGAAGCCAGTCGCCGCCGTGGTTGATGTCGATCGCGGCGTTGATCTGGAACAGCTGGGCGAAACGGAAGGTGTGGTTGGGCCCGTGGGCGATCATCGCCACAATGACGCCCAGCAGCAGGTAGAGGATCAGCAGGTCCAGCAGCGTTCTGCCGGGCGAGACGGGACGTTCGCGCAGACTTGCATCGGCGGTGTGGAACGACGGCAGCGTCATGCAGCAGCCTCCCGGGCGCGAGCTTCCGCTCGGATGAAATAGAGGTTTCGCAGGTAGATGACCATGTTCAAACTGAACCCCGCGATGAAGACCGGGTCAAGGCGGTAGATCGAATACGTCAGCAGCACCACCGTGCCGGCCAGCGAGAGATACCAGAATGCCACCGGGACGACGGAGCGTCTGCGGCGTTCGGTGGCGATCCACTGGACCACGAACCGCAGGCCAAAAATGAACTGTCCTGCGAATCCGATCGCCATCCACAGCGGAGGGATGCGGGCTTCTTCCGCTTCGGCGCGAAGGGTGGCTGCTTCCTGGCGCAGCGCGGCGTTTTCCTCCAGCAGCCGACGGGCCGCAAGCGTCGGCTGGGAGATCAGGGAGTTGGCGTCGACGGTGCTCGTCGGCCTGGTGGTAGGGGACCCACCCGGGGACGCGCACAATGAGCCCGTCAGAGTGATCAGCACGCTTATGAAGGCAATCCGTTGCATTCGGTGCACTGCTTCCTGCATGGTAAGTGATACATCGCTGCTGCGCAACAGGATATAATCCCCGCATCGACTATGGAAGCCCCAACCACAAAACGTGTGATCATCAATGCCGATGACTTCGGTTTCTCCCCGGCCGTCACCGAGGGGATTCTGCGGGCGCATCGCGAGGGGCTGGTGACTTCGACGACGCTGATGGCCAATATGCCTTCGGCGGGGGAGGCTGTCAGCCGCCTGGCCGAGGCGCCGGATCTGGGCGTGGGCGTGCATCTGAATGTCTCCCAGGGACCGGTGCTCAGCGGGAAGGGGCGCAGACTTGGCTGCGAGGATGGCGCGATGGACCGCTCGGCGGCGAAGGTGATTCTCGCGTGCATCGCCCGCCCGGGGTTGCTGGAGGCGATCGAAGCGGAGTTCGACGCCCAGATCCGCTGGGTGCTCGATCATGGAATCAGGCCGACGCATCTGGACACGCATCGCCATGCTCACGCGTGGGGACCGATTTTCGCGCGTGTTCTTCGCCTCGCCAGACGGTATCATATCCCCTGGATTCGGCGGCACAGGGAAGTGCTTCCGGGCCGTCACTGGCCGAGATCGGACGCCGGGCAGCGACGGGTATCGCACCTCTGCACAGCTTTGGGGCGGGTCAATGAATGTCTGACCGGGCGACCGGCCGAGCTTGCCACGCGCGGAACGTGGGGCGTGGCGCATACCGGCGCGATCTCGACCAACTGGCTGATGCGGGCGGCGCGAGAGCTTCCAGGTGGCGTCACCGAGATCATGACCCATCCGGGCATGCACCAGGACCAGAACGACACGACGGCAGCGACCCGACTGGGGCGCGAGCGGTCGCGCGAGCGGGAGGCGTTGTGTGACGATCGAGTCAGGGACGAATTCGAGCGACAGGGTATTGAGCGAATCCACTATGGGCAGCTACGCAACCGATGACACGCGACCGAGGCCGACGGGCCTGAAGTACAGCGTCGTGGTTCCCTTCTTCGACGAGCGGGACATCATCGAGAAGCTTACCCGCCGAATCGGCAAAGTCATGGACGGCCTCGGGGAGAGCTACGAGATTATCCTCGTCAACGACGGTTCGACCGACGGTTCCGAGGAAATTCTCGAACGCCTCGCCCGCGAGGACCACCGTATTGCTTTCGTGGACCTTCGCCGCAATTTCGGACAGACCACCGCCCTGCAGGCCGGGTTCGACCAGGCCGGCGGCGAAGTCATCATCGCCATGGACGGCGATCTGCAGCACGATCCGTATGAGATCCCGATGTTCGTGCGGAAGATCGACGAGGGCTACGACATCGCCAGCGGCTGGCGGGTGCGTCGCGGGGACAACCTGCTGATGCGGCGCCTGCCCTCGCGCGTGGCAAACTGGTTGTTGGCGAAGGTCTCCGGCGTGCGGCTGCACGATTTCGGGACCACGTTCAAAGCGTACCGCCGCGAGGTCCTGGAGGGCGTTCGGCTGTATGGGGACATGCACCGTTTCGTGCCGGCCGTCTGCGCGAGGCTGGGAGCGAAGATCGCCGAGGTCCCCATCAAGAACGTCCGTCGCGCCCACGGGAAGAGCAATTATGGGATCGGGCGCACGTTCCGCGTGGCGCTGGATGTGGTGTGTCTGCGGTTCATTACCGCCTACCTCACCAGGCCGCTGCATTTCTTCGGCAAGTGGGGGGTGGGGTCACTGCTGATTGGGGGAGGCATTTTGCTTTATGGGCTCATTCGCAAGCTGATCGACTGGAATTTCGATCTGGGCGCCACACACGGGCCGTTGATGGCGCTGGGGTTTCTGCTGGTCATCATGGCGATGCTGTTTCTGGCGTGCGGGTTGATGGGCGAGCTGATGATGCGGATTTACTTCGAGTCCACCCCGGCCCGGACGTACGCGATCCGGCGGGTGGTGCGCGGCGATAAGCACCAGCCTCCCGGGCCGAAGCCCGATTAACACCCCCTTTCGAGAAAATCCCGCTCCTTCGGCGGTTTTCGCCACCGGTTGGGACTACCAACCGGCCGACGGATGTGCGATAATACCCACTTCGACATTTACCTTCGTCCGCTGATCGCCAGGACGGCCGATCGACGGGCGAATTGTCCACCAGAACGCTACGGATAGCCTCGGAGCAGGACATTGGCCAAAGACGACCCAACCAACGACGAAAACCAGTACGAATCGGACGCTTCGCGAGACGACGCCCTCAAGCCCCAAGAGCCTCAAGGCGGTGAGGAGAATGCCCCCCAGGCCTCCGCGGAGGGTGGCGGCGATAAGCTCACGGGCGGTAAGAGCACGGCTCTGATGTTCCGCAACGAGCGGGTTGTCGATCATCAGATCGTCGCCGAGATGCGGGAGAGCTACCTCACCTACGCGATGAGCACCATCGTGGACCGCGCCCTGCCCGACGTCCGCGACGGGCTCAAGCCCTCCCAGCGGCGCGTGCTGGTGGCGATGAACGACCTGAACCTCGGCCCGCGCAGCAAGCATCGTAAGTGCGCGAAAATCGCCGGCGATACGAGCGGTAACTACCACCCCCACGGCGAAGGGGTGGTGTATCCGACGCTGGTTCGACTGGGGCAGCACTGGAACATGCGCGTCCCGCTGGTGGACCCGCAGGGCAACTTCGGCTCGATCGACGGCGACCCGCCGGCGGCGATGCGGTACACCGAAGCGCGGATGTCGGCGGCGGCCGTCGAACTCATGGTCGACATGAACCTCGACACCGTCGACATGCAGCCCAACTACGACGACACCCGCACCGAGCCGATGGTGCTGCCCAGCCGCTTCCCGAACCTGCTGGTCAACGGCTCGCAGGGCATCGCGGTGGGGATGGCCACCAGCATCCCGCCGCACAACCCCACCGAGGTCTGCGACGCGCTGGTCCACATGATCGACCATCCCAACGCCACGCTCGAAGACATCATGGAGTACATCAAGGGTCCGGACCTGCCCACCGGCGGGGTCATCTGCGGGCGCAAGGGAATCCTGGACGGCTATCGCACCGGCCGAGGCAAGATCACGCTGCGGGCGAAGCTGCACACCGAGACCACTCGCGGCGGCAAGACGCAGATCGTGGTGACCGAGATTCCCTACCAGGTGCTCAAGACCACCATCGTCGAGCGGGTCGCCCTGATGGTGAAAAACGGCAAGATCCCCGATATCGCGGACATCCAGGACCACTCCGACCGGACGGGCATGCGGATCGTGATCGACCTGAAGCGCGGGGCCGAGCCCGACGTCGTCATCAACCAGTTGTATCGTTACACGCCGCTGCAGAGCACCTTCAGCATTATCAACATCGCGCTGGTGAACCGCGCACCCCAGACGCTCTCCCTGCGGGATATGCTCTATCACTTCCTGGAGCACCGCAAAGAGGTCACGCGGCGCAAGACGGCCTTCCTGCTGAGACGGGCGCGACAACGGGCCCACATCCTCGAAGGCCTCATCCTGGCGGTAGCGGACATCGATCGCATCATCGAGACCATCAAGACCTCGCCCGACGTGCCCACCGCGCGCGACCGGCTGATGAACCTCAAGCTGAGGCTGACCGAGTCGGCCGCCATTCGCCGGATGCTGCCCGACCGCTTTGTGGATCGGGCGTCCGGCGAGGGCCAGACCCTTACCAACGTGCAGGCCAACGCCATTCTCTCCATGCAGTTGCAGCGACTGACCGGTCTGGAGATCGAGAAACTTGCGGGCGATTATTCCAAGCTCGTCGAGGAAATCGAAGGCCATGAGGCGATCCTCACTCACGAGGAGCTACTGCTGGACGTCGTTCGCGAGGACCTCTACGAGATCAAGAACCGCTTCGGGCGCGAGCGTCTGACGCAGATCGTCGGCGACGTGGGCGACTTCGACATCGAGGACCTCATCGCCGAGGAAGACGTCGTCGTCACGCTCACGCACGAGGGCTACATCAAGCGCATGCCCCTGACCACCTACCGCCGACAGGGACGCGGCGGGGTGGGTATCATCGGGTCGGACGCGAAGGAAGGCGACTTCATCGAAGACCTCTTCATCGCCTCGACGCACGATTACCTGCTGATCTTCCTGACCAACGGCAAGATGCACTGGCTGAAAGTGTACGACATTCCATCGATGGCCCGTCAGAGCAAGGGGCGTTCCATCATCAACCTGCTGCAGATGGAACGGGACGAGCATATCTGTGCCGTCGAAGCCGTCCGCGATTTCGACGAGGACCGTTTCCTCGTGACGGCCACCCGCTTCGGGCAGGTCAAGAAGACCACGCTGAAGGCCTACAGCAACGTCCGCTCGGGCGGGTTGATCGCGACCGGGTTGCAGGAGGGCGACCGCGTGATCGGGGTGGCCATCACCCGCGGCGACGACGAGGTGATGCTCGGGACAGCCGAGGGACAGGCGATTCGCTTCTCGGAGCAGGACGTCCGTTCCATGGGCCGGACGGCCAGCGGCGTGCGGGGCATCAATCTCCGCGACGACGACTACGTCGTGGACATGTGTCTCGTCGACCCGATGGCCACGCTGCTGACCGTCTGCGAGAACGGCTACGGCAAGCGGACCAACTTCGACGAGTACCGCCTTCAGGGGCGGGGCGGGTACGGAATCATCAACATCCGTGCCACCGACCGCAACGGCAGGGTCGTCGCCATGCGGACCATCCGCGATGCCGACGAGATGATGCTCATTACCAAATCGGGCATGATCGTCCGCACCGGGGCCGAGGACCTTCGGACCATCGGCAGGGCGACCCAGGGTGTGCGGGTGATTCAGCTGCGCGAGGACGACGCGCTGATCGCACTGGCCCGGGTGGTCACCGACGAGAGCACCCAGGCCCAACTGCCTCTCGGTGGCAACGCCAAGAAAGAGAAAGACGGCGGCAACGGACCCAACGCGGGATAGCCCCCACCGTAAGGTGGGGGATAGAGATGCGTGTGTATTGAGGAAGCCCCCACCGTCAGGTGGGGGATGGACCGCTTCGCGTAGCACGGCCTTCCAGGCCGTGTTTGCATGGGCTGGAAGGCCGTGCCACGAAGTCGTTCCGCCCGCAACAAGTTGCGGGCCCTACGGCC
>JBKHCL010000124.1:0-8587 GCA_046541875.1 Phycisphaerae bacterium | reverse complement strand
CGCTGATCGAGCATCGGTCGCGAGCCGCAGGGCCCGCAACTTGTTGCGGGCGAGATAACTGAACGGGGGCAAGCAGGGCGAAGCGAATCGAACCACGGACCGCCCTGCCACCAATTTATGTCGCACATCAGCCGACAAACCGTCCAAAACCCCCATTGACACCGCCCCACGCGACGATACAATAGTTCGACTCGCCGGAAATCCCGGCCAAATGGTGACTGTAGCTCAGTCGGTTAGAGCACCTGGTTGTGGTCCAGGGGGTCGGGGGTTCGAATCCCCTCAGTCACCCGTCCGAAGGCTCCGCTCCCCGCGGGGCCTTTCCTGCGCCCGTCCCGTTTGCCCGGGGCTGTGGGGCCATCCAGTGTCGCATAACCAGGTTGCCGCGTTCCTTCTTCGCAAGCTCAGTCAGAACGCCACAAGCTAGGGCACCCTTGTTGAACACACGATAACCGTCGTGCTTCCATCACTGGATCGAACTTTTGAGACAGAATCGTCTCGCGGAGTCATGCGTTGTCTCCCTTGGTCCAGTGCTCGTTGATCTTCTCCAGCCACGGGTCGATACCATCGCGGTATATCTGTGTGAATCGATCGAGTTTCAGGACCATGTCTTCCAGTTCCGGACTCATCCAACCGACGGCCTGGACGATCTCGCCGTGTTGCTGCTCCAGGTCGCGGAAATGAGAAATGCGTTCGTGATGGAACACTCGATTTCGGAGTTTTCGGATACGCCGGAATCGCTTCTCTAAGGCGCCGATCTTTCGCTGCTTTCGAGGGAGGCCGGGGAAACCGCGGCGGGCGACTGCCGCTGCCAGCCCGGTCTGGTCGTGGTACCGGTTGAAGAAGATCGTCCAGAACCCGAAGTGCAGTTCGGCCACGACACGGCCCGGACAAAGAGGTTTGTTTCGCCTCGCGATCCTCTTTTTCGCCTCTTGGATTTGCTGGCTGGCCCAGCACTCGAGTCGAGCCTTCGGTTCGTCGTACCAGCGATCCGTGCCAAAGTGTGCGGTCAGAGCCCTGTGCACGGCGTTGCGGAGCCCGATCTCGCACATCTGGAGCGGGGAATACAGGGACTCACAAAGGGCGATATTCCAGAGATATCGGGCGGCCGTGGTGGCCTCGTCGGCGCCGTCACTGCGGTAGGCGTCGATGCGGTCCTGCGAGATGGCTTCCAGAAATCTTCGGAAAAAGTCAGAATCCATGTTGTGATGTGTCCCGTGAGTCCGAATAATACTTATGCAAACCCCGGAGCCCCTTCTCCCGCCCACGCGGCGGTGCCAGGGACCGGGGTATTCTTTTGCGCCACAACCCCGGGCGCCCTTATTGACCAAACAATCCCGCCTGGTGACGTCCCGCCGCTCACGTCGCGTCAGGGTTGGTTGGGGCGTTTGTCTTTCTGGCGGTTGATGAAGGCTCGCACGAGGGGGTTGTTTCGCACGGCGACGGCCATGATGGTCTCGTTGGGCCAGAGGAAGGAGACCTCGCGGTTGAGCAGCTCGCCGCCGTAGATGGTCCCGCGGACTTTCAGCAGCGGCAGCCGACCGGTTTTCCAGGCGTGGTTCCATTCGGCACTCCCGCCGGCAACGAGCAGCCCGACGGTGTACTCGGCGTGGTTTTCGGCGTCGGTCGTGCCCTCCATGTACACGTCGTACCGGGTCCCGGAGAAGATCATGTCGTTCTGGGCGACGCCGTCGGCGAAGAACGTGGCGAACCCCGTCATCGTGTCGTATTCGTACCGCTGGAGGTTCAGCTGCGGGAAGATTCCCGCCATCCATTCGGGCACAGCCCTGCCGACGATGTAGCCGTCGGTGGCGATGGTTTTGGCGGACCCCACGGGCGTCCACGGGTAGCGGTGGTCCAGGAAGTACGCGATCGAGGCCGGCAGCGATTCCTGCAGTTTTTCGCTGCGGGTGAAAAGCCCCCCGACCGTGTTGCCCGGGAAGTACTTTGCCAGCTGGGGCTGAATCTCCGGCGTGCCGATGACCTTCAGCAGATCGAACGTCATCGCCACCGGCTGGGAGGGGTCGTTGGCGTCGGCGTCCACCGATACGCGATAGCTGCCACCGTTGAGAATCGCGGCGATGTTCGCAGCCACCTCCCCGGCCTCGGCCCTCATGTCGGCGCGAAGCTGCCTCATGTCGTAGGTCTGACTTACCGAAACGTCGGTGGTGCGCAGCGTCTCGACGTCGGCTGCCAGCGTGACGTCCATCTGCCGCAGAGGCCCGCGAAGGCGTTTGATCAACTTCTCAGCCGCGGTGCGCAATCGTTTGACTTCGTCGGCCGGCAGCTCGATGGCGTTCGGGTCGCGCGGGCCGGGCATGCCCAGCCAGTCGGCCAGGTCCGCGTCGTCCAGCGTGTCGGCCAACAGCCTCACGCGACCGGTCGGGCGGTGAGGCAAATCGGTGAGGTCCGCGATCACCCAGGCGTGATTCTCACCCGCGCGGGCTTCGAGATCGGTGGCTGTGAGCGAGGCGACCGACCAGCCTCCCCGGGGCGACCAGCCCAGCCGCGATGCGGTCAACTCACCGGAGAAAGTCACCTCCCTGCCGCGATGAACCGCCCGGATGTCCTCGCCCCAAAGCGTCGCCACGTCGATGCGTCCCCATCGGCCGCTGCGGTTCTCGGCCTCCAGCCGGATGGAGCCGTCGAGGAGGCGATCGGCCACCTCCGGATAGACTTCCGTCACTCGGCCGAGGTGATCGCTCGCCAACCACGCGTGCCAGGAGACCGGACGGAAGCTCTCGGGCTCGGGCAGGCCGTCGCGCCGCAGTTGCCCCTGGACGGCGGCATCCGCCAGCAGCCGGGCGAGAATGACCTCCTCACCCGGGCCGTTCGGGTCGAGCACGTCGATCAGCAGCTCGGTGAGGGTCCACTCGGTGAGGCCGGCGCTGCCCCGGACCTCCAGCGACGCCCGGGCTCGCAGCGACGCGGGCTTGATCAACGGACCGATGCGGACCCGTCCGTCGCCGGCATCCAGCGTACCTCGGATGCCCGCCCCATCGGGCCCGAAGGAGACCCGGCCGGCGAGGCTGGCATCGTCGGTCAGGGCGACCTCGCTCAGGGCGGACGAGAGTTCCGGCAGCAGCTCCGCCAGACCGGTCGGCCTGCCGGCGAGCATGACGTTGGCGTCCATCTTCTCCAGGGCGGCGATGGGCCAACGGACGCCGGCGGGTTGGTTGGCGCGCGGATCGTAGGTCGCCTCGCCCGAGGCCAGCAGCGTCAACCCCCCCGCCGCAGCCGACAGCCGGGAGATTTCCAACTCGCGTCGGGCCCGGCCGATCGGCCGATCCTCCAGCGCCAGACTCAACCGAAGCGGGACGTCGGCCTGCTTGACCCGGCGGGGGGCACGGCCCTGGCGAAGCTGCGCACGTGTCGCGTCGCCGGCCAGCTCCAGTTGCGTTTTGCCGTCGCTGCGTCGCAGTGTGCCCGAGAGTTCCAGAGGTCCGCGGACCGACCAGCCGACCAGCCGATCGCTCAGCAATGGCGAATAGGCGATCAGGGCGTTGGCGTCGATGACGGTGAGTTCACCGCCAAACGCGGCGTTCGGGTCGGCCAGCGGATCGGCCGGGGACGCGGTGGTCCAGGCGTTGGCGGTGAAGGCCTCCCCCGTCAACCAGAGTTGCGTGGTCGCCGCGTCGAGCTCTGCCCGCAGCGTGAGTTGTTCGTCGGCGGGCTTGGTGAACCATGGCTGGGCGCGGATGGCGGTGTCGGTGAGCGTCGCGTCCAGGCGGGCGGATCGGCTGTCGGGATCGAGCAGATTCGCGAAGGTCACTTCCCCGCTCAGCGCGCCGGCGAGCACGGGGTCCGCTTTCCGCTCGCCCGGCCGACAGGTCAGCAGCGTCTGGATTCCGACCGCCCGCAGCGTCGCCCGTCCGCTGAGGGCGGGCCAGTGCAGCGACCCCCCGCGAATCGTGGCAGCGCCATCGCCCACCCCGAGCGACGCAGCCAGGTCGCCCAGGGCGAGAGTACCCTTGTTCGGGTCGGCTGAGACATTCGCCTTCAGAGAGGCGGCAAGCTTCGCGCCGCGGGGCTTGCGGAAGCAGCCTCGCACCGCCAGGTCGGTCGACTCGTCCGCTTGCAGAGAGATTCGCAGATTCGGCGAGTCCCCGCCGTCCAGCTTCGCCCTGCCGGTGAGTGGCCCGGTGAGGGTGCCGGCGGCCGACAGGTCGCGGGCAACAGGCCCGAGCGACGCCAGGCCATCGAGGTGGTCCACCCGGACGGTCGCATCGCAGGTGAGCTGTGCGAGCAGGTGATGCGCCATCGCCGGCAGCGTATGGGCGTCGGGGAGTGTTCTCAGCGTTCGCACATCGTTCCAGGCGGCGCTGCCGTCGAGGGCGACTCCGCTCCATCGGCCCCGCAGGTCGGTGAGTCTCGCCCGCCAGGTCCGGTCGTCCAGGGTGGCCGACGTGGTGAACGCCAACGGTTCACCGGCGCGTTTGAGCACCCTCCGGCGGTGGGCAAGTCGCACCGGGCGGGCGTCGAAGGCGAACTCTTCCACGAGCATGATCCGGTTACGGTGTTTCACGCGGAGGCGCCACTCGATGGGGCCGTCGGCGCGGTAGCCGTCAATCAGCTGCGGCTGGCCGGTGAGCAACGCCGCCAGCCGCGATGGGTTTACCATACCGGTCAGTTCGAGCGACTCGACGGCCTCCCAGGGCTCGGGGTGGGCGGTGGTCAGCTCGGCTCTGCCGTTGACGCGGATGCTTCCGGGCAGCTCCAGGGTGATGGTCCGCAGGCGGATCCGCTCGCTGAGGAGGTCCCACGATGCGTCGATCTCCACGCCGGCCTGGTCGATCACTTCCAGCTGCGGGCCATCGGCGGGTTGGGCGTCGAGCCGGCGGATGGACAGCTCCATCGCTGCACGGTCCACGACGGCCTGGGGATTCATACGGAACTCCAGGCGTCCCTGCATGTGCCCTTCCAGGCGGGTCAGGGGCAGCTGCAGCATGTCGACAAGTGACAGCGCCCCGAGGTCCACGTCGTCGAACAGGAAGGTCGCCGCGGCGATGGTACTCGGGTCGCCGGCGCCGCGAGTCAGGCGAAAAGAGATCGGGGCATCGGGCTGGCCCTCCTGCACCAGGCGTGCCGAGAGCGTCAGCTCGCCCAGTCGCCGCTGGTGGCCGGCGACGAATTGCAGGTCCGTCACGTTCAGTTGCAGGGGCTTATTCCGCCGGGGCAGGCGGACGTTGATCGTCGCGTCGCGCACGGATACCCGTCGCGGCTGCGAGGCCAGATTGAGATTCGTCAGCGGCGCGAGGTTGTGCGATCCGCCCGGCTGCACGCGGGCCGAGAGCGTGAACCCCTCGATTTCCATCCATTCCACGTCGCGTCCCAGCAGAATGTTCAGCGGTTCCATCGGCAGCCGAACGTATTCAGCGACGGCCACCGGCGGGGCGTTGTCGCCGGGCCGCGATGCGATGGAAAGCCCCTCGACGCGGATTTCGTCCCAGCTCAGCGAAAGATCCTGGATGGTCACGTCCACGCCGGCCTGGCGCGAGAGGGTCTGCTCGACGTGAGATCGGATCAGATCGGTCGGGGCCCACCAGGGAAGCGTCACGTACAACCCCGCGCCGACCAGCAGGCCCCACGCGAGAAAGCGGATCGCGTGCTGCCACCACCGACGCCGACGCCACGCTCTGGCCCATCGTCGCTTCACCCGCATCTCCCCGGAATCGGCCCGGCCGGGCCTTACACGTTGAATCGGAAGTTGATGATGTCCCCGTCCTGAACGGTATACGCCTTGCCTTCGAGACGGACGTTGCCGTCGGCCTTGGCGCCTTTCATGTCGCCGGCGGCCCGGATGTGTTCGTAGGACACGGTCTCGGCTCGAATGAACCCGCGCTGGATGTCCGAGTGAATCTCACCGGCGGCCTCGGCGGCCGGCGTACCGGCACGAATGGTCCAGGCGCGGCATTCGTCCTCGCCGACGGTAAGAAAGCTGATGAGGTTCAACTTGCCGTAGCAGGCGCGGATGAGGCGGTCCCGCGCGGAGACCTCGATGCCCATCTCGGCCATGAATTCGTCGCGGTCCTCGGGAGGCAGCTGGGCGATTTCCTCTTCGATACGGGCTGAGAGCGTCAGGCAGTCGACCCCGCCGAGTTGATCGGGCGTCTCACCGCCCAGGTCGTCCTCGCCGACGTTGCGGACCGCGAGGATGGGCTTCTGGGAGAGGAACGCGAAACTGCGGATGAGTTTGTCTTCGGTTTCGCTCTGGACGGCGTCGGAAACGGGCTGCTCGTTCTCCAGCGTATCGAGGATGCGCTGCATCAGGTCCAGCTCGCGGAGGTGCTCGTCGCGGTCGCGCGTGGGCTTCTTGACCTGTTGCTCGAGCTTTTCCACGCGGCTGGTGACCTGCTCCATGTCCGCGAACATCAGCTCCGAGAGGAACTCCTCGACGTCGGCGGCGGGGTCCACGCGGTCGCGATAGGCAGGGACGGTCGGGTCGTCGAAGGCGCGGAGCACCAGCACGATCATATCGCTCTGCCGCATGGCGGCCCAGTGCTGCTTGGCCCGCTGTCGACCGGCTTCGTCGGTGAGGTCGAATCCGGGCAGGTCCAGGAACTCCAGCTCGGCCGGCGTGGTCTTCTTGGGCTTGTAGAGGTCCGTCAGCCAGATAAGGCGCTCGTCGGGCACCTTCACGACCGCCAGGTGCGGCTGATCGGGGCGCGAGAGGTCCACGTTCGACCCGCCGGCAGCGGCGACGGCGGTAAACAACGTACTTTTGCCCGACAGGGGCGGGCCAATCAGCGCAACGCGCATGGGTGTTGTTCCTTTCGTGTGCTCAGACGTGCATCATACGCAAGGGCCACCGGCGGGGCAATGCTTCGTGGGAGCGATCGATACTCACGTTGCCCCTTCTGCTGCCGGAGGCTATGATGGGGGCATGTTCACGGGAATCATCCAACATGTCGGAACGCTGCGTCGTGCGGCGCCCGCCCCGGGCGGGTCGCGATTGACCATCGAGCTGGGGCCGGTCTCCGGCGGGCTCGAACCGGGCGACAGCGTCGCGGTCTGCGGGGCCTGCCTGACGGCGTCGGCCATCCGGGGCAGCGAAGCGGACTTCGACGTGATGGCTGAGACGTTGCGGGCTACGAAGCTCGGCACGCTCACCGACGGGGCGAAGGTGAACCTCGAACGCGCCCTGCGCCTGGGCGACGGGCTCGATGGCCATCTCGTGCAGGGACATGTCGACTGCGTCGCGACGGTCCGCTCGATCGACGAGGCACCCGGCAAGTGGGTGGGTCGGTTCGCCATCCCGCCCGAGATGGCCGAGCAGATGGTGCCCAGGGGCTCGGTCGCCATCGACGGTGTTTCGCTGACCATCGTGGACGTGCCGGCCGACGGGTTCACCGTCTCGCTGATTCCCACAACGTTGGCGGACACGACGCTGGCGGACCTGCGCGCGGGCGACCCGGTGAACATCGAACTGGACGTGATCGGCAAATACGTCCAGCGATACCTGCGGGCGATGTTGGCTGATTCATCCCAGCCTGCCGGGCGGGGCGGGGTGTCCCTGGATACGCTGCGCAACGCGGGTTTCCTGTAATGGCCGACCCGCGGGACAAACCGATCATCGGCCTGACCATGGGCGACCCGTGCGGCGTGGGTGCGGAGATCATCGTCAAGGCGCTGTGCGACCCGAACCTCCGGCGGCGGGCGCGGTTCATGATCTTCGGATTCTCCGAGCAACTGGCCTACACCGCCGACGCGCTGGAGGTGCACCTGCCCTTCCGTCGCGATCATCACGAGGACATCCGCCGCTTCCCCCACGACCTGGTCGTGCTGGACTATGACGAGTTCAGTTTTCCCGTCGCCCTGCCCCGCGGACCCAGCAAACTCGGCGGGGCGGCGAGCATGGCCTTCGTGCAGGATGCCATCTCAGCCGCCATCGAAGGGCAGATCGACGCGATCGTGACCGCCCCGATCTCCAAGCAGTCCTGGACGCTGGCGAAATTCACCAAATACCCCGGCCATACGGAGTTGCTCGCCGACCGCTGCAAGGTGCGGCGCGTGGCGATGATGTTCGTGGCCCCGCAGTTGAAGGTGGTGCTGGCGACGATCCACCTGGCGCTGCAGGAGATCCGCAACCGTTTCACCATCGGGGCGGTCTTCGACCCGATCGACCTGGCCGACACGGCGTTGCGCGAGTGGTTCGGCATCGACAAACCCCGTCTGGCGGTGTGTGGACTGAACCCCCACGCCGGGGAAGAGGGCAAGTTCGGCGACGAGGAAACCCGCGTGATCTCCCCGGCGATTCTGATGGCCGGCGAAGCGGGCATTCGCGTGGAGGGCCCGTTCCCGGCCGACACGGTCTTCCTGCGGGCCCTGCAGAACAGGTACGACGCGGTCGTGGCGATGTACCACGACCAGGGGCTTATTCCCATCAAGCTGCTGGCGTGGCGGGAAGCGGTCAACCTCACGCTGGGGCTGCCGATTATCCGGACCTCGCCGGATCACGGGACCGCCTTCGACATCGCCGGGAAGAACCGCGCCGACGCCGGCAGCATGATCGCCGCGATCCATTTGGCGATCGACCTGGCGGAAAAACGCGGCCTGAACAAGAAAACGACGCTGCGACGATAGCCTCGCG
>JBKHCL010000123.1:0-8593 GCA_046541875.1 Phycisphaerae bacterium | reverse complement strand
CCGTCGGCTGCCTTTTTATGCGCGATCGGTTGGTCTATAATGCCCTGACATCGCGATCCCGCTATTGCAGGAGGAAACACACATGAAACACCGGACTTTTGCTCTCGCCGTTCTTCTCGCCCTGAGTTTTGCTGCCGGAGGCCTGTTTGCCGATTGGCCGGGCTTTCTGGGTCCACATCGCACCGGCGTGAGCCCCGACGAGACGAAGCTCGCGCGATCCTGGCCGAAGGACGGACCCAGGCAGCTCTGGGCCCGCAAGATGCAGACCGGCTTCGGCGGAGCCGCCATCGTCAACGGGCGGGTCTACGTCATGGACCGCCAGCCGCAGAAGCAGGACGTCCTGCTCTGCCTGGACCTGGAGACGGGCGAGAAGAAGTGGGAATACCGCTACGACGCCCCGGGCAAGCTCCGCTGGAAGGGCTCGCGGGCAACGCCCAGCGTGGATGCCAACAACGTGTACACGGTCGGCCCGTTCGGGCAGGTCCACGCCATCAGCCGAGAGACGCACAAATCGGTCTGGTCGCTGAATCTGGCGAAGGACTTCGACGGGAAGGTGCCCATGTGGGCGTATGCGTCCAGCCCGCTGCTGCTGGGCGAGTTGGTGGTGCTCGCGCCCCAGACGCCCACCGTCGGTCTGGTGGCGGTGCGGCGGGACAGCGGCAAGGTCGTCTGGAAGTCCGCCTCGATCGGGGAAGCGGGGCACTCCTCGCCGATGCTCATGACGCTCGACGGGGTCGAGCAGATCGTGATGCTCGCGCGGAAGCAGTTGGTGGGCATGGACCCCAACACGGGCAAGGTTCTCTGGCGATTCAAGGACTTCACCTCCCGTCGGCCGATCCCTCAGCCGGCGAAGGTGGGGCAGCGCGAGCTGTTCTTCACCAGCGGCTATGGAATGGGCGGGGTCGTACTGCGCGTCACGCGCGACGACGCCGGCCGATGGGCCGTCAGCGAAGCCGCCCGGAACAAGAGCATTTCCTCGCACATTGCCACGCCGATTGCGCACGACGGACACATCTATCTGCCGGGCAACTCGCGAAACATCGACGAGGGCCTGCTCTGTGTGACCCCCGCGACGGAGGTACTCTGGAAGACAGATCGACGCCCGAGCTTCGGGTTCGGCAGTCAGCTCCTTGCCGACGGCCTGCTGGTGATCGCCGACGCCCAGAAACGCGACCTGGTGCTGGTAGACCCCAACCCCAAGGAGTATCGGGAGCTGGCGCGGGCGGACATCCTCACCGGGCGAAACCCCTGGGGACCGTTGGCGATCGACAACGGCAGGCTCATCGTCCGCGACAGCGAGAAACTACTCTGCCTCGACCTGCGAGCGAACAAGGAGACGGACTGACCGGCGCGCCGGGGAACTCGCCCGCCTTCGCCCGACGTGCGAGCTGTCGTTGCGACCTTGCGAAGCAGGCCTTCCGGCGGTACAGTATGCGGCTTACACGAGCTTTCCCCGAACCTGCAGGAGATGTCCATGACCGTTCTGAACAAGCGTGACCCGCAGCTGGCTGCCCTGATCGACGCCGAGCGCGACCGCCAGGCGAGCACCCTCGAGCTGATCGCCTCGGAGAACCATACATCGCGGGCCGTCATCGAAGCGATGGGAACCTGCCTCACCGACAAATACGCCGAAGGTTACCCGGGCAAGCGCTGGTACTGTGGCTGCGACAAGGTCGACGCCGTCGAGCAACTTGCCATCGACCGCTGCCGGGAGCTGTTCGGCGTGGATCACGCCAACGTGCAGTTGCACAGCGGGACCAGCGCGAACATCGCGGTGTTCCTGGCAGCACTGAAGTCGGGCGATAAGATCATGGGCCTCAACCTCGCCCATGGCGGGCACCTCTCGCACGGCTACGAGGTGAACATCTCGGGCAAGTTCTACAACGCCGTCAATTACGGCGTCCGCGAGGACAACGAACTGCTGGACATGGACCAGATCCGCGAGCAGGCCAAGAAGGAACAGCCCGCAATGATCATGACGGGCGCCTCGGCGTACCCGCGACAGATCGACTTCGACGCCTTCGGCGAGATCGCCAAGGAGGTCGGTGCGGTGCTGGTTTCGGACATCGCCCACATCGCCGGACTGGTGGCCGCCAAGGAACACCCGGACCCCGCCCCGGCGAGCGATTACATCACCACCACCACGCACAAGACGCTTCGAGGCCCTCGCGGCGGGGTGGTGATGTGCAAGGAAGAGCACGCCAAGAAGCTCAACAGCGCCGTGTTCCCGGGCATTCAGGGCGGGCCTTTGATGCACGTGATTGCCGCCAAGGCCGTCGCATTCGGTGAGTGTCTCCAGCCCGAGTTCAAGACGTACATCCAGGCGGTCATCGCCAACGCCAAGGCGCTGGCGGCGGCCTTGGGCGAGAAGGGCTGGCGGTTGGTTTCGGGTGGCACGGACAACCACCTGCTGCTGGTGGACCTTCGCAGCCGATTCGAGGACGTCACGGGCAAGGACGCCGCCGGCTGGCTGGCGGACGCCAACCTCGTGGTCAACAAGAACACCGTACCCTTCGAGACGCGAAGCCCGTTCAAGGCGTCGGGCATTCGCTTCGGGACCCCGGGGGTAACCACCCGCGGGCTCGGACCTGGTGACATGGGCACCATCGCCGAGTGGGTCGAGCGGATCCTGACCTCCAAGGGCGACCAAACGGTGATCGAAACGGTTCGCGGCGAGGTCGCCGAGATGACCGAGAAACACCCCGTGCCCAACAGCATCGAGGGCTAGCCCCGGAAAGAGACCGGCCATGCGAGAGATCTATCGGATTCTGGACGCGAACTTCAACCGGGCGCGCGAAGCGCTCCGCGTGGCGGAAGACTGCGGCCGATTTGCCTTGAACGATCCGGCGATCACCGCCATGGCCAAGAATCTCCGCAGCGATCTGAAGGAGATTCTCCAGGAGCTTCCCGCCCGCGAGATGATCACCTCGCGGAACACCTCGGGCGATATCGGCACGGAGATTACCTCCCCGTCCGAGCCGAAACGCACCGGGCTGGAGGACGTCGCCCTGGCGGCGTGCAAGCGGCTGGGCGAGTCGTTGCGGACCATCGAGGAGTATCTCAAGTTCGTCTCGCCGGAGCACGTACTGAAGATCGAGCGGATGCGATACAACGGCTACACGCTCGAACAGCGCCTGGTCAGTCGGCTGATGGTGCCCGCGCAGTTCCGCGACGTGCGTCTGTACGTGCTGGTAACCAGTTCGATGTGCCCGGGCTGCGTGCGCGACCGCGTTCGCAGCGCCCTGGCCGGCGGGGCCGACGCCATTCAGCTTCGCGAGAAGGACGTCTCGGACGCCACCTTCCTGGCGATGGCGGCTGAGCTCCGCGAACTCACCGACGAGATGGGCAAGCTGTTCATCGTGAACGATCGACCCGACATTGCCGCGATCGTCGGCGCCGACGGCGTGCACGTCGGCCAAGGCGATATCTCCGTCCCGGAAATCCGCCGCCTGCTTCGTCCCGGGGCGATCATCGGGAAAAGCACGCACAGCGTCGCCCAGGCCAAGGCTGCCGTCAACGAAGGGGCAGACTACATCGGGATCGGGCCGGTCTACTCCTCCACGACCAAAAAGGACCTACCCGACGTGGTGGGCCCGGAGATGGTCTCGAAAGTCTGCCAGGCCGTCGAGCTGCCGGTGGTTCCCATCGGCGGGATCGCGGCTGCAAACGTCAAAGAGGTCGTCGCCGCCGGCGCCAAGCGAATCGCGGTCGCCAGTGGAGTAATGGCGGTAGACGATCCGAAGCAGGCAGCCGTTGAGTTGCTGACGATGATGGAAGATGCCGCCAAGGAAGACTGACTTCGGGGGAATCTCCACGAACGAACCTGACCCGCAACCCACGCGAAACGAGGAACCCCATGTATTTGACTGGTTTTGCCGACGAGGCAGCAAAGGACATTGACGGCCAGATCCGCGCGACAAAGGAGTTGGGCTGGTCGAACATCGAATCCCGCAACATCGACGGGACCAATCTCACGGACATCTCGGACGAGAAGTTCGACGAGGTTCGCGGCAAGCTCGAAGACGCCGGCGTGCAGATCAACTGTTTCGGCTCGGCGATCGCCAACTGGGGCAAAAACGTCGACGACCCCAACGAAACCTCCCTGGAAGAGACAGCCCGCGCGATTCCGCGAATGAAGGCGCTGGGGACGAAGCTCATCCGCATCATGAGCTACGGGATCCGCAAGGACGAGGAAGGCAACCCGCTGGACCAGATGAAGGACAAACGGTTCGAGAAGGTCCGCCGGATCGTCAAGCGGTTCACCGACGAAGGCCTTCAGCCGGTGCACGAGAACTGCATGAACTTCGGCGGGATGGGCTGGAAGTACACCCTCGAGTTGCTGGAGAACGTACCCGGACTGAAGCTGGTGTTCGACACCGCCAACCCGGTGAACACCCCCGATTACGCCGGCGGGGAGCTCTCCAGAAAACAGTCGGCCTGGGAGTTTTACCGGCACGTCAAGGACCACATCGCCTACGTGCACATCAAGGATTCACGCTTCAAGAAGGACCGTCCCGGGGAGATCTTCCCCCAGAGCGAGTTCACCTGGCCGGGCGAGGGCGACGGCGACGTCAAGGCGATCGTCAAGGACCTGCTGGACAGTGGCTACGACGGGGGAATCTCCATGGAGCCGCACCTGTCGGTGGTGTTCCACGACGACAACGCCGGCAGCGAGGACGAGGCCCGCTACAACAGCTATATCGAGTACGGCCGACGCTTCATGAAGCTGCTGGACGAAATCGGACACCCCTGCAAGGGTTGAGGCGGCGGGACCTCTCTCCGCGGGCCCGACCAATCAGGCACGGCGCAAAGAACCGTCCCGGTGATCCGAAGATCGCCGGGACGTTCTCGATTTCCTCGCCCTGCTTGCAGGCGGTCAGTCCATCACGTGTTCCTTCATCCACTTAACGCGGTTGGTCCCGCAGTGCGTGCAGACGTCGTCGGGCAGGTTCTCGAAATCCTCTTCCGAGGTCATCTCGGCCATCGCGCGCGTCCGCGGCGAGAGGTAGTATTTTCTGCAGGACGGACACCAGGTTGCCCGCAGCATGCTCTGCTCGCGGTTGCAGCTGGGGCAGTCCAGCCGCAGCATGTCTTCCTCGTTCTCCATCCGGCGGCGCATGTCCCGCACCTCCGAGGGCTCGAGGGCGATCTCATGCTTGCACTCCCGGCAGATGAAATGCATCTTGTCGTCCTTGGGCTTGGGAATGTCGCCCCCGGGTGAAGTGAAGAAGGTGGCGTAGACGCTGTATCCCAGCGCCAGGACGATCAGGAACGCCAGCGCGCCGGCAAAAATGTAATCGCCGTTGGGGCCCAGCGCGTCCAGCTTGTCTCGAAACCAATCCATACCCAGAAAACGTGCTCCATTGGAGCTGTTTGGCAGCCTCAGCATTGATGTCTCCTGTAACCGGTGACAGAAGTGATAGAAACACAAGGTCCGTCCTCAGCAGACCTCTCTATTGTCACGGAACACAGGGGGGCATATCAAGATGATTTCCGCTTGCCCTTGCGCTTGGGCCCTCCCGAGGAGGTCGTTTCCTGCGCGAGAGAAGTACCGAGCACATCCTCGGCCCGCTTGGCGAAGTGGAATGTGAGCTTTTTGCGGATCTCCTCGGGTACGTCGTGGATGTCCTTGCGGTTCCGCTCGGGGAGGATCACTTCCTTGATGCCCGCCCGGGAGGCAGCCAATACCTTCTCCTTGACCCCGCCGATGGGCAGCACCAACCCACGGAGCGTGATCTCGCCGGTCATGGCGACATCGGCCCGGGCGGCTTTGCCGGTCAGCAGGCTTATCAGCGCGGTGAGCATCGAGACTCCTGCCGACGGTCCGTCTTTGGGAATCGCGCCGGCCGGCACGTGGATGTGAATATCGTTGTTTCGCAGCGACTCGGCGTCCACGCCATATTCCTCGGCGTGACTCTTGACGAAGCTCAGTGCCGCCTGGGCGGACTCCTTCATGACGTCGCCGATCTGCCCGGTGAGCATCAGCCCGCCCTTGCCCGGATAGCGGGTCGCCTCGATGAAGATAATCGTCCCGCCGGTAGGCGTGTACGCCAGGCCGGTCGCAACGCCGGACGTGCTGGTTCGCATCGCCAGTTCGCTCTCGTACTTCGCCGACCCGAGCATCTCGACGATGAGCTTGTGGTTCACGGTGCGCTTGCGGGCCTTGCCGGCAGCCACCAGCGCCGCCACACCGCGGCAGACGCCCCCGATCTGACGTTCCAGCTCGCGAACGCCGGCTTCGCGCGTGTACCGATCGATGATCTCGCGCAACGCCTTGCGCCCGAATTTGATCTGCGAGGCCTTCAGGCCGTTCTCTTTCCGCTGGCGTTTGACCAGATACTTCTCCGCAATGTGAAGCTTCTCGTCCTGCGTGTAGCCCGACAGCGCTATGATCTCCATGCGGTCCCGCAGGGGCGCAGGAACGGCTTCGATGTAGTTGGCGGTGGCGATGAACACCACGTCCGAGAGGTCGAAGGGGACGTTGAGGTAGTTGTCCTGGAACGTGTTGTTCTGGGCCGGGTCGAGAATCTCCAGCAGGGCGGAGGTCGGGTCGCCCCGGAAGTCCTGCCCGACCTTGTCGACCTCGTCGAGCATGAACACCGGGTTGCGCGAGCCGGCCTTTCGGATTTCCTGAATAATGCGCCCGGGCATGGCCCCGATGTACGTCCGCCGGTGGCCTCGCAGCTCCGCTTCGTCGTGAATGCCGCCCAGGCTCATGCGGATGAACTTCCGTCCCAGCGAACGCGCGATGGACTGCCCCAGGGACGTCTTCCCGACACCGGGCGGGCCCACGAAACACAGGATCGGTCCGCGGGATTCCGGCGCGAGCTTGCGCACCGCGAGATACTCCAGGATGCGCTTCTTGACCTTGTCCAGGTCGTAGTGATCCTCGTCAAGAATGGTCCGGGCCTTCTCGACGTCGATTTCGCCGGGGTCGCTCTTGCTCCAGGGCAGCTCGGCCATCACTTCCAGATACGTCCGGATGACGTTGTACTCGGCGGCAGCTTCGGGGATCTTGCTCATCCGGTCCAGCTCGCGCAGCGTGTCGGCCTCGATCTTCTCGGGCATGCCAACTGAGGTAATCTTCTCGCGGAGTTCCTCGATTTCAGCGGACCGCTCGTCGGTCTGGCCGAGTTCTTTCTGGATGGCTTTGAGTTGCTCGCGGAGGTAGTACTCGCGCTGCGATTCGTCGATCTTCTCTTTGACCTGGGACTGGATGTCACTCGATATTTTCAGCACTTCCAACTGCCGCTGGAGCTCCTCGGTGATTTTCGAGAGACGCTTGCCCACGTCGCTTTGAGCCAGCAACGCCTGCCGTTCGGGCAGGTCGATCTGCAGGTTGGCCGCCAGAAAGTCCGCCAACGGGCCGGGCTCTTCGAGATTGCCCAGAAGCGTATGGGCCTCGGCGGGGATAGAGGGCGCCAGCTCGATAACCTCGCCGGCCAGCTGCCGCACGTTCATTTCCAGGGCGTCCAGCCGGGGCGAGGGTTTGACGACGTCCTCGATGGGTTCGACGCGGGCGCGGAAGAACGGCTCGCTCGCCAGCCACTCGACGATACGCACGCGCTGCATCCCGTGTACGATCACGCCCTGCTGCTCGTCCTCGAGCTTCATGAGCTTGAGGATCGACACCGCGGTGGCGACGTCGTAAAGATCGTCGGGAGCGGGCTCATCGAGATCGGCGTCCTTCTGGCAGACGGTAGCGATGACGCGCTGGTCCGGCAGGACCTCACCGATCAGCTTGCGCGCCTTCTCGCGCGACAGCGCCAGGGGAACGACCATGCCCGGGAAAATCACCATGTTCCGTACGGGCAGCACTGCCACCTCGCGCGGGATGTCCGACTCCTCGGTCGCCGTGCCTTCCTCCTCGGCCATCTGCGCGCCGGCGGGGATGACGATCCGGGACTCGTCTTCGTCCTGAATGGGGGTGTTCTTCGGTTTCTTCGGGGCCATGGGGTATCCGGTCACTTCCGTGGGATGCGTATGGAGAGAAATCCGCCGCGATAGGTGGCTTCGATGGACTGGGTATCGGCGTTGGGAGGAAGCTCGACCACCCGGCGGAACAGCCCGTGGTCGATTTCCATCATGTGCACGTGGACCGTCTGTGCCTGCGTCTCGACGCGGGGCATTTCCCGTCGCCCACAGATCATCAGAACGCCGTCCTCGGCCCGCAGGTCGATCTGCCCAGCGGCCACGCCGGCCAGGTCCACCACCACGAAGAAGCTCGCGTCGTCCTCGTAAAGGTTGATCGCCGGGGCCCACGTGTCGGTACTGCTGAACTTGCGGAAGGATGGGCCGAGAACCTGGTCCACCCACGAACCCATCTTGCCGGCCATCGAGCCGAACTCGTCTTCACGCTTGGAAGCCATTGTGATCTTCATCATCCCACCCAACTTTCAGAAATGCCGCCGCGACAACTCGTCACAACCGCGGGTCATTCTACTGCGCCCACGGCGAAATCCAAACCTCGTTGCGCCCAAAACATGGAGGGAGGCGGCTGTTTCGGCTTTGGCGTGGGCGCCATTCTCAGATTGCCTCAGCGCCGGTGGGAACCACCCTTCCGCGGGCTGGATGCCTCGTTGCTCTCCCCTGT
>JBKHCL010000122.1:0-8641 GCA_046541875.1 Phycisphaerae bacterium | reverse complement strand
CCGCAACAAGTTGCGGGCCCTACGGGTGATGGACAAGATTCGGCCTTAGTTGTTGCGCCCCGCAACAAGTTGCGGCCCTGCGGCCTGGCCTGGCGATGAAACGGCGCCGGCCGATCGGTCGGGAAGAAGAGTTTATGGAAACAAGGAGGGCAAAATGAACGTAACAGACGTAATATTGTCCCATTTGGCTCAATGTTGCCCTCCCGGTGGCGGGAGAATCAGTAACTTTGCCTTGCTGGTGGGGTTCGTGTTGTTGGTTTCGTTGTGGCAGGCCGTCAAGTGGACTGAAACGACCTGGAATAGGGAAGGAACAAGGACTATGTCGAAATTTGCAAAGACAGGACTGATCGCGGTGCTGGTAGCCGCCTTGGGTGCAGTGGTGGCCTCGCAGTTGATCGCCGCCGACGAGGCCGACGCCTCCAAGGGCGACGCGACGACCAAAACCAGCGGCGTGCCGAAGCTTCTGGATCTGGGCTCCAAGAGTTGCATCCCCTGCAAGAAGATGGCCCCCATTCTGGCAGAGTTGAAGAAGGACTACGCCGGTAAGTTTGACGTGGAGTTCATCGACGTCGGTGAGCGCAAAAATGCCGCCAAAGCCAAGAAGTACGGCATCAAGTTGATCCCCACGCAGATCTTCTTCGACAAGGACGGCAAGGAACTCTGGCGGCACGAGGGGTTCCTCGGCAAGGCAGACATCCTGGGCAAGTGGAAGGAGCTGGGCTACAAGTTCGGCGGGGCGAAGCTGCCGAAAATCGAACGCTGGGAGCCCGCGAAGAAGGACGATCGTTCCAAAGACGAAATCTGCTACATGTCGGACGACGATATCGACCCCAAGACCGCCGTCGTCGTCAAGACCGACAAAGGCAAGGTGCGGCTGCGGGACATGCACCACTATTTCATCATGTATTCCTGCCTGACCGAGGACAAGACCGACTTCGAGAAGAAGGTCTCGGTCACCGATTGGGCGACGGGCAGGCTGCTGCCTGTAACCGAGGCGGTCTTCCTGACCGGCGTGGAAGCAAAGACCGGCCGCCCGTGGATCAAGGCCTTTGCCACACGCGACGCCGCGACCGCCGAGATGAAGTCCTCGGGCGGCAGCATCGTCGCGTTCTCGGCGCTGCAGGAGAACGAACTGTCGCACCGCTGCGGATTCTGTGACCGATCGTGCTATCCCCAGGACGTGGCGAAGGTGCTGATCGACGGCGTCCACAGCTACGGCTGCTGCGCGCACTGCGCGATGGGCATAGCCGCCCGGACGGGCAAGGACATCGAGGTGCATCAGCCCGACGGCCTGACCGGCGAGATGGTCGTCGTCAAGACGCTCGACGGCAAGATTGCTTCTATTGAACCGGAGACGGCCGTCGCCTGGTACGGCAAGAAGAAGACCGCCGACGGCAAGTGGGTCTCGGCCGGTTGTTTCCATCAGGGCTTCTTCCGCACGCCGGAGAACCTCAAGAAGTGGTTGGAGAAGAATCCGTACGAGACCGGCAAGATCATCACGATCAACCAGTCGCTGGCGGACAAGATGAAACTCTCCTCCCAGCAGATTCAGAAGGCGTGCAAGATCGGCGAATGTGCCCCGAAATAAACCGGCCGAATTCCGCCACTCCGGTTTCCGGCCGCAGGACAAACTCGAAGAGAAACTCGCCGAGATGGGCGTGAAGTAGGGAGCCGCCATGAAGGCCAAGAAGACTATCGCAAAGGTGCTCATCGCGTTTCTGCTGGTGAGCATCGGCGTGGCCATCGGTAAGGAGATGGCTGCGAGGAATGCCCCATCCGCTGTGGAACCTGTAACCGCCGCAGGCGAGACGAAGATCGTCGTATACTACTTCCACGGTGTTCCCTGTGTCACCTGCACCTTCATCGAGACGACGGCGGAGAAGCTGGTGCGCGAGGAGTTCGCCGAGGCCGTGGAAGCCGGAACCATGGAGTTCGTCTCGTTGAACTACCTGGAGCCGGAGAACGTGGCCCTGGCCGACAAGTACAACGTCGGCGAGAACATGGTCGTCGCGGTTCGGTTCGAGGACGGTAAGGAAGTGTCCCGGGTGCGATTGGATGAGGTGATGGAATTGGCCTCGAATGCCGACCGGCTCAGAGACTACCTGCGCAAGGGTGTCCGCTCCGCCGTGGAAGGGGGCAACGAATGACGTTCCTGGCTGTTGTTGCGGGCGTTTTCTGGTTCGGCTTGCTGACGGCCGTCAGCCCGTGCCCGCTGGCGACGAACATTGCGGCGATCTCCTTCCTCAGCCGCAACGTGGGCAACTCCAATCGCGTGCTCCTGTCGGCAGGGCTGTACACGCTTGGACGCACGCTGGTCTACGTGGCGCTCGGAGTGGCCCTGCTGTGGGCGTTCCAGGCCGCCACCGGGGGCGCGGGAAGCCTGAAGGAGTATGCCAGCCCGACCTCCCGAAGCCTTCAGCACTACGGGAACATGGCGCTGGGCCCGGCGCTGCTGCTGATCGGAATGATCCTGCTGGGACTGATCGAGTTGAACATCTCCATCGGCGTAGGGGGATCGAAACTTCAGGAACGCATTGCCAAAGGCGGGGCGATCTGGGCACTGCCGCTGGGCATCCTGTTCGCACTGGCCTTTTGCCCGCCGTCGATTGCCCTGTTCCTCAGCGCCCTGGTGATCTCCCTGGAGCAGGGCTCGATGATTCTGCCACCGGTCGCCTACGGCATCGGCACGGCCGTCCCGGTCATCGCCTTCGCCCTGATCATCGCCTTTGCCAGCCAGCATGTCGGTAAGGCGTTCAACGCCATGACCAAGATCGAACGATGGTTCCGGCTGATCACCGGCATCATCTTCGTAACGGTCGGCGTCTATTACACCCTGACGCACATCTACGGGCTGCCGCCCTCATGAACTGGAACGGCTGAGACAAGGGGGGCGCGGCTGTCCTCTCGACCAACCACGGGACAGATATTCGCACATCGTCCCAGCCAAATCTTAATACACGGCGGCCTTGAAGACTGTCCCGACGGTGCACTATACTTCGTCATATGGCGAAGTGGAAGGCTGGTCCGATTCGCGACGACGCCCCGAACACAAGGAAACCGCGGCATGAGAGAGTTTCTGGCGATCACCAAGGCACTGTCCGACGAGAACCGCGTGCGGGCCCTGATGGCCCTGGCGGGCGGGGAGTTGTGCGTCTGCCAGATCATCGAGCTGCTGGGTCTGGCCCCCTCCACGGTCTCCAAGCACATGGCCATCCTGCACCGGGCCGGGCTCGTCGAGCCTCGCAAAGACGGCCGATGGATTTACTATCGCCTTGCTGACGAACCAGACCTGCCATGTGTGCGGCAGGCGTTGGCGATGACGCTGGAGTGCCTCCGCAAGGACGGCCGAGTCCGCGACGACGCAAAGGCGCTCAAGGGCGTCCGGAAGATGACACGCGAGGAATTGTGCAGGCACTACAAGGCCTGTTGAGGAGACACCATGAGTCAGAAGCTGAAAGTCCTGTTCCTGTGCACGGGCAACTCCTGCCGGTCCCAGATGGCTGAGGGCTGGGCCAAAGCACTCAAGGGCGACGCCATCGAGGCCTACTCGGCCGGTATCGAGACGCACGGCCTGAACCCCAACGCCGTGAAGGTGATGGCCGAGGCGGGCGTGGATATTTCCGGCCACAGGTCCAAGAACGTGGCCGACCTCATGGACGTGCCGCTGGACTACGTCGTGACCGTCTGCGGCCACGCCAACGAGACCTGCCCGGTGTTCCCGGGCAAGGCGAAAGTCGTCCACGTGGGCTTCGACGACCCGCCCGCATTGGCGGAGAACGCAACGACCACGGAAGAAGCTTTGGATTGCTACCGCCGCGTGCGGGATGAAATTCGGGCGTATATCGAAACGCTACCCGAGTCGCTTTCGACTCACAAGGAGACCGGAAATGCGTAAACCCACGATTCTCTTCCTGTGCTCCGGCAATTCCTGTCGCAGCCAGATGGCCGAGGCTTTCGCGAAGAAATACGGCCGAGGGGAGTTCGACGTCCACAGCGCCGGGCTGCGCCCCACTGAGATCCATCCGCTGACGAAGCAGGTTCTGGAAGAGGCCGGGCTGGATATCAGCGACCAGTATGCCAAGGGGGTGGACCACTACCTGGGCAAGCTGATGGTGAATTACCTGTTCATCGTCTGCGACAAGGCGGCCGGCTCGTGTCCGACCGTTTGGCCGGGGGCCAACCGCATGGAACGCATCGTGCATGCCTTCGAGGACCCAGCTGCCGTGGCAGGCACGGATGAGGAGAAGCTCGCCGCCTTCCGGCGCGTCCGCGACGAGATCGGCCAGGCCGTCAAGCAGTGGATCGATTCGCACAGAGCGGCATCGGAAAAGGATGAGGGATAGGAACATGGCTTCGCAAGCTTGCATCACCAAGAAGGCCAAGGGCCTGAGCGTCTTCGAGCGATATCTGACATTGTGGGTCGTGCTCTGCATCGCCGGTGGTATCGCGGTGGGCAAGCTCGCACCGGGCCTGGCCCGGTCGCTCGATGCCATGGCGATTCACGTCAGTGGCGCCCCCGTCGTGTCGATCCCCATCGCCATTGCCCTGTTTTTCATGATGTATCCGATCATGGTGAAGATCGACTTTGGCGAGGTCGTCCGTGCCGGCAAGAGCCCCAAACCCGTGCTGCTGACACTGATTGTCAACTGGGGCATCAAGCCGTTTACCATGTTCGCCATCGCGACGTTCTTCCTGGGGTACGTGTTCCGAGGGTTTTTGCCCGGCACGGAAATCCTCAAGGACGGCACGGAAGTCGAGCTGTGGCGTTCCTACGTCTCCGGCGCGATCCTGCTGGGGATCGCGCCATGTACCGCCATGGTGCTGATGTGGGGGTATCTGGCGCGGGGCAACCAAGGTCACACGCTGGTCATGGTGGCCATCAACTCGCTGACCATGCTGGTGCTGTACGGCCTGCTGGGAGGCTGGCTCCTGGGCGAAAACCAGATGCCCGTGCCGTGGCAGGCGCTGCTGCTGAGCATTGCCATCTACGTGGCGCTTCCGCTGGTGGCGGGATATTTCTCCCGCAGGTGGATCATAAAGGCAAAGGGGCGCGAATGGTTCCAGACGAAGTTCCTTCACGTTCTGACGCCGGTGTCGATCATCGCATTGCTGGCGACGCTCGTGCTGCTGTTCAGCTTCAAGGGCGAGACGATCATAGGGAATCCGCTGACGATCCTGTGGATCGCGGTCCCGCTGTTCATCCAGACGGTGCTGATCTTCGGCATCACCTATCTGCTGGCGAAGCTGCTGAAATTCAGCTACGAGGATGCCGCGCCATCGGCCATGATCGGCGCGAGCAACCACTTCGAGGTCGCCATCGCAACAGCCACCATGCTGTACGGCCTGTCGAGCGGTGCTGCCCTGGCGACGGTGGTCGGTGTGCTGATCGAAGTGCCCGTCATGCTCATGCTCGTGAAGATCTGCCTGCGGACACGCGGCTGGTTCCCCGGCGGCGAGGCCGCGTCACCCACGCAGGCCAAGATCGAAGAAGCACCGCCCGATGCCATGGTTCCGTAACCATAAGACAGACGATGGCCGGATAGCCCCGATCCACGCAGCACGGGCAGCAGAATCGCCGAAATGCAGCGCATATGCTGCTCGCGTAGGCGCTGTGCGGCAGCGTTCGGACAACTCCTTCGCCTTGCCACCCAAGCCGCCAGGTCCCGCGACGGCTCCTGAAATGTCCGCATCGCACACATCCTTCCCCCGGTCACAGGCCATCCATAACACTCTGCAAGAAACCACCCCCAGAGTCCCGGGTAATCCGGGGAAGGGCGGGAAAGGGGGGTTCGCGATCGAGACGAAGCTCCTGCCGGCCGAAACGATCCGCCTGGCCGCGGTGACCGGTGCCCGAGACGCCTCCGACCTCAAGGACCGCTGGGCGACTTCTCGATCACCAACTTCTCCCGCAACGAGCCGCTGGAGGAAGGTGTCACCGTCGGCTTGACCGCAAAGCTGGCCGTCTGCGAGCAGTGGGTGGATGTGGCGTAGATGAAAACCTTCACTGATGCCGTAGGTCTTTCCTCTCTCGGACGCACCGCCAAACCGCTCGCGCCCCGGTAAAGCCATGCCTCCCCGCAGTGGCCTCCCCCACGCCCGCAGCGGGCCAGCGGCTTTTCTGCGCACCTGCGACCGATCCTGTCATACCCCTCGGTTACAATCGCTGGTTCGTCGGCTTTCTCCACGTGGCGAGAGCAATGATTCGACGGTGGTTGACAACTCGGCAGTATGAACCGAGCCTTGCATGCGGGCACGTTGACCGGTGTGCCTGGAGGGGCTTCGAACAGGGAGATAGCGAATGAATGAAAAAGGGCCAGTAGAGTACCTTGCTCACAGTGAGAATCGCGGCGGTCTGTGCGAGCCTCTCCGGGATCACCTCAGCGCGGTGGCTTCGAGGGCCGCGGCGTTTGCTTCCGCCTGCGACGGCAAGGATCAGGGCCGAGCGGCCGGCCTGCTTCACGATCTGGGCAAGTACGCTCGGCGGTTTCAACGCCGTGTGAAAGGCGAATCGGACGCCCGCGCAGGCGATCATGCAATGCTCGGGGCGATCCTGGCTCTGCAGTGCTATAAGTCGCTGGGGTGCATGCCGGCTGCGGCGATTCTCGGGCATCACGGCGGGCTGGATGTCCTCCAGCGGGACTGGAGCGACTGGCTTCGCCGCCTCTGCGAACATGTCCATCAGCATCCCGAGAAGGTCACCGAGCCCGACCTGGCCGCCTTGCTGGAGCGTTTCAGGAAGGACGGCTTCGAGCTGCCCAATGCTTCGGTAGGCCTGCGCCCCAACAACCACGACGCCGACGACATGCTGGACACGCGCATGTTGTTTTCGGCGCTGGTCGACGCGGACTTCCTGGAGACCGAGGCCCATTTCGAGGGGGACGCGTATACACCCCGTCGTGAGCGATCGGCCGGTCCGCTGCTGGAACCGGTCAAGGCGCTGACTGCTGTCGAGGAGCACATTGCCCGCCTGCAGGCCGGAGGCGATGCAGACTCACCCATGAACGCCGCCCGCGCAACACTGCACCAGCAGTGCCTCACAGCCGCCGACCGCCCGACAGGCCTGTTCACGCTGTCGGCTCCCACGGGCTCGGGCAAGACGCTCTCCATGCTCGCCTTCGCTCTGAAGCACGCGTCAGTCCACGGACTTCGGCGAATCGTGCTGGTCATGCCCTATCTCAACATCATCGATCAGACGGTCGGACTGTACCGCGACCTGTTCAACCCCGAGGCCGGTTTCCCGGACAACTACGTCCTGGAAGATCACAGTCTCGCCGGCCGCGACGCGGAGGACAACGGGACTCGGGACGAGGACAAGACCCGACGCCTGCTGGCGGAGAACTGGGATGCCCCCATCGTGCTGACCACGACGGTGCGCTGTCTCGAATCGCTCCTGTCGAACCGACCGTCGGACTGTAGGAAGCTGCATCGCCTGGCCAAGAGCGTACTGCTGTTCGACGAGGTTCAGACGATTCCGAAGGAACTGGCGGTCGGCACGCTGGGTGCGATCTCCCGCCTGAGCGAGCGGTTCGGCTCGACGGTGGTGTTTGCCACGGCCACCCAGCCGGCGTTTGACCACCTCGATGGCGCGGTCGAGGAGATCGCCCAGAGCGGATGGAAGCCTCGCCCCGTCGTGCCAACTGAGGCAGAGGCCGAGCTGTTCGCAGCCTCCAGCGGGCGAACGAAGATCCGCTGGGAGCAGGATTCGCCACTCTCTCTGGACGCCCTGGCCGATCGGCTTGCGGGGGAGCAGGCCGAGCAGTGGATGTGCATCGTGAATATCAAGCGACACGCCCAGGAACTGTTCGGGCTCCTGCGGAGTCGAGGAGCCGAGGGGCTGGTGCATCTGTCCACGTCCATGTGTCCCATGCATCGTGAGCGGGTGCTGGCCGACATCCGGGAGCGGCTCGATACGGGGCGGCCCGTTCGGCTGGTCAGTACGCAATGCGTCGAGGCGGGTGTGGACGTGGACTTCGCCGTGGTGTACCGGGCGATGGCGCCGCTGGAGGCGGTCGCCCAGGCGGCAGGGCGGTGCAACCGTCATGGCCGGCGTCCCGGCGGCGGACGGGTACACGTGTTCAAGCCCACCGACGACGAGGGCAGAACACCCTGTCCGCCCGGTGCCTACGCGACGGCTGCCTCGGTCACGGAGACGTTCGTGGGGCGACTTCTGAGTGAAGGCCACCGTGGCGAGGCACTCATTCACGCCCCCGAACTGATCCAACGGTACTACCGGGAGCTGTACGAGCTGACCGGCACGGGGCAGGCCGGCGACGGGCGGGAGAAGGAACTGCGGAAGGCGATGGAGTGCCTGGACTTCCAGGCCGTCGCGAACGTGTACCGCCTGATCCCGGACGCGAGCATCAATATCCTTGTGGACTACGACGAGGCCGAGTTTCAGCGGCTGCGGGACGAGATGGACGAAATTCGTAGTCGCTCGCTGCGCAGGCCCGGCGAGCTGCGCAAGTGGATCGCCGCCGCCCGCCGCATGAGCGTGGGGCATCTTTTTCGCGCCGGCAGAGACGCCCCGATCTTACAGCACCTGGATCCGGTCCATTTCGGCCGACCCACCGGCGAAGGCAAAGCCGACTGGTACATTGCCCTGCGGGACTTGAAATACGACAACGATCTTGGGCTTGTGGAG
>JBKHCL010000033.1:0-30741 GCA_046541875.1 Phycisphaerae bacterium | reverse complement strand
GGGGATATACGCACTTTCTGTGGATCACTCCGCGAAACTCCGAAAAATCTCTTAAATGGCAAAGTGAGGCTTCCCAATAGCTTGTGCGTAGTTTGAGAAATATTTCACGAAGTCGCTGGATTTCCCCTTGTGGCAAGCCGATCTGAGTCGTATTGTATATCAAGAACGAGATCTCGATAGAAAGATCTCGATAAAGCGATCCTGATTAAACCTGCAGAATTTCATCGGCGGAATAACCGAAGAACTCCCTGACGGATGCGTCCGAATCGCCTGGTTGAAGCATCCAGCCGGGTTGAAAAGCGGGCAGCGTCATGGGGAGAATCGTGTTTCACGCCGAGGGATTCTCGAATGTTGCAGGCACAGGCCGGGCTGGGGCATGCCGGCCGACCGAAGCGCACGAGAACCGCTGCACCGCGGCAAGGAACCACCACACGGAATCATCCCGCACGGACGCATCCGGAGAGACCCATGGAACCCAACGAACCGACATTGACGCCCGCATCCCGCCCGACGCTGCGTCGGCTGCCGGTGTACCACAGCTACCTAGTGAAGCTCATGCAGAAGGGACGCGAGAACGTCTCCTGCACGCGGATGGCCGGCGAGCTGCACCTGGACCCCACGCAGGTACGCAAAGACCTATCCGTCACCGGGGCGGTCGGTCGGCCGAGAGTGGGCTTCGAGGTGGGCTCCACCCTCGAAGCCATCGAGAACTTCCTCGGCTGGAACAACACCAACGAGGCGTTCCTGGTCGGGGCGGGGAACCTGGGCTCGGCCATCCTGGGCTACGAGGGGTTCCGCCGACATGGCGTGAACATCCTTGCCGCCTTCGATACCGACCCGGCGAAGATCGGCACACGAATCCATGGCAGGGAGGTGTACGAGCTGGATCGTATGGTGGATCTCGCCGGGCGGATGAACGTGCTGATCGGCGTGCTCACCACGCCCGCCGACGCCGCCCAGGATGCCGTGAACCTCATGGTGCTCTCGGGGATTCGGGCGATCTGGAATCTTACGCCCGTCTGGCTGGACGTACCGGACGGGATCATCATCGAAGACGTCGAACTCTCCGCCAGCCTGGCTGTGTTGTCCGGGCGACTGGCGGACGCACTGCGAACCAACCCCTCCCGGTGAGGAGCAACACCATGACCGAGAAGACCGATACCAACGCCGAACACACGCGGAAGTTTGAGGCCGTCTGCGAGATCCTCGACCGTCACGGCCGAAAGGGCGACAAGCTCATTCCCATCCTGCAGGAAGTGCAGAAGGAATACCGCTATCTGCCCGAGGCCGTCCTGGCGTTTGTGGCGACGTCGCTGGAGTTGCCTCCCTCGACGGTGTACGGCGTGGCGACGTTCTACGCTCACTTTACGCTGACGCCGGTGGGCAAGTACGTGGTGCGCCTGTGCGACGGAACCGCCTGCCACGTGAAGCAGTCGATTCCCATCCTCGAGGCGATTCGCGAGAAGCTCGGGCTCGACGCCCGGAAGAAGACCACCGACGACATGCTGTTCACCGTCGAGACGGTCAGTTGTCTCGGGGCGTGCGGGCTGGCCCCGGTGATGCTCATCAACGAGGACGTACACGGGCAGGTGAGCCCCGCCTCGGCTGTGGAGCTGATCGAAAACATCCTGGCTGAGGAGGCCAACGAATGACGACCGAACGAACCAGACTCAATCTTGGCGACATCGCACGCGAGTTCGAGACACTGCGCAAGAATGTGCGTAAGCGGATCATCGTCTGCGGCGGCACGGGTTGCGTGGCCAATGGCGCGCTGAAGGTGCGCGACGCCCTGGTCGACGCCTTGAAAGAGGCCGACATCGACGCGGTCGTCGAGCTTACCGAGCATGGGGAATGTGCTCCCGGCGACGACCCGGCCATGCCCGTGTGGGTTTCCAAGAGCGGCTGTCAGGGCTTCTGCCAGATGGGCCCGCTGGTGACCATCGAGCCGGACGACATCATGTACTGCAAGGTCCGCCCCGACGACGCCGGCGAGATCGTCGCCGAAACCATCCTCGCCGATGGGCTGGTCGATCGGTTGTTGTATACCGACCCGGCCACCGGACGCCGCTGCCGGGGGATCGGCGATATTCCCTTCTACACGCGCCAGCAGCGCACGGTACTGGCCGGGTGTGGCCACGTCGAGCCGGGCGACATCCGCGAGTACATCGCCTGGGGCGGCTACGAGGGCGCACGTCGTGCCCTGGTCGAGCTCACCCCCGCAGCCGTCTGCAGCGAAGTGCTGGACGCCGGTCTGCGTGGGCGAGGTGGCGGCGGGTTTCCCACCGGCCGAAAGTGGGAGCTGACGCGCGTCGAGGACGGGCCCAAGAAGTACGTCATCTGCAACGGCGACGAGGGCGACCCGGGCGCGTTCATGGACCGCTCCCTGATGGAAGGCAACCCCCACGCGGTGATCGAGGGCATGCTGATCGCCGCCCGCGCCATCGGGGCCGACGAGGGCTACGTCTACGTGCGGATGGAATACCCCCTCGCCGTCGCTCGCATGCGAGAGGCGATCGTCCAGGCCGAGGCAAAGGGCCTGCTGGGCGAAGGAATCTTCGGGACCGATCAGTCCTTCCGCCTGCAGGTGATGGAAGGCGCCGGGGCGTTTGTCTGCGGTGAGGAGACCGCCCTGATAGCGTCCATCGAAGGACGCCGCGGGATGCCCATGCCCAAACCGCCGTTCCCCGCCCAGAGCGGGTTGTGGGGCAAGCCCACCGTCATCAACAACGTCGAGACGCTCGCGTCGGTCCCGCGCATCCTGCGGGACGGAGCAGCGGAGTATCGCAAGCTGGGTACGGAGAACTCCCCGGGTACGAAGACGTTCGCCCTCACCGGCCACGTCGCCAACACCGGGCTGATCGAGGTGCCTTTCGGAACCCCGCTGGGCGAGATCGTCCACGGAATCGGCGGCGGCGTGACCGACGACCTCGGCAACGTTACCGGCGAGCAGTTCAAGGCCGTCCAGATCGGCGGGCCTTCCGGCGGCTGTTTGACCCCCGACCACCTGAAGCTGCCGTTGGACTTCGACAGCCTCAAGACCGTCGGGGCGATGGTGGGCTCCGGCGGGCTGGTCGTGATGAACCAGCAGACCTGCATGGTGAGCGTGGCCCACTTCTTCATGCAGTTCACGCAGAACGAGAGCTGCGGCAAGTGCGTGCTGTGTCGTGAAGGCACGCGGCAGATGCTCGCGCTGCTCGAGGACATCATGGAAGGTCGGGCCGACGAAAGCACGCTGGAGTTGCTGGAGCAGTTGGCCGGCGCGGTGCAGAAGGGCTCTCTGTGCGGGCTGGGCAAGACGGCCCCGAACCCGGTGCTCTCTGCCCTGACGTACTTCCGCGACGAGATCGACGCTCACGTGCTGGACAAGCGCTGCCCGGCCGGTCGCTGCAAGGCGCTGGCGGTTCCCGAGATCGACCCGTCCCTGTGCAAAGGCTGCACCGCCTGCAAACGGGCCTGCCCCGTGGACGCCATCGCCGGAGAGGTCCGCGAGCCTCACACGATCGACCCCGACGCGTGCATCCGCTGCGGCGCGTGCGCGGACGTCTGCAAATTCAACGCCGTAACAGGAGTCTGACCATGGAGAAGACCCCCACCCTCACAATCAACGGCCGAGAGGTCCCCATCGGCAATGAGCGGAACCTGCTCGAACTCGCCCGCGCCCACGGCGTGGAAATACCCACCTTCTGCTACCACTCCGAACTGAGCGTGTACGGGGCCTGCCGACTTTGCCTGGTGGACGTGGAGGGGCGCGGCGTGGTCACCAGTTGTTCCACCGCAGCCGAGCCCGGGATGACCGTTCGCACCAACACCGGTGAGATCCGCCAGATGCGCCGGATCGCCCTGGAACTGCTGCTGGCCGATCATGAAATGAACTGCCCCACCTGCCCCAAGAGCACCACCTGCAAGCTGCAGCGACTGGCCCAGCAGATGGGAATCGACGAGGTACGCTTCAAGCCCACTCACGAGCCCAAACCCAAGGACACCTCCAGCCCGTCGGTGGTGCGCGATCCGAACAAGTGCATCCTCTGCGGTGATTGCGTGCGGGCGTGCAAGGAGATCCAGGGCATCGGGGCGATCGACTTCGCCCATCGCGGTGCAGGTGTCGAGGTGCTGCCCGCCTTCGGCAAGGACCTCAACGAAGTCGAGTGCGTCCATTGCGGCCAATGCGCCGCGGTCTGCCCGACCGGTGCGCTCACGCCCAAAAGCGAGATCGACGAGGTCTGGAAAAAACTGGACGACCCCGACAAGACCGTCGTGGTGCAGATCGCACCGGCCGTCCGCGTGGCGCTGGGTGAGCACTTCGGGCAAAACGCCGGCGAGGTGGCCACCGGACACATGGTGGCTGCGATGAAGGCGATCGGGTTCGACCAGGTCTACGACACGTGCTTCGCCGCCGACCTTACCGTGATCGAGGAAGCGGAGGAATTCATCCAACGCAAGCTTGCCGGTGAAAAGCTCCCGCAACTGACCTCCTGCTGCCCGGCGTGGGTGGGTTTCGTCGAGCAGTATCACCCGGAACTGCTGGAGAACCTCAGCTCCTGCCGAAGCCCGCAGCAGATGTTCGGCTCCATTGCCCGGCGCGTGCTGCCCGAGGAGCTTGGGGTGGATCCCGAGGATCTCGTGGTGGTCTCCGTGATGCCCTGCACCGCCAAGAAGGCCGAGGCCGGCCGAGACGAGTTCGCCCCCGACGGGCGACGCGACGTGGACCACGTGCTGACCACGCAGGAACTCGGGCGGATGATCGAGCAGGGCGGGGTGAACTTCGACCGCCTCGCGCCCGAAAGCCTCGATATGCCCCTGGGGTTCAAGACCGGTGCGGGCGTGATTTTCGGTGCCACCGGTGGCGTTACCGAAGCGGTTCTGCGGTACGCCGTGGAGAAGATCGGCAAGGTGAACCTGGACAACGTGAACTTCCGGGAGGTGCGCGGCGAGGAGAACCTTCGCGAGGCGGAGATCACCGTGGCCGGCGTGACGGTCAAGCTGGCCGTGGTGCATTCGCTCTCGGCCGCCCGGAAGGTCGCCGAGCAGATCGCCGGCGGCGAGTGCCCCTACGACCTGGTGGAAGTGATGGCCTGCCCGGGCGGCTGCATCGGCGGGGCCGGTCAGCCCGTCTCCGACAACGCAGCCGACACGCGACGCCGGCGGACCGAGAGCATCTACAACGTCGACAAGATGCTCCAGCTCCACAAGGCCCAGGACAACCACATGGTCGCCGAACTGTACGAGCGAACCCTCGGGGCGATCGGCGGGCCCGTCGCCCACGAGCTGCTGCACACGAAGTACGCCAGCAAACGACGGCTGTACGACGACGGAATGAGTCTCACCGGCGTTGAGGCGGCGCCTGTGGTGGTCCGGGTGTGTGTGGGCACGAACTGCTTCGTCAAGGGCGGGCAGGACCTGCTCACGGCGCTGATGGGTTTCGTCGACGACGAAGGGCTCAACGAAACGGTCGACATCCGGGCCACCTTCTGCCTGGAACGCTGCGGGGAGGGCCCCAACGTCGCCATCGACAACGATGTGATACCCCACGCCCGGTTCCAGGACGTCCGTGATGCCATCCTCGTAAGAGTGAAGGTGGCCGAAGGAGCCTTCTGCAGAAACGGCAAAACCCCATGACCGACGGCGAACACGACATCCCGACCGACGACGAGTTGGTCGTCTGGACCCACGCCGCCCATTGCCGCGACTGCAACCGCTGCGTGCGCGCCTGCCCGGTCAAGGCGATCCGCGTCCGCGACGGTCAGGCGTCCATTGACGCCGAGCGGTGCATCCGTTGCGGGACGTGCGTGCGGGAGTGTCCCCAGCAAGCCAAGCAGTATCGTCACGACGTTCACAGCGCCCGGCGACTCGTCACCGGCGACGCTCCGGCAGCCATCAGTGTCGCGCCGTCCTTTGCAGGCCTCCTGGAGCCGTGGGCGGCGCGTCGGCTGCCGTCGGCGCTGCGTGCGCTGGGCTTCTCGCTGGTGGCAGAGACGGCCGTCGGGGCGTATCACGTTGCCCGGGAGATCGCGCGCCAGGTGGAGGTCGAGCCCGATCGTCCTCACATCGCCACCGCATGCCCGGCCGTGGTGAACTACATCGAACGCACCCGCCCCGAGTGCGTCCCTTGGCTGACGCCGGTGGTGTCCCCCATGGTCGCCCACGCCCGGTTGTTGCGGCAGGCGATGGGCGAGGGCGGGCGCGTCGTGTTCGTCGGCCCGTGCGTGACGAAGAAGGACGAAGCCGACCGCGAAGCGATGCTCGGTGAGGTGGATGTCGTGCTCACCTTCGAGGAACTCGCCGAATGGATGCTCGAAGAAGGCGTGGACCTGGCCGCCTGCGAGGAGAGCGATTTCGACCAGACCCCCGGGGGCGAGGCGACGCTGTTCCCGCTGGCCGGCGGGGCGCTGCGAACCGCCGACATCGTCCCGGACATGCTCGCCACCGAGGCTGTGGCGATTCACGGATTCGACGAACTCGCCGAGGCGATGGATGACCTGGTCGAGAATCCGCGCGGGGTGCTGGTCGAGGCGTTGTTCTGCCGTCACGGCTGTGTGAACGGCCCGGCCGCCAACAGCGAAACCAACGCCTTCCAGCGGCGACTGGGTGTGCTGGAATACGCACGGAATCGGCGCGACACGACGACCCCGACCCCGGCCGATCTGCCCCCGGCCGAGGCGGATGTCTCTGTGCGTGACGGCGCATTCGTCGCTCGTCCGCCCGCCAACGACGAAACGCCCCCCGAGGCGGAGATCCAGCGCGTTCTCGACCGGACCGGCAAGGCCACCCCCGAGCAGCAGCTCAACTGCGGCGCGTGCGGCTACGATACATGTCGCCACAAGGCCATCGCCGTTCTGCAAGGCCTGGCCGAGCCCGAGATGTGCATTCCGTACATGCGCCGTTTGGCCGAGCGACGGACCGACCGCATCATCGAGACCTCGCCCAACGGCATCGTGATTCTCGACGAGAACCGCACGATCCTGAGCATGAACCCGGCATTCCGGAAGATGTTCATGTGCTCGGAGTCCACCTGCGGGCGGGACATTTCCTGCCTGATGAACCCGGAGATGTTCGAGCGTCTTACCGGTGGCGAGGCGGACCTGCTCGAAGCCGTCGTGAAGCACGAGAGCTACCACGTGACCTGTCACCAGGTGGCGTACGCCCTGCGCGAGGAGCGGCAGCTGGTGGGCATCTTCGTGAACATTACCAATCTTCGCGAGAACCAGAAGCAACTGGACGCCCTGCGCCGCCAGACCGTTCAGCAGGCCCGCGAGCTGCTGGACCACCAGGTGAGCATGGCCCAGCGGATCGCGGAATATCTCGGGGAGTCCACCGCCCAGGGCGAGCAGCTGCTCGAACAGTTGATGGAGATCACGCGAGACCCTTACGACGCCGAGACGCAGAGCGCCCCGGAGGCAGGAAGGCCGCGAAAGTGGAACCCGCCTACTTACATGTCGAGGTGACGACCGCCCAGAGCGCCCGTCGGCCTGGCGATGTCTGCGGCGACCAGGTGAGCGTTCGCCGCACCGCGCGGGCGTCGACGGTGATCGTCTGCGACGGGATCGGCAAGGGTCTCAAGGCGAACCTGGCGGCGGGCATGCTGGTATCGCGTCTGAACGAACTGATCGAGCGGGGCGTATCGCTGCGGCGTGCGTTCGCCCGATGCGTGGAAACCACCGAGCGGTACAAGTCCCGCGGGACCACGTACGCCGCGTTCTCCGTGGCGTCGGTGCTGCCGGACGGATCGGCCACCGTGTTGAGCTACGAGGCACCGGCGGCGATTACCATCTCGGCCCACGGTGAGGCAAGTTCGCCGGCCACCCGTACCGAAAGCATCGGCAGGGCGCTGGTGCACGAGGCGACGGTTCGGCTGGGACGGGGCGAGGGGTTGCTTCTTCTCAGCGACGGCGTGACGCAGGCCGGCCTGGGAGACGCCCGTCCCCGAGGCTGGCCGAGTGACGAGGTGGCCCGGTTCGTGGAGCGTCATCGACAGAGCGGGCTTGCCGTCGGCGAGATTCCCGACGCGGTCCATCGACAGGCCCTGCAGTACTGGGGCGACCCGAGCGGGGACGACGTCACCGCCTGCCTGCTGCGCCTGCGCCCGGGGCGCACGCTGAACCTGCTGACCGGCCCGCCGACCGACAAGCGACAGGACGCCGCCGTGGTGCGACGGTTCCTGGAGTGGGAGGGTGAGAAAGTGGTCTGCGGCGGAACCACAGCGGCTGTGGTGGCCCGGGCGAGCGGGCGAGATGTTCAGATCGACCGCGACAGCCGCGATGTGCTCGCGCCGCCGGCGTCTCGCATCGAGGGCGTCGACCTGGTGACCGAGGGGGCCGTCACGCTCAACCAGGTAGCTAACCTGCTCGATGTTGCCCCCGAGCAGTTGCCCGACGAAGGCCCGGTCGCCCAGCTCGTCCGTCGGCTGCTGGCCGCCGACCGCATTCGCATTCTCGCGGGCCTGGCCCGGAACCCGGCCGCCGGCGACGTATCCCTCAAGCAGCTCGGCGTGCTCCAGCGAGAGACCATCATCGAGCGCATCGCCGACCAACTCCGCACCCAAGGCAAGCTCGTGACCGTCGAGACGGTGTGAGGCGATATCACTTGACAAGCCTTTCCCAAGAGAATAATGTCCCGTGTGGCAAGCTGGAATGATACCAGAATGCTTGGCCATCGCCGACCTAAAGTCTTGATAGCAAAGGGTTTGTCTATGACAACCGAAATCGCGATCATGAACAAGTCTGCGGTGGCACTTGCGGCTGACAGCGCCGTAACCATACGGGTAACCGGGCTTCACGGACAGAATCACAAGGTCCTCTTCACGGCCAATAAACTGTTCTCGCTTTCCAAGTATGCTCCTATTGGGCTGATGGTGTATGGGAATGCGAGCATGCTGGGTATCCCGTGGGAAACAATCGTAAAGATGTATCGGGAACGGCTTGGCGACCATCATTTCAAAACGTTGGCTGAGCACTCGGAAGATTTCTTCGACTTTCTTGACGATTTCGACGTTGATCAAGAAGTGCAGAGAGCATACGTGGCATCAGTAGCAGCGATCTGGTGTCAAGAACTGCGGAGGCGACTGGACAACTGGGTTGAAACCGAGCTACGAGACGGAGACGAAGGAATCTCTCTATCAGACGTCAAGGCGTTCCTTGGCCAGCTTATTGAGAACGAATACCGGAAGTGTCTTGACGCCGGCAAGAAATCTTCTTTTCCCAGCGGAGTTCGAAGCCGATTAAGGAAGAAGTACCGGAAGACTGTTGAGGATGTGAGCAAGGAAGCATTCGAGAGTCTCCCTTTAACCCGTGATATGCAGAGCAAGCTTCTGACGATCGCGATAAATGCAGCAGTCTTTGGCCTTCCCAATCAGTCGGGAATCGTGATAGCTGGGTTTGGGAGAGATGAACTTTACCCTTACTGCTACGATTACGACGTATCGGGAGTTTTGGCTGGGAAATCGATCAAGAAGAGCAAGCAGTCACAGAGAGTATCCCACGATAATGCAGCGGTGGTCATGCCATTTGCGCAGTCGGATGAGGTCCACACCTTTATGGAAGGCATCGGCCCTGAACTGGAGCAATTCCTTCGAGACAGTTTCTTGAGCATCTTTTCGGAGAAGCTTCCACGGACGGTGCGGGATGAGGTGGCCACCAAGCTTGGCCTTAGCGATAGGCAAAAGAAGGACTTGCACAAGATAACGGGTGACATTTGCAGGGGAGCCTGCGATGGAGCGTTCAGGGCACTGGAGCAGCAGAAGGCCATCAGGTACATTGCCCCGGTTATCCAAGCAACGGAGTTCCTGAACAAGGCCGAGCTTGCTACGATGGCGGAGACTCTGGTGAATCTGGTTTCGTTCCGCAAGCAGGTAACCATGGAGACCGAAACGGTCGGCGGCCCGATTGATGTGGCCATAATCTCAAAAGGCGATGGATTGGTATGGATCAAGCGGAAGCATTATTTTCCACCTGAATTGAACCATCATTTTTTCGCAAATTACTACCGGGAGGCGGGTCAGGATGCCCAAGGAAAATGAAGAAAGAAAGTTCAGAACTCTAAAAGAGTACAGGCGTTATCTCCAGTGTGCTCCGGTGTCGGATGAGAAGAAGGGCAGCAAGTACTACCGGAAGGGAGTGGACATCGCGAGAATGGCCTGTCGAGACGTGGATTCGTCCTTGCCGAAGGCAGCTTCGTAGAGCGTAAACATGCTTTGGGGCGGTTCTTGCACAGGACCCGTCGACTAAGGTGCTTTGGCGGGTTGTCCGGTGCGCTGGGACTCGCGGATGAGGTCCATCAGTTGGGCCTGGATGAGTCCGTCTCGGGCGGTGGTACGCGGCTGGGCGTTGCCCTGGATGGCCTCAATGAAGTTCTCGTCGGGGTTGGCTTCGTCGATGGCGCCGGGCAGGTCGCTCACCTCGCCGTCGGCGGTGGTGGCCCGGATCCACTCGCCCCGCCAGCCATCGACTTCCACGCGGGCCTTGTCGAAGATGAAGGCCAGGTGGCTGGCGTCCGGTTCGCTGTTTCCGCTGATGGAGATGTTGGCGGTGACCCCGTCGGCGAAGCGGGCCAGCAGGGCGGTGTTGATGTCCACCGGCGTACCCTGGTTGTCGGCGAGGGCGAAGACCTCCTGAACGGGCTGATTCATCGTCCAGCAGAGACTGTTGAGCAGATGGGCGCCGCTGTCGCACGCCTGGCCGCCGCCGGAGAGGTCGGGGTTCTGTCGCCAGCTCCCGGCGGTGAGGGTTTTCCAGTTCTGCGCGAGGTAGCCGCAGACCATTTCCAGCCGCCCGTAGGTGTTGTCGGTCAGTGCCTGCCGCAGGTGCTCGAAGGCGGGGGTGAAGGACGTGTTGTAGCAGATGATGAACACCTTACCGCCGGCGTCGACCGCCTCCACCAGTTCGCGAGCCTGCTTCGTCGAGGTGGCCATGGGTTTCTCCAGCAGCACGTGACAGCCTTGGTCGAGGGCCTGGGTCGCGTGGGCGTGGTGGAGCGTGTGGGGCGTAACGATGACGACGGCGTCGGGCTTTGCCTGGGCGTACATCGCCTCGATGTCGGTGAACCGCTGGGGCGCGGGGGTCACCTCGGCGAGGCGCCGCTGGCTGAGCGATTCCATCGCGTCGGGGTTGGTATCGCACAGGGCGACGATTTCGACATCGTCGCGCGCTTTGAGTCGGCGGGCGTGAGCGCCGGCCATCATGCCACAGCCGAGAATGGCAACGCGGATGGGGGCGCTCATTTGCTGTCCTTTGTGTTGGCGGCCAGGTTGGCCTGTTTGCTGAGGTCGTAGCATTCCATCGTTCGACCGGCGTTGATCAACAGCAGATTGTTCGACATCGCGGGGCTGGAGCATCCTCGCAGTCTGATTTTCGCTTCGGCGAGGATCTTTCCGGTCTTCGCGTCGATCAGGCGGGTGGTGTGTTTGCTCGGCGAGATCAACAGGTCCCCGGCCAGGATTGGCGAGCAGTGCGTCTCGCCCTTCTTGGCGGTCCAGATCATCTCGCCTTTCTCGACGTCGAAGCAGAAGGTCTTCTTGCCGTCCACTCCGTATACCCGCTTGCCGTCAAAGGCGGGGGACAGCGCCTGGTGAGCGCCACCGCCCTGGGGTTCGAATTCCTTGGCTTCGGCGATTTTTTTCGGGCCTTCCAGTGTCAGCTCGTACACGATCAGCCCGCCGCCTTCCCACAGCGTGGCCATCCGGTCGCCGACGATAGCGGGCGTAGACGGGTCCTTTTTCAGCTTCGTACCCTTCATGGTCCAGAGGACCTCGCCGTTTTTGACGTTCGCACAGACAACTTCCTGATTGCCGGCGAGGACGTAGGTCTCCCCCTTGTGCGTCCAGATTGCCGGTGAGTTGGCCATCGTCTTGAGCTTTCGCTTCTTCCAGCGGATGGCTTTCTCTTTGGTGTCCACCACCATCAGGGTTCCCTTTCGGAAGAGGACGATGGCATCGCCGGCAGGGATGGGCGAACTTTTCATGCCGCCCTTGAAAACCTTGAGCTTCCAAAGTTCGTTGCCCTTGGCGGCATCGCGGCAGATCAACTCGCCGTTGCTGCTGACGTGATACAGCTTGCCGTCGGCGACGCAGGGAGTCTCGTCCGTCTGGCCGCTCTCCTCGACGCGCCACAGCTTCTTGCCATCCTTCAGCGAAACACACAGAATGACGTTCTTGCTGAGCTTGCGATTTTTGCCGTCCTTCTTGACGCGATACTCGCCGGAGGTGTGCAGATAGGCCCGCCCATCGGCGATGACGGGGCTGGCGTGCGTATCGGGCATGTGCTCGATGGCTTGGGCAGACCAGAGAGGCTCGGGCTTCTCGATGAGCGTTCGGGTCAGCTCGGGGGCATCGGGGAGGACGCCGTCGCCCCCGGGCCCGCGCCACTGAGGCCAATCGGCGGCGAGCGCGACAACAGAGAGCAGGCAAACGGTGGTGAGTGTGCAGAGCAGTGTGCGTTTCATCAGACATTCTCCTTCCGACGCCGGCCGCTGCCGGCGCGATTGATTCGATCCGTCAAGGATACCAGCGATTCTCAGCAAATCTGCGCGGATTCGGCCGGTCTATGGTACGATCCGATCGGTCACGCGGGATTGTCCCGGGTGGGCGCAAGCCTTGGCCGACACGGCAGCGAGAAGCTGCATCGCGCCGGCCAGGGGGGTCAGTGGCCATCGGGTTTGACTACTTTTTCGAGTCGGCGTCCTTCTTCTTGGGCAGGACGTTCTCCATGTCTTGGATGTTGTGCAGTTTCAGCCAGGCGGTGGCCTGTTCGTGGTCGGCCACCCAGAGGTAGTCGGCCCGCTTGTCCTTGGGCACCTCGGAGGCCCATTGCATCAGGAGTTTCTTGTCGATGGATCCCTGCGTGGTATCCAGCACGGGGTGCTTCTCGTCCGGCCAGGGGATGATCTGATACTTCTTGTCCTTCAGGCGGAAGGCCATCCACTTCATGTCCAGCAGTTCTTCCGGGGCGCGGGGATGAATCAGAATGCCCTTCGAGCGGTCCACGTGCTTGAGTTCCACGGGCTTCTTGGCCGTGGCGTAGGTGTCCTTGGGTACGCGGAGTTCCATCGCCTTGTCGATGTGCAGGGCGATGTAATCCCACACGCGCAGGACGCTCATTTTGCCCTCGGGGACGGGCTTGCCCCAGCCTTTACTGCCGTGGGCATTGACGTAGTTACCGTGTCCCACCCCATGAAGGACCACCTGGTGGCCCAGCCAATCGGTGTTGTGGTGGTAGTTCAGCAGGCTCGGGCGGACATGGCGGTACCACGTGCCCGACCATTCGTCCTGGCCGTTGATGGCGACGTGCAGGACGGATTCGTCTTTGACCTTGGACCAGTCCTTCATCGGCCAGCTCGGCGTCTCGGCGTGATAGGAGATCGACGAGATCACGCGCTTGGGGAACCACCAGGTCGTGCGGAAGGGGAACCGTCCGCGCGAGGACTTTCCGAAGGTGATCCACGGCGCCCAGCGATAGGTCTCCACGCCGGTGTGCTCAGCCACCTGCTTGAGTACGTCGGCAAAGCCCTGATTGGCGTCCTTGGGCGGGTTGGTCCGCTCAATGATTTTGCCGTCGAAGCTGCGCAGATAGACGATGCCGACGTGGTGCTTTTTGGCGATTTTCCGGACCGCCTCGTGCTCGCCGACGTGCTTTGAGTCCGTGTTATTGGGAATCAGGAACACCGCACGGACCTTCTTGACGCCCGGGGGCGTCCAGACCAGCACGTGGGCCTGCCGGCGAGCTTTCATCCTCTTCTCGTGCTTCCAGCCCTTGTAGGTCTCCGGGTTGAGCTTGAAGCCCACTGGCCAATGCGGCAGTTCGGCGAGGCTTTTTGCGTTATCGCCCTTGTCGTCGGCAGAGGCGGCCGGTGCGATTATCGCCGCCGCAAGCACGACCGTAAGCAGTTGCAGAAACGTATGACGTTGTTTCATGGTGTCTCCTTGAGTTGATTGTGTGTGTGCTATAGTGTTCAACACATCGATGGGTGACATGTTTCTGTCGTTCAGTATATCATATCATCCGCAGGAGAAGCTTCGGGTGTCGACGGCAGCTTCACCAACAGAACACGCCCCCAAAGAGGCAGGATCATGACCGATACGAACGAAACGCTCCGAATCGGATTCATCGGCACCGGCGTGATGGGCAGGCACATGGCCGGCCATCTGCTGGACGCCGGGTACACGCTGATCGTCCACAACCGCACGAAGTCCAAAGCCGACCCGCTCGTGCAGCGCGGCGCAACCTGGGCGGACACGCCGGCCGATCTGGCGCCCCGGTGCGACGTGATTTTCACCATCGTGGGCTTCCCCGACGACGTCGAGGAGGTGTACCTGGCGGAGGCGGGGCTGGTGGCGAATATCGACCCGGGCACGATCCTGGTGGATATGACCACCTCCACGCCCGAACTGGCGGAGCGCATCGCAGCCGAAGCGGAGCGACGAAACTGCGCCGCCCTCGATGCCCCGGTCTCCGGCGGGGACACCGGGGCGCGGGAAGGGACGCTCTCGATCATGGTCGGAGGCCCGGGCGAGACGTTCGAGAAGGTCCTGCCGCTGCTGGAGCACATGGGCGGGAACATCGTTCACCAGGGCCCCGCCGGTGCCGGTCAGCACTGCAAGATGTGCAACCAGATTACCATCGCCGCGAACATGCTGGGGGTGTGCGAGGCGATGGCCTATGCGCGCAAGGCCGGTCTGGACCCGAAGACCGTGCTGGAGAGCATCTCGAAAGGGGCGGCCGGCAGTTGGTCGCTGGCGAACCTGGCTCCGCGCATGCTCGAGGGCAACTATCAGCCGGGCTTCTACGTGAAGCACTTCATCAAGGACATGACCATTGCCTCCACGTCGGCCGACGCGATGAACCTGCCCACCCCGGGGTTGGATCTGGCGCTGTCGATGTATCAGCAGCTCTCCGCCCTGGGCGGCGGGGACGACGGCACGCAGGGCCTGTTCAAACTTTACGAGCAGGGCAAGCTCGGCGGGGAGTCGGCATGATCGCCGCTGGCCCAGAGGATCTCCTCGTCGTCCAGGAGTTCGACGTCGATGCGCCGTCGGGCATCGGGTGAAAACGAGAGCATGTCCGCAGCCATGTGTCACCTCACGCCGGGCAGTGTCTGCTCACTGCTGACCCGGGCCGGCAGCCAGTAACTAGCAGCTAACAACCAATAGCCAATAGCCAATAGCTAACAACTGATGACTGACAACTAACTACTTTAGTACATCGACAGATCCTCCAGCTCGGAGCTGTTCTTTGCGCCGAGTCGGCGGTAAATCTCCTTGGTGGCGCCGGACTTGTTCAGCGTGTAGAAGTGCAGGCCGGCGACGTTGTTGTCCAGCAGGTCGCGGCATTGCTGGGTGGCCCAGTCCAGCCCGACCTTGGCGATGGCGTCGTCGTCTTCGATGTTGTTGAGGATCGGGCGCAGCAGCTTGGCGGGATATCGCGAGCCGGCTGCCAGTTCGGGAAGGCGTTCGAACATGCGTCGGGAGTTGACGGGCATGATCCCGGCGATGATCGGGATATCGATCCCCGCCAGGTCGCACCGCTCGCGGAAGTCGTAGAAGTCCGCGTTGTTGAAGAACAACTGCGTGGCGATGTAATCCGCCCCGGCGTCCACCTTGCGCTTGAGATGGTCCATCTCCAGCATGCGGTTGGGCGTGGAGGGGTGGCCTTCGGGGAAGCCTGCCACGCCGATCCCGAACCCCCGCGCGTCGGCGTGCTCGCCGGAGTCGTTGAACTTCTTGATGTAGCTCACCAGGTCGGCGGCGTATTGGAAGTCGTCGTTGGCCTTGTCGTACTCCTCCATCCACTGCGGGGGGTCGCCGCCCAGGGCGAGGATGTTGTTGACCCCGGCGTCCGCGTAGCGACGGAGGATCTCGGCGATATCGTCGTACTTGTGGCAGACGCAGGTCAGGTGCGGGATCGGGTCCAGCGAGGTCTCGTTCTTGAGCCGAACGACCACCTCGTGGGTCTGCTCGCGCGTGCCGCCGCCGGCGCCGTACGTCACCGAGACAAACGCCGGTTGGAGCTCTTCCAGCGCCTGCATGTTGTTGAACAGGGCGTCCCATCCCTTGTCCGTCTTGGGCGGGAAGAACTCGAAGCTAAAGGTCGTCTGGTACTTCTCGAAAATGTCCTGTATGTGCATGTGCGTTTTCTCCGCAGCCGTCGGGCAGCACCGCCCGAGGCGTGCCTATTTCTTGACCAGGTGGAACATGCCCCAGGTGAGGTAGCCTTTGTAGCCGCCCTCGACCCAGTGCTGCAAGCCGGTCTTCATGTTCTCGATATATTCGCGCGAGACCAGTTGGCTGATCTCCTCGTCACGGCGGACCATCTCGTCATACACCGCCTGGTAGTGTCGCGGCAGGTGAATGTCCAGGTCCTCGTAGCTGGAGACCTCAAAGCCGATCTCCTCGGCCGTCTTCTTATAGTAGCCCGGGCTGGCGAGGCTGGTCAGGGCGATCCGCTTGTAGATCGGGTCCAGCACGCCCTCGGGGCAGTGGTCGGTCTGCATCGGGTCGGTGAATACCATCTGCCCGCCGGGGCGGAGCACGCGGTAGACCTCGCGGAGCACCTTCTCGCGGTCGGGGCTGTGCAGGATGGCGTCTTCGGACCAGGCAAAGTCAAACGTGCCATCCTCTGCAGGGACGTTCTCGAACGCGCCGTCCACCATCTCCAGCAGATGGTCGACGCCTTGCTCGGCGTTCATCTTTCGGCCTCGCTGGTTCTCGGTCTCCGAGAGGTTCAGGTTGATCGCCTTGCAGCCGAACGTCTTGGTGACGTATCGCATGGCCCCGCCGAACCCGCCGCCCATGTCGATGATGGAGGTGTTCTCGCCGAGTCCGTCGAGCTTGGCGGCCATCCGTCGGACGGTACGTCGGCTGGCGGTTCGGATGTCGTCTTCGTCGGAGAGGTAGATCCCCAGGTGGAGGTCTTCCCCGCCCCAGACGTGGAAGTAGAAGTTGTCGGCGTCGGTGCTGTTGTAGTAATCGCGGGCGATCTGGACCGCTTCATTGTCATACTCGGGCATGCTTTGCTCCTTGGGGTTGCCTCGTTGCGTCGTGTTTCGCTGTGATCCTATTCTTCCAGCATTCCGTCGCGATAGGCGTTGCAGTACTGCTCGCAGAACGGGTCTTTGGCGACCAGCGCCTCGGCGGCGAGGATGTTGGACATCATCTTGCGATCGTTGGGGTTCATGATGGCCCCGTCGAGCCCGTTGAAGATGGCCATCACCATGAACGCCCGGTTGACGATCTTCCGCTTGGGCATGCCGTAGGAGATGTTGGACAGTCCGCAGATGGTGTGCACGCCTTCCAGCTCGGTCATGATGCGGTTGACGCCCCGGAGGAACTCCAGGCCGTACTGGTCGTTGGTGGAGAGGCACTGGGCGAGGGGGTCGAGATAGATGTTGTCCCGCTGCAGGCCGTTGTCTTCGAGCACCTTCAGCAGATCGGCGGCCACGCTGACGCGGTCGTCGGCCGTCTCCGGGGGTCGCCCGCGGTCGCCCATGCACAGGCCGATGACCTTACAGTCGAGCCCCTTGATGACCGGAAGCAGGTCGGCCTGCTGTTCGGCGTCCATCGAGATCGAGTTGATCATGGGCACGCCCTTGTGGACCGCCAGGCCCGCCTCGATCGCCTTTCCGTTGGCACTGTCCAGGCAGCAGGGCTTGTCGGTGACTTCCTGGACGTTCCTGACCAGCCATTCGAGGTACTCAGCCTCCTTCGAGGCGAACGCCCCGGCGTTGACGTCGATGTAATCGGCACCGTTGTCCGCCTGCTGTTTGGCGAGGTTCTTGATTCCTTCGGCGTCCTGGTCGATCAGCATCTGCTTGACCGACTTACGCGTGGCGTTGATGAGTTCTCCAACAATCAGCATTTATCGACTCCTTCTCCAGGGTTTCCATGTCATCCATGCCCGGCGGGGGCTACATGAACGGCTTCTGCCGGACGGCCTGTCCCGGGGCGACGTGGACGAAGTCCTCCTCGCTCCAAGGCCCGGCCAACAGCCTGGCCAGGTACGACTCGCTACCGGTAATCTCTTCGTAGTCCATCTCGAAGAACGCGGCGTTTTCCCGGGCCCGCTTTCGGGCCGAGGCGGGGATGTCCCCGAGGATCCCGCTGTCGATCAGCGCGATCCGCGTCTGGTTCTTCATCTCTTCCCGCATGCACCACTCGGCTGTCTCGGCGTCCATGCGCGGGGCGTACTCATGCTGCATCGTGCCCAACGGGTCGCGGTTGAGCTTGATCCACGCCTGGTTGAGATAGTACGTGCCCGGGCAGGCGTTGAACTGCCGGTCGTACTCGTTTCGCGAGCCGAGAAACAGCGCGATGCAATCGTGCACCCGCGGTACGATCAGCCCCTGGGGCGGGGCGGTTACGCCCACGACCCCGTTGGAGCAGAGTCCGTATCCCAGCACCACGCGGGCAATCTCGTCGGTCGCCTCGGCGTCGATGATCTCCTGCACCTTCGCGGGCATCGATTCCGGCGTGCGGTGGAGGTCCTGGTCGCAGAAGCGCAGCCTCGCGTCGCAGCCCAGCCGGGCGGCGAGGTTTTCCAGCTCCGCCTGGAGGATTTCGCAGGCGATGACGAGCGTTGGTTCGGTTTGCTTGTCGGTCATGGATCCTGTGCAAGCTCGGGGGCAGCCGGTCGACCGCGGTTACTCGGCCGGTTCGGGCTCACGGTGAGGGTCCTCGTCCGGCTGGCGGCCGTGATGCTCGCCGAACGACTCGGAAAGATCGGGATTGCCCACCGCCTGGGCGATGTAGCGTTCGACCGATCCCTCGGTTTCGATGGAGACCGACAGGTCCGGCTCGTACGCACCGGCGGCGTCGGCCCCTTCCAACGCCAACTCGGTGACCCGCGAGCGGGCGTATTTCCGGGCGCTCTCTTCCTTGTCGAACTGTTTCTGCTCGCCGGCTACGTGAACCCGGTAGGACCGGCTCTCGTCGCCCTCCTGCACGAAGAGCAAAGCCTCCCGCTCGATCATAATGCTGCCGGCCACCGCGCCGATGGCGTTGGCCACCTCGTGGTGCTCGGGGATTACCAGCTCGGACCCGAGCTTGCGGGCGACGGCCTCGATGAAGACCTCCGCCGGCGCGCCGAGCCCGACGGTGGGGAAGTGGCTGATGAGCTTGACGGACACCAGCTGATTCTTGTCCGAGAGGAACTCCTCGAAGAACCATCGCCCCCAGGTTCCGTCGATCTGCTCGGGGAGTCGCTGGGCGTCGCGCCCGGCGAGGAAGACAATGACCTCCTCGGCGATGTTGGCGGCGATGAACTCGAAGGCCTTGGCCTGGACCTCTTCGGGACTCAAGTCGAACAGGAAGGCTGCGTGGGACAGACCTTCCCGGGCGGCGTCGAGGTCCCACTTGTCCATGCGTCCCTGCACGTGCAGCAGGTCGGTGGGGGTCAGCCCGCCCTTTTCGATGTATCCCTGGCGAAGCAGCGGAGCCGCCTGCAACTGGACGGGGTGGTGGACCTTCAGTTCGCGCATCAGCGCGGTCACGCTCATCGGCCCGTGCTCTTCCAGCACGCTCACCAGGGCCCGTTGTTTCTCGGTGAGGTGTTCCTGGCGGCGTGCGGTGGGCACGCGGCGGAGAATCCAGAATTCCACGTCGGTCCACTGGCGCTGCTCCTCGGCGATCCTGTGGAGCCTGGAGATCTGCTCGCCGATGGCGGGGAACTGGTCGGCCATCCGGCACAGCGGCACGACGCGTTCGGGACCCACGATGAGTCCTCTGCCGTCGCGTTCGTAGTGTACCCAGCTGTCGCACCCCACGCAGGCGGTGCGGATGCGGGCGGTCTTGACGGCGGTTTCCACGTCGCCCACGCGGGCGCCCTGGTCGGCTACGTCGACGGATGATTCTTCGATCAGGGCCATGTCCGTGGTGGTTCCGCCCACGTCGATCATCAATCCGCTGGGGCGGTTGCACAGGTAGTACCCGCCGATTGCGCTGGCGGCCGGTCCGGAGACGATCGTCTCGACCGGTCGGCGGATGGCGTCGGTGTAGGGCATGAGCGAACCATCGCCCTTGACGACCATGAGCGTGGCGTCGATGCCCTTGGCCTGCAGCGCGCGTCGGACGGCTTCGATGAAGTCCTGCATCACCGAGACCAGCGAGGCATTGACGGCGGCCGTCGTGGCCCGGGTGACACTGTTGAGTTGTGTGCTGAGCTGCGAGCCCATCACGACGGGCTTGGACGTGGCCCGGAAAATCGCGTCGGCGGCGAGTTCTTCGTGTTCGGCGTTCAGCGGCGAGAAGTAGCTGCTGACGGCGAACGCGTCGAACTCGTGGGCATTGGCCTTGGCCCACTCGGTGATCCCGCGGAGGTCCAGGGCGTCCTTCTGCTTGCCCTGGGAATCGTGGCCGCCGCGGAAATGGGCGAAGTCGCGGGCGGTGAAATTCTCGTCCAGGTCGTACTCTTCGAGGAGTTCCTCGTCGTAGCCGACCAGGGCGAGTCCGACGTCACGCGTTTTGCCCTCGGCGATGGAGTTGGTCGCCAGCGTCGAGGAAATTCCGACCAGCGAGACGGCCGACGGGTCCGGGATATCGAGGCTGTTGAGTACGTCCGTCACGCCCAGCGACAGGTCCTGCCGCGTGGTGAGGTGCTTGGCGGTACTCAGGAGGTGTCGCGAGCCGGCTTCCATGAGCACACCGTCGGTGTACGTCCCGCCGGTGTCGATGCCGATCACGTAGGTCTTCTCATCTCCCGCGTCCGATCTGTTTGACTCGATCATATTGCCCTTTCCGGCTTCGCGCGGCACGTCGATCTCCTGCAACGACGGCGGCGAACCCTTTGCTGCACGTCCCTCAGGGGGCAGGTACCGAGTAAATCTCCCTGAACCATAGTATAACAGATATCCCAAATCTTGCACGATTCGGGGCAACGTCTGTACATGGAACCACTTGCTGAAGCACGACCCGGGCCGGTCGATGCGTCCGGAAGGACTGAATCGATCGGCCCGGTGGTCCGTCACCTGTCCTGTCATCGCCCCGGCCGTCCTGGCGGAGGCATTGCCGGGGCGTTTGCCGCTCGGCGGTCAGCTTCCCTGGCGGGCGACGCGGTCTTCGGCTTCGGCGAGGATCTTGTCGATTTCCTTCTTCGCCTCGGCCGGCACGCGCGAGGACGGTCCTTCGTAGTTCTCGATGAGGTCCCGGGTCTTCTTGACGATTCGCTCGCCCATGGTGGGCTTGCCGGACTCTTCCCAACCCTCGTAGCTGTTGCGGTCCATCAGCGTCGGGCGCCAGTGCTCCCGGGCATGTTCGAGTGTATGGTCCTCGTAAAGGTAATGTCCGCCGGGTCCGACGCTCTGGATCTGCTCGACGGCGAGGGTGTCGTCGTTGACCACGATGCCCTTCTGGATCACCCGGGCCATTCCGATCACCTCGTCGGCCAACACCGTCTGGAAGATGCTTCCGGTTTTGCCGGCTTCGGTGTATCCGTTGTCGTGCACGAACGTCGCTCCGGTGAGCATCGCTGCGTGAATCGACAGCGTCGCGTCCAGCCCGGACTGGGTCTCCAGCACCTTTGCGTCGGTGCAGCCGGAGGTGGAGAACATCGGCAATCCGCAGTAGTGGACCATTTCGGTCAGGCCGGCCGACAGCAGCGCCAGCTCCGGCGCGCCGTAGGAGTATACGCTGGATCGCATGTCCAGGATGGACTGCACCCCGCCGATGACCACGCATGTGCCCGGATTGATCAACTGGGCGACGACCACGCCGACCATCGCCTCGGAGAGGCCGACGACGATCTGCCCGGCGTGCGAGGCCGGGACGGTCGCTCCGCCGATCGAGCAGGGGGTGTACACCTGCGGGACGCGATGTTTGGCGCAGTAGACGCACTTGCTCATCGCATGCTGGTCGGACACCAGCGGGGAGATCGGCTCGCCATAGTGGATGAAGTTCGGCCTTCGGGCGAAGTCTTCCTCGCCGCCGGCCAACACCATCCCGATGCGGTGCTCGTCGCGGCAGTTGTCCACGTTGAACGCCCAGCTCATCAGGGGCTTGGTGGTGTTCTGGATCTGGTCGGCGTGCTCGTACAGGTCGGCCAATCCGTTGGTGACGTCCGAGATCGAGCCCAGCGAGTCGACGTAGCCGATGTTCGGCAGGGCGTCGCAGACGCGGGCGACCATGGCGGCGTCCTTACGCAGGTAGGGGCGGCGTTCCATCGTCTCGGGGTCGATGAAGTACGGCGGCGTGGGTCCGGGCCCGAAGTACGATCGGCCGATCTCGATCCGGCAGCTCTCATCGCCTTCCCAGTTGTACAGCGTGGTGGAGGGGGGCACGCTCTGAAGGGCGTCCCGCACCAGTTGCGGCGGGATGAATACCCGCACGCCGTCCACGCGGGCGCCGGCTTCCTTGAGGACGTCCCGCGCCTCCTCGTGGTGCACATTGGCACCGGTCTGGGAGAGGGTCTTGATCATCCCCACGTACAGCTCGTCCTTCTGATCGTCGCAGAGCAGTTGAAACCGCGGGGTGATGTTGTCTATCTGATTCGCTCTTGTGGTAACCATTGCGGTGAAATTCCTTGTTTACGAGTGGCGCTGGTCGGCGGCCTTCACGATGCGCTTCAGCTCGGCCATCACGTCGTCTTCGATGGGCTCGGGCTCGTGCTCTGCGAGGATCCGGTCGGTCTCCTCGCGGGTGCGGTCCACCAGCGTCTTCGAGCCGTTGGCCTTCCACGTGTCCCAGTCGGAGCGGTCCTGCAGTTTCGGCAGGAACCAGTCCTTCCAGTGCTCGTAGGTGTGATCGTTGGTGAGGAACTCCCCACCCGGACCGGCGGCCTGGATGACGTCCAACGCCATGTGATCGTCGCTCGTGTCGATCCCGCGGCAGAACTTCCGGACCATGCCGATCATCTCGTTGTTGAGCACCAGCGAGTCCAGCGACGCCACCGTGCCCGAGCCGATGTAGCCCACGTCGTGGACCAGGTTCGCACCGGAAAGGTGAGCGTAGAAGAGGTTGGTCATCTGCTCGATGGCACACTGCTCGTCCAGCACCTTCGCGTCGGTGCAGCCGCCGGTGGAGAACATCCGCAACCCCAGCCATTTGGCGATGTCCGTATTGGCAGCACTCGCCAGCGACAACTCCGGGGCACCGTAGGAGTAGGTGGTGGTCATCATGTCCATCACCGTGGTCACTCCACCCATGATCAGCGGCGTTCCGGGCTTCTTGAGGTAGCACAGCGCCACGGCCATCAGCGTCTCGGCCAGCGACTGGACCAACATCCCCGCCATCGTCGCCGGGGCGGTCGCGCCCGAGGAGGGACAGGGGGTGTACATCGCCGGAATTCCGCGCTCTGCCGCCAGCAGAAGCTTCTCCACCGCGGTGCGGTCGTTGTTCAGCGGGGAGATCGGCTCGATGTAGGCTACGAACTGAGGCCGAAGGCGGAACTCGTCGGCCCCGCCGCGAAACAGGCACGCCATCCGCCAGAGGTCTTCGAGGCCTTCGCCGTCGACGCTGGTGAGCACCATGGGTTTGGTGCAGGTCTCGAGCATCGCGAGGTACTGATGGCGGTCGTAGGTCTGGGGGTTGGGCGCGTCGGAGACGATTCCGTGCGACATGAAGAATTCGTACTCGGAGAGGTAATCGACGATCTTGGCTGCGTCGCGGACGTCGTGATACCGCGTGCGTCGACGTTTGCCCGTTTCGCGATCCACGAAGAACGGCAGGTCCGAACCGGTCCCGAAGGAGACCTCGTCGGGGATCATCTGCAGCTTGTGCTTGCCGGTGCGCCCGGCGAGGGTGATGGTTCCGGGCTGCGAGTTCAATGCCCGTTCCACCAGCGAACCGGGCACGCGGACGACGTTCTTGTCGCCCACGACCGCTTCGCTGTTGTGACGGAACAGGTCGATCGCTTCTTCATGATGGAACTGGGCTCCGACGGTTTCCAGCACGTCGATGGCCGCTCCGTAAATTCGCTCGATCTGCTCCTCGGTCAGTACGCGGAACTGTGGTCCGCGATTGACCGTAACGTTCTGCTTTGGCACCATTATTTGGCTCCCGTATTCTGAAATTGCCCGTCGTTGGTCTCGCGCCCAAACCGGCAAACCGTCGGCCGATGCTCCGTGTTGCAGCGCCGGCGCGGAACACTCGGTGGGGCGAGACGGCCACCGTCTGCGGAATGAGATGCCCGCAGGACAGCGCCGACGGCGCCCGCTCCGGTGGAACGGGCGCTGCTCGCGACGAGACGAAACACCTATCCGGCGTTGGCGGACTCTTTGACCTTGTCGACCGCGGCAGCCGCGTTGGCGGCGTACATGTCCGCCCCGATTTCTTCGGCGTATTCCTCGGTCACCGGCGCGCCGCCGACCATGATCTTCACCTGGTCGCGGATTCCCGCTTCCTTCAGGGCGTTGATGACCTCACCCATCTGGGGCATGGTGGTGGTCAGCAAGGCCGACATTCCGAGGTACTCGGGCTTGTGTTCTTTCACGGCGTTGACGAACACGTCCGGTTCCAGGTCGATCCCGAGGTTGATGACCTTCATGCCCATGCCTTCCATCATCATGGCCACCAGGTCCTTACCGATATCGTGCAGGTCGCGCAGGACGGTCCCGATCACGAACGTGCCCATCGTCTTGACGTTGGTCTCAGCCAGCTTGGGGCGAAGAATGTCCATCGCGCCGCTCATCGCCTTGGCCGAGCGGATTACCTCGGGGAGGAACATCTCGCCGGCCTTCCAGCGTTGCCCCACCGCGTCCATGCCCGCCACCAGGCCCTGGTTCATGACGTCCACGGGCTTGATGCCCGCTTCCAGGGCGGCGTTGAGCTGGCTGCATACTTCGTCCTGCTTGCCCGCGATGAGGGCTTCGGAAATCTTCGCACATGCTTCTGCTGGCATTTGCTTCTCCTTGATGGTCTGAAACTTGTCGGAATCGATTAGACTGTCTGCAGGGCCTGCCGCGGCGACGATACACCCACCGCCGGTTCGAAGCCTTCTTCGGGCTCCGGCGCGTACTTCTGTCCCTGCCCAACTGGTTTTGCCGTGAGAGCGAGGTGTCCACCTCGATGCTCCGATGAGTCGCCGCCCCCCCTGCGTTGCGTACAACCCGAGATGGGGTATGTTATTGGTCTGTCGGCGCATTTCAAGCGATCATTGCGCATAGCTTCTGTATTTGCAGGGAGTTTTGAACGGCAAGACCCGCGCAACCCCTTGATAGAGAAGGGTAAGCCCGGCTTTGCCCCCCCGGAGAAAAAACACCACATTTTCCGGCCAAAAGCAGCGATTTTTCGCCGACCCGAGCCCTCGCCGGCGGTCCGGGCAGGCCGGGGGACCCCTATCGGGCGAGCGTGTATCGCGACACCATTTGCATTTTTACGACCCGATGGGTATCAATGGATCCGTCAGCGAAAGGATCTACCATTCAGGACCACTACGACGCCATTGTCATCGGCGGGGGAACCGCCGGTGTGCCTGCTGCCGTCCAGGCCTCCCGCGCCGGGGCAAGCACCCTCCTGGTCGAACGCACCGGGCAGTTCGGCGGGACCATCACCCATGCCGGGATCCGGGCGATCCAATCGTTTTTCGCCCACGGCGAGGCGATCATCGCCGGAATCGGGCTGGAATGGGCCACCCGCACGCTGGAAACCATCGGCCGGGGGGCGCCCTCGGGGGACCTGCGCCGCCCTGAAACCGGCGTGACCAATACCCTCGTTCCGCTGCCGGTGTTTGCCTGCATCGCCGACGAACTGCTCGTCGAAGCCGGCGCCGACCTCCTGCTGCACACGATGCTCGCGAACATCGAACCCGCCGACGAGGGTTGGCGGGTGACGCTCTGCACCAAGCAGGGCCTGCAGACCGTCTCGGCACGAACCGTCATCGATGCCAGCGGAGACGCCGACGCCGTTCGGCTGGCCGGTGGCGAGGTGCGCGAGAGTACGGAGCTCCAGCCGGCGACCCTCGTGATGCAAATCGACGGCTACGACCCAGCCGATCTGGACCTCGACGCCATCCAGGAGGCCTTCGAGCAGGCCGTCGCCCAGGGACGCTGCAAACGCACCGACCCGGGCTGGTGGGGCGGGGATATCCGCAACTTCCTCAAATGGATGGGTGGGAATACCGCTCACGTGGTGGGGGTCGACGGGCACACCTCCCAACAGCGAACCGCCGCTGAACTGGAAGGTCGGGCTGTGGCGATGCGATTGCTGCGGTTCGCCCGGACCCAGCCCGGACTGGAAAACTATACCATCGAGTGGATGGCCCCGGAGACGGGCATCCGCGAGAGCGTGACCATCGTAGGCCGATCGACCGTAAGCGCGGAAGACTACCTCGCCGGCAAGCGGTACGACGACGCGATCGGCTATGCGTTTTACCCCATCGACGTGCACCAGCCCGACAGCGTGGACCTCAGGCCGCTGGAAAAAGGCGTGGTTCCGAGCATTCCCTTCTCCGCGTTGCTTCCTGCCGAGACTGACGGGCTCATCGCCGCCGGACGCACCATCTCCTCGGATCGGTTGGCCAACAGCGGCCTCCGCGTGATGGCGCCCTGCATGGCGATGGGGCAGGCTGCCGGAGCCGCCGCTGCCCTGGCCGCCCGGACAGGCTGCTCCGTCGGCGAGGTGCCCATCGACGCCCTGCGCGACCTGCTCAAAGAACACGGACAGATCGTGCCCGGTCTCTGCCCCCTTCCGTGACGCCCCTTCGGTCGAGCTACAGCCCGAAGTACCGCCGAAAGCCCCGCAGGAACTCCGGGACGTCCACGCCCGCCAGGCGAGATCGCTCCTGGTGGCGATGGTCCCACGTACCGCGCCACGTCTCGTCGCCGTGCAACGCCTGCCAACGGGCCAATTCATTGAGATGAACTTCCACCTGCTCGAGGCGCTGCTCGCGCTCGGCATGGTCGTCGCAATAGAGCGACCGTTCAGCCTTCATCCACGCCAGTTGCATCTGGCCCATGACGTGGAGGTAGTGGGCGTTCTCCTCCAACTGCCAGCGATAGTGATGGACGACGGCTGCGTGCAGCTTCGGTGAGGCGGCGTCCAGGGCGGCCAGGCAGTTCTCGGCCGTCTCTGCCGCCTCGGCAAGCGAACGCTCGTTTGCCTCGATGGCGTCGGGCTCGCCGCGGCGCTGGGCGCGGTAGGCTTTCGCGGCTTGGGGGTTCCAGCGATGCACCGACGAGTAGCCGAAGAACGGGTTGCGGTACATTGCGTCGTCGCTGTCTTCATACGCCTCGGCCGTCGGCGGCCGGCGGAGACCTTTGCGCAGCTCGCCGCGCTTCCAGGACGGTCCGCCTTCGAACGTCTCGCGAACGCTCACGGGCAGGCGGAGCAGCCCGAACGCCTCGCGCCCGACGTAGGACGCTTCTTCCACGACGCGCCCGGTCGGACGAAGGGCCTGTTCCATCTCGCCGGTGGCGTCGGCGAAGTGCTCGGCGGTGAACCGTCGCCAGACCTCGTCCTCGCTGTCCGTCTCGCCGGTGGCAAACAGCCCCAACAGCCAGAGGTTCACCTCCTGGGCCTGGTTCAGCACGGTGGCCTGGTGTTCCCAGGGCTTCCACCCGCGGTCGACGCGAACGGAGATGCCATCCGCTCCGTTGGCCTGCCAGTGACGGACCTGCCGGGCGAGAATGTGCGTAAAGGCATTGGCCAGGCGGTCTTCCTGCCAGTATTCCCCGGCGATGTCGCACTCGATGTACTGCGTTCGCTCGCCCAGGGCGCCGATCAGCGGGTCGTCGTCGGCCCGCATATGCCAGTCCTGCGGGACGCACTTGGTGAGGACCGCCACGTCCGGGGGCAACGCGCGCAGCGCGTCGGCCATCTGCTGATGTTGCTCGGGATGATGCACGAAGCTCCGCAGGATCAGCTGCGCGTCGTGCCGTCGGCAGGCGTTGTTGATGGTCTCGACCAGTCGGGGCAGGAGCTTCGAGTCGGCGATGTCCACGCCGGCCTCCACGACCGTGAGCACGAGGTGGTCGATCTCCGGAAGCAACTCGCCGAGGACATACTCGTATCGCTCGTCGAGCCCCTTCCACAGCGCGTCGTTGTCCGGCGTGAAGGGGCGCCACTCGGGCCCGGGTTCGCCCAGTTCGTGGGTCCAGACGCTGATGGTCATGCCCTCTCGGCGGGCCTGCTCGAAGAAGCCCTGCTCGTCGGCCCGGGCGCGGAGGTCGCGCAGGCGGGGGAGGGTGCCTTTCTCGGTCTGGAAGGTGCAGTCGTTAAATCCCAGCCGGGCGGCCAGGGCGATCAGCTCCGGGCGAGGCCAGGACTCATGGAAGGACACGGAACGATACGGCAGCGGGGTTGTCATTGTTGCGGTCTCCGGGTTACGTTTGCTGGTGAGGATAGCGTCTTGGCCGGCCGCGAGAAAGGCCAAGTCGGATTTCGCAGTCGGGCTCTTTACATGGGTGGTTGGATCGGTATTCTGGGTGCTCCCGGAGTTCTACCCGTAAGCAGAGGAACCCCCCATGGCCGTTACGGATGTACATTGTGTCAGCGAGTTCGGAGCCGTCGGTGACGGTTCCACATTGAATAGCGTAGCGATTCAAAAGGCGCTCGATACCGCCGGCGAGGCGGGCGGGGGAACCGTTCGCATCCCGGCCGGCGTGTTTCGCTGCGGGACGATTGAGCTCCGCTCGAACGTGCTGCTGGAGCTGGCTGGCGGCGCGGTGCTGAAGGGCTCGGAGGAGATGGCCGACTACCCCGCGCACGAGACGAATGTCAACCCGCAAGGCAACGTCGACCTCCAGCCGCACCATTTTATCGTTGCGGATGGAGTGGAAAACGCGGGCATCGTCGGGTCCGGCACCATCGACGGATCCGGGCCGGCGTTCTGGGACCCGCCCAGCGCGTGTGATTTTTTCACGCGGAAGGGATCCCGTCCCAGCCCGATGCTCGAGATCCGCGGCTGTCGCGACTTCCTCCTTCGCGGCGTGACGGTGTACGACTCGCCCGGCTGGACCGTGCACGTCAACGACAGCCGGCGCGTGCGCGTGCAGGGCGTGAATATCCGCAACAACCTGCTCGGGCCGAACACCGACGGGCTGGACATCACCGACAGCCGGGACGTGATCGTCAGCGACTGCAACATCGTCGCCGGGGACGACGCGATCGTTCTCAAGAGTCTCGGCGGCGTCAATGAGCGGATTACCGTCACCAACTGCATCCTGCAGACCAACTGCTCGGCCCTGAAGCTGGGGGCCAGCGAGTCGATCGGCACGATCCGCCAGGTGGCGATGAGCAATTGCGTGGTGCGCGAGAGCTCGCGTGGGATCAGCCTGTATAACCTCGCCGGCGGGACGTTCGAGGACGTGAGCTTCAGCAATATCGTGATCGACTGCGACGTGGCGATGCCCCTGGTGTGTCCGATTCACCTGAATCTGTCGCGACACCCGGACGATGAGCACAACCGCGGGATCGGCGTGATCCGCAATGTTCGCATCTGCGATGTGCTTTGCCGCAGCAAGTCGCGCATTCTGCTGACGGCCCAGGACGGCGGGATGATGGAGAACATCTTCCTGCGGGGGATCCACATGGAATACCCGTCCGTCGAGAACCGCTTTGAGCAGGCGCGCGAGGCCCACCGGGCCGGGCAGTTCTCGCCGTTTTCGCCCGATGCCCGCGCCGCCAAGGCTGTAGTGGTGGCGGAGAACATTCGCAATCTGCAGGTCAGCGACGTGAGCACCCATTGGCCGAGCGATTGCGAGGTGCCTATGGGGGTGCTGTGGGCGCGGAACGTGCGGGGAGGGCGGTTCGATTGCCCGTTGGCGACACCCAGCCTGGCCGGAGTCGAAGCGATGGACGTCGAGAGCAGCGACTTTCAGATCTCCACGGAGTGAGGGCTGCGAGGGCTTTGTGCGGGGCGGGTGAAAAGGGTCTTGCATTTCACAAACGTGGACGGAATCAGGGGAGAAGCTCCAAGTCGCCATTGCATTCAGGGCTATATTGCCCGGTTTAGCTAAATTCTCCATATTTGCCATTAAGGTGGTGGTGGCGGTCTCGTTAATGGGGGGTGAAGGCAAGCAGCACTCGCCGGCGGCAGCAGCGAAGTTCAGCCGATCGGCGGGAGGCCGAGTATGGGTCGGGGCCTCTTGAAGCCGGGCGTAAGTCCGGTCCTTCCTGAACGCCCCCTGAGCAGCAAAGCGGTTGTTTCTGCACCCCTTCCGTCGTTTGGACTTCGACGGGCAGAGACGCCACCCACAGAGCACAAACGTATCAGGTGCGGCGCGTTACCTCCGGGTCGGGGGTTCTCAAGACCAGTCTGCGTATGATCGGTCTGCGCCCACATGTCAAAGCAGGACCAGAAGGAGAGTATTGACATGCTGGCAATCAGAAACAACTTGATGGCCGAACAGGCATCCCGGCAGTTGGGGATCAACTACAAGAACCTGACCAATTCGGTCCAGAAGCTGAGTTCCGGTCTGCGGATCAACACCGCGGCGGATGACGCGGCTGGCATGGCGGTTCGTGAGTTGATTCGTGCGGACGTCTCGGTGCTTCGCCAGGGAACCCGGAACGGCCGGGACGCGATCTCGATGCTGCAGACGGCTGAGGGTGCGATGGGCGTGATTGACAGCGTCCTCATTCGTATGCGTGAGCTGGCTGAGCAGAGTGCGACCGAGTCGTATTCCAGTGCTCAGCGCGGGATCATGCACGACGAGTTTTCACAGTTGGTCGAGGAGATCAACCGAATCTCGAACAACACGGAGTTCAACGGGTTGAATCTGCTGAACCTGGATTCGACCGATACGACCGATCAGACGGATCTGAAGATTCACCTGGGCACCTCAGAGATGATCCAGGTGGACCGTGCGGACATGACCTCGACGGGTCTGGCG
>JBKHCL010000001.1:0-69791 GCA_046541875.1 Phycisphaerae bacterium | reverse complement strand
GCCTGGAAGGCCGTGCTACGGGGTGCGTTCTATTCCCCACCTGACGGTGGGGGCTCCTTCGGATGTCTTTCCTGGCATGGGCATTCTGCGTATGCAGCTTACGGGTATTCGGTCCATGCCGCGTGTTGCTACGCCTCTTTCCGCGTGGTCGTCACGTCGTTGACGACTTTGCGCAGGTAGGCCACCTCGCCGGCGAGTTTCTCGATCAGCGCGTCCGGTTCGCCTTCGTTGTAGAAGGGCATCCACACGAACGTCCCATCGAAGTCGATCGCGTCCAGCGATCGGACCAGCTCGTACCAGTTGGTGATTCCCTTATCCAGCGTGGTCCAGGCTGTCCCCCAGCCCTTGTCCTCCTCGTCGATGCGGGAGGTATCCTGCGTCACCCGGGCGTCCTTGACGCCGATGGCGGCGACGTTCTCTCCCAGCAGTTTCGTTGCCCGCCCCCACTTCTCGAACCCTTCGTTCGCCTGGTTGCCCGGATCGAGCATCACGCCGATGTGCTCGCCCGGCAGACCATTGACCACGTGCCAGATCGCGCTGGGCGAGGGAATGCCCGTCCCGTGATGGATCTGGTAGACGGCTTTGACGTCCAACCGGTCGCACAGGTCGGCGAGTTGGACCATCTCGGCCCGGGCGGTATCGAGCGTCTTGCCCGGTTCGTCGCCGCCCTTGTAGTACCCCAGGCGGAACTCACGCACGCCGTTGTCCGCCAGCACACGGACGGCGGTGTCGTCGGTGAGAATGTCCGCGGGCATGAAGCCGGCCGTGGCGAAGTGCACCTTGATGTCGGCCTTTTCCATCGTCTTGAGAAAGGCGGGCACGTCGGCCGCCAGCGAGCCGGGCTTGCACCAGAACCCGTCGCGAATCACGAGATTGGTCGTGTCCAGCCCGACCTTGTGAATGGTCTCGGCGAGTTGCTCGGCAGAAAGCTTGCGGAGGAACTTTGGGAAAATGCTGAAAATCGCGTTCATCTTGTCGTCCTTTTCTGACCTGGAAAGATCGGGGCAGGTCAACTGTTTCATCGGGCCCGACGTCTTTGCCGTCGGCGATGTGCGAGGTATACACCACGTTCGCCCAGGCCGCAATGACCCGTCGCCCGCTGCCCGCTGCCCGCGCAAAGTGAAGCTCACGACCGTCGAAAAGACTGCTTGCACGGATTCGACTTCTGATATAGCATAAACGGGACAAGGACGAGGCAAGAATGGCAAAACGGGCGATTGATTTATCAAAACAGGGCGTGCCGGCATTTCAGGGCAATCCTTTGCGCTGCCGGATTCTGCTCTGCCACAAGGGCTATGCCTCCCAGGCGCGTCCGGTCCCCGAGCATTCTCACCCCTTCTGGCAGGTCGAGATCATCACGCACGGGCCGATCGTCGCCCAGGCCGGTGACATCGACGAGTCGCTGGAGGAGGGGCAGGTCCTGCTGATTCCGCCGCACTGCAGCCACCGGTTCGTGTACGAGCGAGGCGGCGAGCAGTGGTTTTCGCTGAAGTTCTCCGTGAGCGGCGTGTCGGACAGCGCGTCGGTGATGCTGCTGGGCGATGATGAGGACGACCCCGAAGAGGTCACGCTCATCCAGACTTTGCGAACGCTCCTGCCCCCGAATCCCGAGCCCAGCCGTCGCAAGCGTTGGGTGCTGGAACATCTTCTCGGTGCCCTGCTGACCCATCGGCTGGGACCGGTCAGTGACGCGATCGACCAGTCCGATCAGTCGTTGGTCTCGCGGATCGCCTCGCTGGTGGAATCCAGTGGCGGCCGTCGGTTGGCGGTCTCGGATGTGGCGGAGCATCTGGGCTACAGCGTCTCGCACGTTTCTTCGCTCTTCCGTAAGCACTGCGATATGCCGCTGAAATCGTTTCTGGACCTGGAGCGATCAAAAGTGGCCTCCCGTCTTCTGGAGTACTCGGACCTGAACATCACCGAGGTCGCCGAGACGCTCGAGTTCCCCGACGTGTTCAGCTTCTCCCGCTTTTTCCGACGCGTGGTGGGCATCAGCCCCCGGCCGTACCGGCGATCGGTACGGGCCCGGCACGCCAGAGAGGCCGAGCAGCCAATCGCCTCCGAGGTGCCCGCCGGCTATGTCTCCGACCACCACCGGCGCAGCGAATCCGAGGCAGAGTCCTACAGCGTGGAGTGACCTTTCACCGTCTCGCACACCGTTGCATCACTTTCTGACCAGCGGTATCCTCAGCTGCTGATTGTCCGACGATCCCTCAGTTGGAGCCCCGCATGAAGCTCGTGAGCTACACCTACGACGGCAGAACGTCCTTCGGGCTGCTGCGCGACGACCACATTCAGGATATCCCCTCGGCCTGGCCGGACGGGCCTGGGTGCCTGCGCGAGGCCATTGCCCGTGGCCGCGATGCCCTGGAAGAACTTGCCCGACGGGCCGAGGCGCCGGCGTCGCACCGCCTGACGATGGACGACGTGCGATTGCTGGCACCGATTCCCGATCCGCCCAAACTCATGGGGATCGCGGTGAACTACGTCGAGCACCATCGCGAGTTCGATCGCGGGCGCGACCTGCCCGACGACCCGGCCAACACGACCACCCCCCGACCGTTCCTGATGCCCCCCACCGCGGTGGCAGCCACCGGCGAGGAGATCCCCTGGCCGACGGTGAGCGAGGAGATCGACTACGAGGTCGAGCTGGCGGTGGTCATCGCCGCCGAGGCGAAGGACATCACGCCCGCCGACGCCGAGGCGGTCATCGCCGGGTACACCATCGCCAACGATATCTCCGCTCGCAGCATGACGCACGCCGACGGTCGATCGCAACGGCCGAAAGACCCGTTCTTCGATTGGTTGCACGGCAAGTGGCAGGATAAATTCTGCCCGATGGGCCCGTGTCTCGTGACCGCCGACGAGATCGAGGATCCCCAGACCCTCCGCCTGAGCCTCCGGGTGAACGACGAAACGCGGCAGGACGCGGTCACCGACCAGATGATCTTCTCGGTGCGCGAGCTGGTCGCCTTCTGCAGCCGACTGGTGAGACTCACGCCCGGCGACGTCATCGCCACGGGAACTCCCTCGGGGGTCGGCAAAGCAACGGGCAAACTCCTTCAGCCCGGCGACCGGATCGTCGGTGCCATCGAGGGAATCGGTGAATTGCACAACACGATAGGCCCCCGACCGACGAGCTTCTACCGACCCTGCCAAGGGTAACTCGCCGTGCGCGGGCGGCCTTGCCAAACCCCCGCCACGCCGGTAAGGTGACGACATGAATCAGCCCGACACTCCCAGCCAGACCGAGCAGACCGACGAGGCGGTCGAGACGACCGACCAGAGCGTCCAGACGCCCGCCGAACAGGTGGACACCGCCTCCAGCGCCGTGGACACTGCCGAGGACCAGACGCCCGCCGCCCAGGGCGATCTATCCGCCGACGAGCGGGACCACGACGAGGCCGATAAGACCTCGGCCCCGCCGGCGGAAGAGTCGACGGTGGACCTTGTGGAAGCGGCGGCCGTCGTGGAAGCGATCCTGTTCGCCACCAGCCGGGCGATTTCGATCTCGAAGATTCAGCACGTCGCCGAGCTGCCCAATCGCGGCGTGGTGAAGGACGCGATCCGGACGCTCAACCAGCGATACGACGAGATGGGCTGCGCGTTCCGCATCGAGAGCATCGCCGGCGGTTTCCAGGTGCTCACGCGGGAGGAATACGACGACGTGGTCTCGCGCCTGTTCAAGGTCAAGAGCGACTCGAAGCTCTCCTCGGCGGCCATGGAAACGCTCTCGATCATCGCCTACCGCCAGCCCATCATGCGGGCGGATATCGAAGCCATCCGCGGCGTCTCCAGCGGCGAGATGGTCCGCAAGCTCATGGAGAAAAACCTCGTGAAAATCGTCGGCCGGGCCGAGGTCCTCGGACGCCCGATGCTCTACGGGACCACGACGTTCTTTCTCGAAGCGTTCGGCCTGAGCAGTATCGAGGATCTTCCCCGGGTCGATGAGCTTCGCCCCAGGCCCGAGCCCATCACGAAGGAACAGAACGACGAAGATACCGACGACGCCGAAACGGACGAGCCGGAGGAGTCAACCGCTCCCGAGGACAGCAAGAGCGAGTCGGCCAAGGACACGGCGAACACCGAACCTGCCGCCGATGACCATCCCGAAGAAGAACCCCCAGCCGAGCAGGCCGATGGTGAGGACTCCAAAGAACCCTCCGCCGGCGACGAAGAAGAGTAACCCTCCCGCGCACAACGAGACCGGCCATCGCCAGGACGACCGGTCTCTCTACGACTATGGTCTCTGCCTCTCAGGCAGCTGCGAATGAATTGACCGGCGAAGCAGCCACGTTTTTGGCCGGCGCCTTGGCGACCAGGCTCACGGAGCGCTGCGGCACGCGGACGAGGCTGTCCAGTCCGTACTCGCCGGGTTCCACGCCGAATGCGGCGTAGTCGGTAAACCACTCGCCGTCCGCGCAGTAGCGGAAGCGGTATTCGCCGGCAGGAAGGTCCAACTCGGCCGACCAGTATCCGTTGCCCACGGACGTCATCGGCGTCCGGGCGGCGTTCCAATCGTTGAAATCCCCCGCGATGAGCACTTCCCGCACCCCCGGCCGATAGAAGCGAAATACCGTGCACTGTTCCTGAATCGTGACCATTGGTCTCCTCTTTCCTGGTGCCTGCAGCGTATCGTGGTCCACCCCGAAGGCCTCCGCGATGAGTGGGAGGCAAGCTCACTATCGGAATGAGGGGATGTCCCATTGATGGAAAACCCGCCCGGGCGGCAATTTCCGCCCACACCCAGGCCGCTCTGCATCGGCGCGCATCGACACCATTAATACTTTGTTTTCGCGTATGTTAGCCCTTGCAAGGCCCGGGGTGATTCCGCCGTTCGGATCGCCCTGAGCAATGCAATACGAGAATCGGCTGCGACGGAAGGAATTGTATGCGCGTGCGGTGGCGACATCCAAGGGCCCCAAATAAGACTGTATCACAGACGGTTTGGGTTCCCTGCGACAAGCCCGGATTGCACCTCGCCTTACCTACCAAATCCCCAATAATCGTCGAATGCAGATTGAGGGTAAGCGCCCATCGTTTCGGGCGCTGTTCATGGGCGACCGGCCCGGCCGAGGGAGGAAACCATCGGCCGGGCCCTTTGCCGCGGTGTGCTATTTCGCCAGGTCGGGAACGTCGACCCAGGCGCGTTTGTTCCAGCTGTCCAGGCCCAGCTCGGCGAGTTGCACGCCCTTGGCGCCCTCGCGGAGGTCCCACTTGAAAGGCTCGTCCAGTACGAGGTGCCGCAGAAACAGCTCCCACTGCGCCTTGAAGGCGTTGTCGTATTCGACCTGGTCGGGCATTTCCTGCCAGCCGTCGTAGAAATCGATGGGCTGATCGATGTCCGGATTCCAGATTGGTTTGGGCGTCGCCCCGAAGGACTGGATGCGGCAGTCGCGCAGACCCGCCACAGCCGACCCTTTCGTGCCATCGACCTGCAGCGTAAGCAGATCGTCGCGGCGAACGCGGGTACACCACGACGAGTTGAAGTGCGCAATTACGTCGCCGGCCAACTCGAACGTCGCGTAAGCGGCGTCGTCGGCGGTCGCCTCGTACGTCCGGCCGCTCTCGTCCACGCGCTGCGGGATGTGCGTCGCGCCGAGGCAACTGACGGCCTTGACTTCGCCAAAGACATTGTCCAGCACGTACCGCCAGTGACAGAGCATATCGGTAATGATCCCCCCGCCGTCTTCCTTGCGATAGTTCCAACTGGGTCGCTGGGCCGGGACGATCTCGCCCTCGAACACCCAATAGCCGAACTCGCCGCGGACGCTGAGAATTCGCCCGAAGAAACCGCTGTCGATCAGCGTCTTGAGCTTCATCAGCCCGGGCAGCCAGAGCTTGTCCTGCACCACGCCGTGCTTCACGCCGGCATCGCGGGCCTCGGTATAGAGCCGATAGGCGTCCTCGGTGGTCAGCGCGGTGGGCTTTTCGCAGTAGATGTTCTTGCCGGCCGCGATGGCCTTGGAGACGTTCGGCACCCGCAGCGTCGTCGACAGGGCGTCGAAGTAGAGCGTGTACTTCTCGTCGCTGAGCACTTCGTCCAGGTCGGTGGTCCACTCGGTGATGCCCGTGATTTCTTCGAGCTTCTTGAGCTTCACCGGATTGCGCCCCACCAGGACCGGCTCGGGCATGATGAACTCGGTGGGCGAGACCTTCACCCCGCCCTGCTCGCGGATGGCCATGATGGACCGCAGCAGGTGCTGGTTGGTGCCCATCCGTCCGGTGACGCCATTCATGATGACGCCTACATTGTGTATCTTCGCATCCTGCATCTACGTCTTCCTCGTTGGTTCGGGTTTCTGCTCAGCCCTCGTCGAGACCACGTCGGTCGGCCGGGGCGGGTTGCACGGGTCCGGGGGCTACTGGGCATCCTCGGGCTTCTCGGTACACTGCTCCCAGGCGCCTTCCGGCAGCGGCGGTACGTCCACGCCGGCCTTGGGAAGCGTGCCCGAGAGTTCCTGCTTCCAGTGATCCACGTCGCCGGCCGGGCCGTAGACGTAAATGAACGTAAGCGGCGTATCGCCGATGTTGGTGAGTTGATGGAACACGCCGGACGGAATATACACCGCCTGCCCGTCGGTGAGGGTCTGCTTCTCGTCGCCCAGGCACATTTCGCCGGTCCCGCTGAGCACGAAGTAGACCTCTTCCTGCTGTTGGTTATGCCACGGAACCTGCCCGCCGTTGGGGTCGAGCGTGACGTATCCCATGGAGAACGCCGTCGCCTCGATGGGGCTGGCACCGCCCACGACGTTCTGCGTCCGCCGACGGGCCGGGTAGGTCCTGCCTTCAATTTTGCTCAAATCTGCGATATTCATGGTGGGTCCTCCGGCGGCGACGGGCACGGGAGTACATCCGCCAGTCGCTGCGTGAAGCTTCGGGCCATATCGAAGCAGGAAAGCATACCCGCACCGCCTCCATCCGACAAGGGAGATTCAGCCCGCCTCGCTGCCTATCGGCTGAGGACGTAGACGGCCATGTCCGCGTTACGATTCGGGTCGTCGGTGACGCGCTGCCCTGCCTCGGTGTTCAGGGCGACCCACTCGTGGATGGTGTAACCCTTCTTGACGCAGAGCTCCTCAAAGTCCCGGATGGTGAAAAACCGCAGGTTCGGGGTGTTGTACCACTCGTAGCTGAGAATCCCCGCCGAGACCGGCGCACGCCCCTGCTCCGAGAGCATCTTCACCACCGGGGCGAACCCGAAGTTGGGGAAACTCACGATCCCACGACGCCCGACGCGCAGCATCTCGTCCAGCACGCGCTCGACCTCCCAGACCGCCTGCAGCGCCAGCGAGAGCACCACCACGTCGAACTGGTCGTCGTCGAACAGCGGCAGCCCCTCGTTCATGTCCGAATGCACCACGTACAGCCCCCTCCGGACGCATTCGATCACGCGGGATTCCTTCACCTCCACGCCCAGCCGGGTGGCGGGCGCACGGGCGTTGAGGTCGGCCAGCAATCCGCCATTGCCGCACCCCAGGTCCAGCACCGTGGCGTCCGGCGGGATCAGATCCAGGATGCGCCGGTAATCCTGCCGCCCGGCGTGGAGCAGGCGCGACGAGGCGTGCATGTCGACGATGGGGTCCGGCTGAGAGACGGCGACCGGCTCACCGGCGAGGTTCGCCAGGAACCCCTCCACCAACGGCCCGTAGCTGTCGAAATCGTTGGGCAGCAGGAACGCGTCGTGCCCGCAGTTGCTCTCGATGTTGCAGTAGCTCACCGGGGCGTCGGTATTCAGCAAAGCCGCCACGATCTGCCGCGACTGACTCGGGGCAAACAGCCAATCGCTGGTGAAGCTCACCACCAGCCAGGCGCACTGGGACGGATCGAACGACTCGCGCAGCTTCTCGGGCGTGTTGCCCAGGTCGAACAGGTCCATCGCCATCGACAGGCGAATGTAGCTGTTCGCGTCGAACCGCTCGACGAATTTCGAGCCCTGGTGGGCCAGGTACGACCCGACCGAGAACCGCTTCTCGAAACTGGTCTGGATGTCCCGGGGTTGATGGCGGGTCGCCTCGAATTTCTCCTTCATCGACTCCGGGGAGAGGTACGTGATATGCGCCAGCATCCGCGCCAGCGCCAGCCCGGTCGACGGCCCGTCGCCCTGCTGGTAGTAGCGACCGTCGTGGAAGTCCGGGTCGTGCATGATGGCGTTGCGACCGATCACGTCGAACGCCAGTGTCTGGCTGGTGAGGCGAGGCGAGGTGGCCAGGGCGATCGCCCCCCGCACCTGGTGCGAATGCTTCGTTCCCCACACCAGCACCTGATGGCCGCCCATGGACCCGCCGATGACCGCCAGGAGCTGATCGATCCCCAGATGGTCGATGAGCATCTTCTGGACGGCCACGATGTCGCCGGTGGTGATCGTCGGAAAATCAGGCCCGTAGGGCTTTGCGGTCTGCGGGTTGATCGAGTTGGGCCCGGTGGTTCCACGGCAGCCGCCCAACGCGTTGGGGCAGATCACGAAATACCGCTCCGTGTCGATCGGTCGGCCTGGACCGACCATGCCCACCATGTCCCACCACCCCTCGTCGTCGTCCTCGTCGTGGGCGGCCACGTGCGAATCGCCCGTCAGCGCATGGCAGATGAGCACCGCATTGTCCCGGGCCTCGTTGAGCTTGCCGTACGTCTCGTAGACGACGGTCACCTCCGGCAACGCGCTGCCCAGTTCCAGTTCCACCGGCCCGGCGAACGTCACAGCCCGTGCGTACCGGAGTTCCTCGGCCCCGCGTGCGACATCACTGCTTTCGAATGTATCTTCGGTCATATCCTTCCCTGGCGGAACGTTCGTCCGTCCGTATCTCACCCCTGGGAGGCCTGCAGCGCCTGATCCAGGTCCGCGCGGATGTCCTCGACGTCTTCAATGCCCACACAGAGGCGAACGTACCCGGCCGTCACGCCGGCGGCAAGCTGTTCATCCTCGGAGAGCTGCTGGTGCGTCGTGGAGGCAGGGTGTATCACCAGCGTCTTGGCGTCGCCGATATTGGCAACGTGGCTGGCGAGTTGAACGGCGTTGATGAACTTCACGCCCGCATCCTTGCCCCCGGCGATCTCAAACCCGATGATCCCGCCGGCGCCGTCGGGCATGTACGTTTTCGACCGCTCGTGATACGGATGGCCGGGCAGACCGGGATAATTCACGCTCTCCACCAGCGGGTGCCCGTCGAGCCATTCGGCGATGGCCTGGGCGTTCTTGCAGTGGCGCTCCATCCGCAGGTGAAGCGTCTCGATGCCCTGGAGAAACAGGAACGCCGCGAACGGACTCATCGCCCCGCCGGTGTCTCTCAGCCAGTGTGTACGGACGTAGACGATGAACGCGATGTTCCCGATCGGCGCCAGCGCCTCGGTGAACACCACGCCGTGATAGGCGGGGTCCGGCGTGGTGAAGTCCGACCATTTCTCCGGGTCGTCGGCCCAGGGGAAGTTCCCGCTGTCCACGATCGCCCCGCCCACGTGAACGCCATGGCCGCCAAGGTATTTCGTGGTCGAATACACCACGATGTCCGCTCCATGCTCGATGGGGCGGAACAGCGCGGGCGTCATGACGGTGTTGTCCACGATCACGGGCAGGCCCTGCTCGTGGGCGGCGGACGTGACGGCCTGGAAGTCGGCGACGTCGTTTTTCGGGTTGCCCTGCGATTCGAGATATACGCAGCGCGTATTCTCGTCAGCCAACTCGGCGATCGTCTCGGGTCGGTCGGGGTCGAAAAAGCGGACCTCGATGTTCAACCGTTTGAAGGTCTGGGTGAACAACGTCACCGTTCCGCCATACAGGCTGGGCGCGGCGATGATATTCTGCCCGGACTTTGCGAGCGTAAGAACAGCCGCCGAGATGGCAGCCATCCCGCTGGCGAACGCCAGTCCGGCGGCGCCACCGTCCATGGCCGCCAGGCGTTTTTCCAGCACGTCGCAGGTGGGGTTCATCAGCCGGGAGTAGATATTCCCGAAGTCTTTCAGGGCGAACAGGTCGGCGGCGTGGTCGGTACTCTCGAAGTTGTACGCCACCGTGGAGTAGATGGGCACCGCCCGGGCGTGGGTGGCCGGGTCGTCTTCCTGTCCGGCGTGCAACGCGAGGGTTCCGAGATTGTACGTCTTGGGGGTATCGGTCATGATGTCTCTCCTTGCTGGATTGAGCGAACGTCTCATCGGCCGACGCGGGCCGGGATGTAGAGCATCATAGGGTGCACGGGGGGAAGATTGCCTTCGGAATGCATCCTCAAGGCCACATCGCTCCCTTGCGGGCTGGTGCGGCACCTTATCGCCGGACCGAAAGTCCGGAACAGGTTGCCGTGCGGTCTCAGGGCCAGGTCCCTCACGCACTCTTGATGCCACGAAGACTATAGGCCCGCCCCCGGCGGCGTTTCAAGCAAAAAGGTTCGCTCACGGGAAAACGACCGGCGATCTCTGCCCCCTGTTGCCGGTCGCTTTCGTTTTCGTTCGCCATCTGGTAGTTGTATGGCCATGTGGATTGCCTGGATTTTTCTCGGGGCCTTGCTGGCCGGTCCGTTGTGCGGGTGGCTGGTGTTTCGGCGCTGTCGGCGGACGCTCGACGACGCCCGTCGCATGCGCCGGCGCGCCAGCGGCCAGGAGCATCTCGCGCAGGTGGGCAAGCTGGTGGGCGGATTGGCCCATGAAATCAAAAACCCCCTGTCCACGATCCATCTGAACCTCACGCTGCTCAACGAAGACCTTCGCGAATACGACGACGAGGAACACCATCGGCTGAGCCGGCGCCTCGAACGGGTCAACCAGGAAGCCGAACGGCTGCAGGGAATTCTGGAGGACTTCCTGCGGTTCGCCGGCAACGTCGAGTTGCAGTTGCGCACCGAGGATCTCAATTCCCTGGTGGGCGAGTTGGCCGATTTCTTCGCGCCCCAGGCCGAGGCAGCCCACGTGCTGCTGCGGACGTCCCTCAGTGACACGCCCGTACCCTGCCGGATCGACGTGAATCTTATCAAGCAGGCCGTCCTGAACCTGATGATCAACGCCGTCCAGGCGATGACCGATGGCGGAGAGTTGATGCTTCACGTGCGCAGCGAGGGCGAGCAGGGCGTGATCGAAGTCGTCGACACCGGCCCGGGCATTCCCGAGGAGGTCCGCGCGAAGATGTTCGATATCTACTACTCCACCAAGAAAGCCGGCTCGGGCCTGGGGCTGCCCACCACCCGACGGATCATCCACGAGCATCACGGACATCTCAGCGTCGAGAGCGAGGAAGGTTGCGGCACGCGGTTCCGCATTGAACTGCCCACTGCCGACGACGACCCCGCAGAGTAAAACCCTAAGCCACCGCCCCGCCGCTGCGCGTTACCGGGCGGTCCTGCCACCGGCGAAGGGGTACACACCCAGCGAGATCACCTGTCCGTCGGGATTGTAGTAGTGGGCGCACAACGCCTCGGACGAAACGCTGGTGATCGTCAACCCGTAGTAGCCGACGCGTTTGGCGTCGCGGAGTTCTTCCGGGCCCGGTCCGGCGCGAAGGGCGTTGTTGATCCGCTCGAAATGACAGGTGAACCGGCACAGCGCATCCCGGCCGGCCAGCACCGCCGCCCGCGACGGCACGTAGGTGAGGTCATTGGCAGGCGCGTCGCGCGACGGAGTATACAGCTCTGCCTCGGCCTGGCCGTTCTCGTAGACCACCAGCCCGCCGTGAGCGGTTCGCGTGTCCTTCAGGTCGCGGTCGGCCACGATGCCCAGTGCGATCTGCACGCGCTTGCGCGAGAGCATCTCCACCAGAAGGTACACGTTCCACAGATCGGCCATCGAAAGTTTGTGCGAGACCATCCAGAAATTTCCCTGGTCGGTTCGGCCTCGCCCGGGTGCGATCGCCCGGACGTGTTTGCTTTTCTTGAGTTGCCGCCCGATCGAGAGAATCAAATGACTCCGCCGGAGGTTCGGACGAAGCGGGTCTCTCGCCAACGCCGCGAGGATGTGGAAGTCCCTCGCCTCGAAGACGTACCCGTGATCGCGCCGCCAGATCTCGTACTGCCGGGCAGCGTCGGGGATGGCTTTGCTCTCGTTGCGATAGAGCGAGACGATCGTCAGCAGGTCTTCCCCGGAGGTGGGAAGATAGTCGAACTTGCCCAGGAATTCCTGCATCGCCAGCACCGCCATCGTGCGGGGCGGCAGCGTGCCAATGCGCGTCGCCAGCTGCTTTCGCCCCATCCGACGGGCCAAGATCGTGACGGCCGACCCGCGGGCGGAAAACCCGTCGCGGTTGAGCCCCTCCAGCAACGCCTGGTCCCAGGGCTTTCCGCTGATCCGCTCGACGACCCGCTCGTAGCGCTTCTGGTATCCTTCGGTCTTGCCGTCCCGTGCCCACAGGGCCACCACTTCCGCCAGCACGCCCGGAGTGGGATGCCGCGAAAGCCAGTCCAGCACGGTCTTTCGCATCGGGTCGTCGGGCTTGAGCTCAGCCAGTACGCGCACCACGTGCGTGGCGAGGTCCGGGTGGTCGCGTTTCAACAGGAGCTTGAGCACCGCGTCTCGGAGTTCGGGCGGGGTATTCTCGCCGGCCAGGACCTTCGCCAGCTCGGTGCGTACCGCGAGATCCTGCTCGCCGAGCTGCTCGACCAGTTGCAGCGAGCTCTGGCGGGCCTGGGGTGAGACATCGGGATCCAGCACGCGCTGGAGGTTATAGAGAATGACCGTCCGCTTGGGATAGGACACTCGCTGATTGAGGCGCATCTTCTCGTATTCCACTGTGCTGGTCGGTGGCGGAGCCGCCGGGATGCCGCCACAGCCGAGGGCGTGCAGCATCGCGACCAGCAGAGCACTCAACGTCATATTTCGGAGCAGTTTGTGATTCATCGCGGTTCCATACGGCGCCGCGACGACCGCGGCTGATCCGTCGAGGGATTGTAGCCTCCCGCCCCGAACCCATGCAAGGGCCGGACGGCGGGGTTCTTATCGGATCGCCCGGACGTCGTCTTGCATGAGTCACCACGGAAGATATACTGTCTGATCCACTCTCAATCGTATCCCATGACAGGAACCGACGTATGCTGAGGACACTTCGCCGATCCGGCTGCCCGACCGCCCTGCTCCTGCTGATTCTGACGGTCTCCGCCGCCGCCCAGGATGTGCGTATCTTCGGCCGACCGGCCGGGCCGTTCCAGAACTACCTCGTCGAGCATCGGTGGTCCCAACGCGAACTGACGGTCGAAAACGACGGCGACTCGACCGTCCGCGTGAAGGTCGCCTGCCAGCCGTCCCATCAGAGCGATACTGCCCTGCTGTTCTCCCGCGTCGTCGAGTTGCCGCCCCACTCGCGGCGCCTTCTTCGCCTGGCGATGCGACCGGACACACTCCGTCCGGGCGATCGAACGCTCGGAACGCTGCCGTTGACCCCGCTGACCTACCGCACCTGGGACCTCTCAGCCGACCGTCAGCTGGCCCCGGTCTCCTACGACGCCGCAATCGTGCCCCCACGCCACACGCGCGTGGGGCTGATGTTCTCCTACGACAACACGCCCGAAAGCGACAACGACAGCTTCCTGTTTCTCCAGTCCCTCAAAAACGAACCGCTCCAGGACGTCACGCTGATGATTTCCTCCGTCCGCCCCGACCAACAGCCGCCCAATCACTGGTTCGGCTATGACGGTGTCGACGTGCTGATCGTCGGGCGAACGCGATGGGCGGACATGCACCCCGCCCAGCGAACCGCCCTGCTGGACTGGACCGCCCGCGGCGGCGTGCTGGTGGTCACCGCCGGCCGGCAGTTCCACCGCGTGCTGACCGGCGAGCTCGCCTCGGCCGCCGGCGTGGAAGTAACCGGCGAGCACCGCCTGGAATCCATCGCCGCGACCGACCCCGACGGAGAGCAGATCGATCCGGTCGCGACCGATTGGCCCGTCACCTTCGCTGAACTCATGCCCACCACCGCCGAGGTTCTCTGGCAGGCGAACGACCTGCCGCTGCTGACCCGGAACGAATGGGGCGACGGAACCATATTCGTGCTGGCCGCTCCGCTGGGCGCCGTGAAGGACCCCTCGCTGCATGACCTCTGGCAGGACGTCAACGCCGCCTGCCGAGCCCGACCCACGCTGCATGCCGATGCCTTCCCGGCCGTCGGACGCGACACGCTGAAGGAAATCGCCGGCCTGCGCGCACCGGGGCGCATCTGGCCGGTCGCACTGCTGGCGGTGCTGGCGGTGGGCAGCGTGGCGACCAGTCTTGTTCTGCGCCGCCTGGGGCGCAGCGAGTTGACGTGGGTTGTGCTCGTCCCGCTCTGCCTGGTGATGGCCGGTGCGTTCTTCGGCTGGTCGCGCATGCGGGGAAACCCCGAGCGACTCTCCAGCGTGGGACTCATCAGCCAATACCCCGATCACCGATCGCGCGTGCAGGTGCTCAGCGCCTATCACAGTGGCTCGGACGGGCGCGAGAACGCCACGTTCGACGCCGGCCTGGCGGACGCGGTCATCCGGGACATGGGCGGCACGCTCGCCGGGGCGATGACGCAGCAGGAGATCGGTACCGACTGGACGGTGCTCCTGCCTCCGACCGACCTGCCTGTCGGCACGAGTCGGGCACTGTACATCGACGCCTCGTCGGACCTCGCCCCCATCGCCACTCGGCTGACGTTCGGGCCCGAGGGGCTCACCGGAACCATCGAAAACCGCCTGCCCGCGGAGATCACGGGCATGGTGCTCTACGCCGGACGACGAACGTACCGCATGGGGCCAATCCCAGCCGGCGGCTCTGTCGAACGGACCATCACCGACACCGACCGCCTGCGGATTGTCCGCTATCAGCGCCCCGGGCGAGACCAGCCCAACGCCCGCAGCTTCGCCCAAGGCGAATACACCGGTGCCCTGACGGCCGACCCGGTGGACCGGTTGCGAAACGCCCTGCTGGGACAGCTTATGACCGTTCCCGGCCCGCAGACGCGCCTGAACGATCGGCCCATCCTGATCGCCTACGCGCCCCACCTGCCGGTCAAACCCATCGACGACGTCACCGACGCCCGTGGCTGGTCGGTCATTACCTGTCCGCTGGTGTTGCAGGCGCCGCCGGCCGGGGCGGACATCCGCATCCCCTCCGGACTGACGCAGACCGAGCTGGACTCGCTGGGGACCGCCACGTGGGACGCCGTCCGTCGCGAGTTCCTTGTCACGCCGCGGAACGGGAAGCTGCTCATCGCCGCCCGTTTCCCGCGAGCGATCGGGCCGGTCTCCAACCCCCGGGCGACGCTGCGGATCGACATCCGCGCGATGAACAATCAGATGACGGTCTACGGGCTGCCCCCCGGCTACAGCCCGCGCGATCGGCGAGCCCGGGGTCTGGTGAAGCTGGAGACTTTTGACGACCCCAGCGGACTGATCACACTCAACGTCGAGAACATCGAGCGATTTACCGACAAAACCGGCCGAGCACGGTTCCTGCTGGAGGTCCGGCGGACGGGGCAATCGGGCGAGTCGCTGCTGGAAGCGGGCACCGTGCCCAAATGGTGGCTCAGAAGCGTGGACGTAACCCTGGAAGGACAGGCTGGTGAGTGACAAGAACGACATGATGCTCCGTTGCGAGGGGCTCACGAAACGGTACGAGGAAATCGTCGCGCTGGACCACCTGGATCTTGCGATCCCGCGCGGTCGGATCTTCGGATACATCGGCCACAATGGCGCGGGGAAGACCACGACAATCCGCATCCTCGCCGGACTCCTCAAAGCCAGCGAAGGACGCGCCTGGATCGCGGGCGAGGAGGTCACTCACGGCCAGGAGAAGATCAAATCGCTGGTGGGCTACATGCCCGACGCCTTCGGCGTGTACGACCAGATGCGGGTGTGGGAGTACCTGGACTTTTTCGGTGCGGCCTTCAAGATTCCGCGCAAGGAGCGGCGCGAGCGGATCGACCACGTTCTGGACATCACGCGGGGCGAGTACCTGCGCGACCGATTCGTGGACACGCTGTCCAAGGGCATGAAGCAGCGCGTGGGCATCGCGCGGACACTCCTGCACGATCCGGAGGTGTTGCTCCTGGACGAGCCGGCCAGCGGGCTGGACCCCAAGGCCCGCATCGAGATGCGCGAACTGCTTCGGAAACTCGCCGACGGCGGAAAGACGCTGTTGGTCAGCTCGCACATCCTGCCGGAGTTGGCGGCGATCTGCGATTCGATCGGCATCATCCACAGCGGCAAACTCCGGGCGGCCGGCGACATCCACGACGTGCTCGCCGAGTTGCGGCGGGATCGGCTGATGGAGGTCAAGACGCTCGACGACGGCCTGGCTGCGGTCAAGGTGCTCACTGCTGCCGACGGAGCCGACAAGATCGAACGCTCCGAGGACGAAGCGGGCGTGATCCGCTTCCAGTTCAGCGGCGACGACGAATCGCTGGCGGCGATGGTCGCCCGGCTCCAGGGGGCGGGGGTCAGGCTCGTCACCTGTCGCGAGGTGCCCCTCAGCCTGGAAGACGCCTACATGTCCATCAGCGGAATCGGCTCGGGCCTGCCCGAAGAGCAGGACACCGAGACGCCGGCCCAGGAGGCGCCGGCGTGATCCGAAACCCCATCATCCACAAGGAAGTGCTCGCCGCCCTGCGAACGCGAAAGGCGATCGTCATGCAGGCGGCGCTGTTGCTGGTGGCGGCCGGCCTGATCTGGCTGTTCTGGCCGGCCGACGGGCTGCAGGATGTCGGAGGCCAGCAGGCACGACGCATTCTGGCGGTATTGGCCATCGGTGAACTGGTGATGGTCGCCCTGTTCGCCCCGGCGTTCACCGCCGCCTCGCTCACCAGCGAGAAAGAGCACAACACCTGGGAAAGCCTCTACGGAACCGCCCTGAAGCCCTGGGAAATCGCCACGGGCAAAATCGTCGGCTCGCTGGCGTTCCTCGTGCTGATCGTCCTGACCGGGGCCGTCGCGATGGCCGCCCCGCTTTTGCTGGGCGGGATCGAGCTTGCGACGGTCATCGGCGTACTGGGCGTGCTCCTGCTGACGGCGTTGTACCTGGGTACGATCGGCCTGCTGGTTTCCAGCGCAGCCAATCGCAGCTACCGGGCGATCATCATCACCTACGCGATCCTGCTGGCGGTCTGCCTGCTTCTGGCGTTGCCGGCCTGGCCGGTGAGCAACCATCTCATCACCCGCGTGGCCGATCCCGGGCGCACCATACTGCACTACCTCGCGTCGCTGAGCCCCCTCCAGGCGATGCTCTCGCTGGTGCTGGGCGACCAGAGCGCCTACGCCGCCCGGTCGGCCGGTCTGCCTCCCTACTGGCTGGCGTTTATCCCGATGAGCCTGGGCGTGATCGTGTTCGCCTCGGCCGCCTGCCTGTACAGGCTGCGTCGCCCGGCTGCGCCACCACGCCCGCGCGAGAAGCTCAAGGTCGTCGAACGCGGAAAAGTAACCGCCCGGTCGTTCCTGTTCATCATCGACCCGCGCAAACGCAAGAGAAGCATCGCCTGGTGGATGAACCCGGTGCTGGTGAAGGAATTCCGCACCCGCCCGCTGCTGCAGGCCCATACGCTGCTGCGGATGATCGGGATCTCCGCGATCCTCGCGGTGGTGCTGATGTTCTTCGTCTCGGCCGGCGTCTCGGCGATGGTGCAGGAGTCCGGCAGCGCGGTGGATTCGATGATCATGGTCGTCGCGGCCTTGCTGATCCTGCTGCTGATCGTGATCGGCCCGGCGATGACCAGCAGCGCCATCTGCGCCGACCGTGAAACCGGCGTGTGGGACCTTCTTCGCACCACGCCGCTTCCGAGCTGGCGCATCGTCAGCGGGAAGTTCCAGGCCGCCATCATCCCCCTGCTCCTGCTGGCGCTGGCGACGGCACCGGCGCTGGCGATTCTGCTGTACTTCCGCCCGCCACTTTGGCCCAACGTGCTCGGCGTGCTGCAGGTGGCGGGCATCAGCGTGCTTTTCGTGGCGACGCTGGGGGTGTTCTTCTCCAGCCTCTTCGAGCGGACGCCCACCGCCACCGCCTGGACCTACGGCGTGGTGGCAACGATGGGCCTGGTGAGCCTGCTGGCCGGGCTGGGAGGAGGAATCTTCTCCCAGCGCCTGGTGCGAGCGGTGTTCGTGGTGAACCCCGTCGCAGCCGCCCTGGACGCCGCCGGACACCCGGGCATGAATGACCTCCGCATCGCCTCGGCCCACGTGCCGATCATGGCTTGCGCGACGGTCGTGCTCTTTGCGGTCACCGTCGTCCGTGTGCTTCAGTTGCAACAACCCGACAAATAGGACCCCCCCGCGTGAGACCAACCGCTACCCGATCCAACCGACCGACCTTTCTCGTCGCGACGCTGCTTGTGACAATCACAGCCGCCCGGGCCGCTGAGAAACCCGGCGAGTATCGCCCCCGCCAGCAGTACGGCACGGATAAGGACGTCGCGATGCTGGTGAACCTCCTGGACGACCGCGATCCATACGTTCGCCAGCAGGCCCTCAAAGCCTTGGGCGAGACGAACAATCCCGCCGCTGCCGCCGAGCCCATCGGCCGGGCGTTTCGAAGCGACGGGGACACCGGCGTACGACTCTCGGCGCTACAGGCAGCGTGGAATCTTCCTCACCCCAAGCGCCAAGCCCTGCTGAGAGAAGCCCTGGCCGCCGAGGCCCCGCTCGCCCTGCAGCGGGGTGCGCTGCTGGAGGTCCGGGAACAACGCATCGCCTCGGTAAGTGAGGCGGTTGCTGCCCTGGTCGCCGGGGACAACGCCGCCCTGGCTGCCGATGCGCTGCAGACATTGACCGCGCTGGGCCAGGCCGCTCGGCCGGCGGTTCTGGTCGAGACCCTTTCGCACACGTCGCCGGCTGTCCGCCTGCGGGCGGCGGAGAATGCCCTGCTGCTCAAGCCCCACAGCGGAGGGAAACCGCTCACCGATGCCCTCGCCGCCCTGACGGGCGAGAAGGTTCCGGGCGTCCGAGCCGCCGCCTTGACCGCCCGGGCCCTTCACGCCAAGACGCCGCCCCGCGAACAACTCCTCGCCGCGTGGAACTCGAAGGACCCGCGCATGCGATCGGCCGCCGTCCGTGCATGGGGTCTGCTGGGCAAGCCCGGCCGGGTCGACGACGCCCTGGAGGACAAATCCGCGATGGTCCGTCTGGCTGCGATCCGGTCGGCCGGTCGGCTTGGAGGCGCGCGGTACATGCCCAAGCTGTTCGACCGACTTGCCGAAGCACCCATCGATGCCCACCGGGCCGCACGCGAGGCGTTGCTGCAGATCACGCCGGCCCGAACCGTTGCGTCGGCGGCAGCGAAGTGGCTTACCGACCCGCCGGGCACCGCGAAAACCCGCAGCCGCAACTTGATCAGTGCCCTTTGGCTGCTCAGCGAACTCAAGAGCGACGTCGCCGCCGAGACGCGCATCAAGATGTTGCGCTCGCTTCCGATCGACTCAGCCGCCGTGGCCGAGTGCGCCCGCGGGCTGGCTGCCGCCAAGATCGCCGACGCCCGCAAACCGCTGCGCGACCTGCTGAAACGCAACATCGCCCAGGCAAAGCGACACCTTTCCAGCCCGTCGCCGGTGCCCTACTCGCAGGAAGTGACGGCAGCGGCGATGGAAGCGCTGTCGGAAATGAACGCCACCGAGGCGCTGCCGTTGGTGATCGAAGCCGGGCGAGTCAAGTACCTCACCGCGCGTCTGGGCAGGCAGTCTGCCATCGCCGCGCGCGTGGCGGCAGGGTTGGTCAACGAGGAGAAAACCGAGGCGGTCGCCGCGTTTCTGTCCGACCTGATAACCGACCCGCACCAGCCAAATGCCGCGAGGTTCCACGCCTGCATCGCCGCCGGCGAGCTGAAGTCCAAAAGCACGAGCGACGCGCTGCGGCAGGTGCTGGAGAAAGACCGCCCCTCCAGGCAGGTGCTTCAGGCGGCCGGCTGGGCGCTGGAAGAAATTACCGGTCAGGCCGTCGAGATCCCCGCCCCGCCGTCGAACCCCGGGCGCACGTGGATTCTTCGTCGGATGGACTGAACCGAGCAACTTGCCCCTTGCGGTCAGCTGCGTTGTGCGAGCTGATCGGCCGCGTCGGGGGCGCTGACGGTGCGCAGGATCTTCCCGATGTACACCCGGTGATAGTCCCCGTCCTGGTAGCTGCCTGAGCGGATTTCATCGGTGAGTTTGTTGGGCAGCACGTCATTGGAGTGGATGACCCGGCACTCATAGCGGATGGGGCACTCGGCCGCCACGGGCGCCAGCACGCTGGAGGCCGGTTCCATCGTGAGCCCGGTTTCCTCGAATTTGTTGACGTCCCGGCCGCTCTGCGAGCCGCACACCACGCAGGCCATCGACTGATCGTCGGTGGTGACATTCACGGTGAAACAGCCCGAATGCTCGATGCACGAGTACGTGTGGCGGGACGGGCGGACCAGCACCATCCAGGTGGGCACGCCCCAGACCATCCCCAGCGAACCCCAGCCGATGGTCATGAGATTTCCGTTGCCCTTGGCGTCGAAGCTGCCCAGCAGCAGTCCGCGCGACGCGAGGGCGTCCATGACGGCTGGGACGTGCTCGAATGTTCCTGGCGGTATTTCAGTCATCTTGGGTTCCTCAAACGCCCCTGCCGCGAGGCGGGGACGGAGTCTTATTCGTAGGTGCGTCCGGACTGGCCTCTGGCGAGGCGCCGCTTGGCCGACCGCATCAGTTTGTTGCCGCGCTCGGTGGGATACTTGCCCAGCACGCAGCCGGTGCAGAGATCCTCGCCCTCCACGTGCAGGCACGGACCCAGGTCGTCTATGGGAAGATAACGAAGACTGTCGATTTTCAGTTCCCTGGCCATCTCGGCGTGCATCGCGTCGGACGGGTTGCCGTTGTAGCGTTTGGGCGTGAAGTTCGGGGCAAACAGCTCGCCCAGCGTGGACATGTCGATCCCGTAAAAGCACGGGGCGACGATCGGCGGACACGCCACGCGGACGTGGATCTCCTTCGCGCCGGCGCCGTCGCGAATCTGGGACACGAGCGTCTTGAGCGTGGTCGATCGGACGATGGAGTCTTCCACGAGGAACACGCGACGCCCCTCGAGCACCTCCGGCAGCGCGGTGTATTTGTTCTTGGCGCTGGCCCGCCGCGTAGAGTTGGGCTGGATGAACGTTCGCCCGATGTAGCGGTTCCGCATGAGCCCTTCCACGCTGGGAATACCCAGCGCGTAGGCGTATGCGTCGGCGGCGGCCTTGGCGGTATCGGGAACGGGCACGACGATGCAGTCGCCGTTGATTTCCTGGTCTTCCATTTCCGCGAGCTTCTCGCCGCTGCGGGCGCGGGCAACGTACACGCTCTGATCGTCGATCTTGCTGGCGACGTTCGAGAAGTACACCCACTCGAAGAAGCACTTGGCCTTGCGTGGGGCGGAGGCGAACTGCTCGAAACGCAGCTCGCCGTCCTCGATGATGGCCATCTGTCCCGGCTGGAGGCTGTGAATGGTCTCGAAGCCCAGGTTCGACAGCGCTACCGACTCACTGGCAGCGGCGAACAGGTTGCCCTGCACGCCCCAACTCATCGGCCGAAGTCCCAGCGGGTCGCGGCAGACGAACATGCGTCCCATCGCATCGAGAAACGCGATATTGAACGCCCCGTCAAAGCTGCGTGCCAGCCCGGTCATCAGTTTCGTCAAGTCGGCAGGTTTATCACCGCGCAGCCGATACGCCAGCGAGTGCATCACGATTTCCGTGTCGGTATCGAGCGTGAAATGGTAGTGGCGTTTGGCCAACAGACGGTCGCGCAGATCGCCGTAGTTGGCGAGGTTTCCATTGAAAGCGAACGTGAACCACTTCCACAGCCGACCGTGGTGGCGCTCGAAGGGCTGGGCGTAGCGAGCGTCGTCCAGCCCGCAGGTGGCGTACCGGGTGTGCCCGATGGCGGCCTTGCCGGCGTACTCGTCCAGAATCGAATGGTACTTCGGCGGGCGCGACATGCGGAACGCCTCGCCGACCGTTCCGATATCCTTATACGTATCCAGCAGTTGGACACGTTGCGGGTTGTAGGAGCTCATGCCCGCCGCCAGCTGACCGCGGTTCTGGAGGTCCAGAAGGATCTGGGGCATCAGACGAGAGACATTGCCCTCCTCGCCCATCGCCTCGCAACCGGGCCCGGCCGGGTCCGCCCCCTTCCATGGTTTGTCCAGCAGGTACAGTGCAGCCACGCCACATTCATGATGAAGCTCGTCGCTCACGGGGGTCTCTCCGTTGGCTGATCCTTCAGCTCCGCCCTTCCCGTCGAGGGGCAAGGGGACATCCTACACCATCGACCCGGCCGGGCCAAGCGCCGCGTGCGAACCGCCCGATTTCGCCCTCTTGGTGCGACGCGGACTGGTCCTGACCACGCGGATTGGGTACACTCACCGCCGCCGAGGCGATGGACCGCCCCGGCCCGTCGCCGCACCCATCGGAGAGAGCCATGCGAGCCGTCATCACCGGGCAGGTCGGACTGGACAAGACTCCATTCCTCCAGCGTGTCAAACACTTCTGCAGCCAGAGCGGAATGGACGTGCACCTGATGAACGTCGGTGAGTTGATGTACGCCGAAGCGCCCGACGTGGTTCACGGGCGCATTCTGGACCTGCCGCTGACCCGCCTCAACAGTCTCCGTCGCAGCGTGTTCAAGGACATCCTTCGCCAGGCCGAGAGCGGCGCGAACGTGATCGTGAACACACACGCGACGTTCCGATGGCGTCACGGGCTCTTTTACGCGTTTGACTACGATCAGCTCAAGTCCTTCGACGCGGACCTCTACATCACCGTGGTGGACAATATCGACACCATTCACGCCCGCCTCGCCCGCGACGGCCATGCCAATCATACGCTGAAGGATCTGATGGTCTGGCGGGAGGAGGAGACGCTGGCGACCGAGCTGATGAGCCAGATCGTCTCAGGCCACGGGAGGTTCTACATCTGTGCCCGCGGCGCGGACGACTCGACCGCCCAGGCGATGGGGCGCCTCATGACGGATCCGGACATGAAGAAGGCGTACCTGAGCTTCCCGATGTCGCACGTGCTGGACCGCCCGAAGATCCAGGCGGAGATCGACCGCTTTCGCCTGGAGATGAAGAAGCACTTCATCTGCTTCGACCCCGGCGACGTGGAAGAGAAGTATCTCTGTCGCCCGGCCATCCAGGCGGTGGAGAAGGGCGAGCGGACCCTGCGTGTCGGCCCGGAAGGGATGCGCGTGGACGTGCCGGCCGGCGAGGTCATCAGCATCATTCCGGACATCGACGGACAGATCTACGCGCGGGACTTCAAACTGATCGACCAGTCGGACATGATCATCTCGCTCGTGCCGACCCTGGAAGACGGGCGACCGGGCCTCTCCAGCGGCGTTGAGCGCGAACTGCAGCACGCCCACGAAGCCACCCGCGACGTGTACGTCGTCTGGCAACCCGATGTCGAGCCCAGCCCCTTCATCACCGAGACCGCTACCAGGGTGTTCCGATCCAGCGACGAGGCTCTCCGCTTCCTCGTCGACGAGTATGGCGTGGAGACAACGCCCGCCGGCGGACTGTTCGATTGAGAAACTCGACCCCGTCCCTATCGCCTGCTGTCGTCACTCATCCAGGAGCGTGACGTCCTCGGGCGGGACGATGAGCTTCACTCGCTGACCTTCGGCAAACGCGCCGGCCCCCCTGCCGATGAGCGAAACGCGCCACTCGCTGCCGTCGACCAATCGCACCGTCAACTGCTCCGTCTCACCGAGATACACGCGGGTTTCCACGGTCGCGGGCAATCCGTCCCCGGCGTCGTCGTCATCGCCCAAGGGAACCAGGCCGATACGCTCGGGACGAACGCAGCAGGTGACTTCGCTCTCCCGATCAGCCCCGCGCTGAGTTGATCGCACCGCGCCTGCCGGTGTGCGAACGGCCGTCCCGTCGGGGGTCGGTGTCGCCGAGCCGTCGATGAAGTTCGCCTCGCCGAGGAAGTCGGCTACGAAACGCGTCGTCGGCCGATTGTAGAGTTCCTGGGGCGTGCCGATCTGCACGAGCTCCCCGGCGTGCATCACGCCGATACGGTCGGCCATCGAGAGGGCTTCCTTCTGGTCGTGGGTCACGTAAACGCCGGTGGCCTCGCTGCTTTTCACGAGGCGTCGCAGTTCGATGCGCATCTCCGAGCGGAGCTTGGCGTCGAGATTGCTCAGCGGTTCGTCCATCAACAGGCAGGGGTCGCCGCTGGCCAATGCGCGGGCGAGTGCGACGCGTTGCTGTTGACCGCCGGAGAGTTGGTTGGGCTTGCGTCGGCCGAACTCCGCCATTCGGACCCGCTGCAACTGCTCGTCGGCCTGCAGGCGTGCTTCCCGACGACCCGAACCGCGCATCCGCGGCCCGAACTCCACGTTCTGATAGACCGTCATGTGAGGCCACAATGCGTAGTTCTGGAACACCAGCGCCGTACGCCGGTCTTCGACGGGCTGATGCGTGACATCCCGCTCGCCCAGCATCACCCGCCCGGTGGTGGGCTCGACGAGTCCGGCGATCATCCGCAGCAGCGTGGTCTTCCCGCAGCCGCTGGGCCCGAGCAGGAAGAAGAACTCGCCGGCTTCGATCGTGAGCGACAGCTCGCGCACCGCCCACACCCCGCCCTCGGGCGGGCCGTAGCGTTTGGCGATTCGGTCCAGTGTGATGCTCGTCATGTCGGGGTCCTTGTCGAACGTCAGGCGCGGAAGATCGCGCCGAGCTTGCGTCCCAGCAGAATGCTCGCGACGGCCATCGTCGTCGCCAGCAGTCCCATTCCGTACACGCCCAGCGCCGCAGCCACGTTCGCACTGGCGGCGGTTCCGGAGGTATACAGGATGTAGATCTGCTTGGTGATGGGATAATCGCTCGCGCGCTGGGCGAGCACCAGCGAGTCGCTGACCTCCAACATCGCGAACGAAAACGTCAGTACACCGGCGGCAATGAGGTTGGCGGTCACCAGGGGCAGCGTGATCCTCCGGGCTGCGCCCGCGCGCGAGGAGCCGAGGTTTCGCGCCGCCTCCTCCAGCGAGACGGGCACCTGTTGCAGACCGGCCGATACGCCGCGAACCACAAAAGGCAGGCGTCGCACCGAATAGGCGATCACCAGCAGCACGAACGGGTTATCCACCGGGGTGATTCCCATCCGGTCCAGCAGCGAGCCCGGAACGGTCATCGCCACGTACCCCGCAGCCAGGATGAGCCCCGGTACCGCAAGCGGGAGCATCGCCAGGGCGTCCAGAAGCCCCGAGCCCGCCGATCGGCTGCGGACGATCAGCCAGGCCGCCAGCGTGCCGATTCCCAGGTCGATCACCGTGGAGGTTCCGGCGTACTTGAGGCTGTTGAGAATGCTTCGGTAGGTCTCTTCGCTGGTGACCACCGCCTGGAGATGAGCGGTGGTGTAGCGGGTCGGCACGATGGTGTTGATCCACGAATCCGCCAGCGCCGTCAGCACCACGCCCACGTGCGGGAGAATCGCCGCAACCAGCACCAGCCCGAACAGCGCCCAGGCACCCACCGTCGCCAGCGGGCCCAGTGTGCGGGTCTCTGCCTGCAGGGTGGCCTTGGAACCGGCGACGTCCTCCGATCGGCCGAACACGAACTTGCCCAGCACGTAGAGGCCCACCGAAATCGCCAGCAGCACGAACACCATCGCGAAGGTCTTTCCGCCGTAGGTGCTGGAGAGTTCCTGGAAGATCCGCACCGGCAACAGGTCCGTGTAACTCATGATCAGCGGCGTGCCGATGTCCGTGAAGCTCCAGATGAACACGATGGTTCCCCCGGCGAACAGGCCCGGACGAATCAGCGGCAGCGTCACGCGGAGGAAGGTTCGCGCCGGCCCGGCCCCGAGGTTGCGGGCCGCCTGGGTGTGCGACGGGTCGACGTTCGCCAGCGAGGCCGAGGCGTTCAGATAGAGAATCGGGAACAGGTGCAGCGCCTGGATGACCGCCACGCCGACCATGCCGCCGGCCAGCCAGTCGGGCGGCAGCTCGCCGGGCCCGATCTCCAGCAGGCCGAGACGTTCGAGAATCAGGTTGAGCACGCCGAACTGCCCCAGCAGCTGTCGCATGGACATCGCGCCCACGAACGGCGGGAGGATCAGCGGAACCAGCACCGCCACGCCCAGCACCTTCTGCCCGACGAATCGGCAGCGGGCACGGACCAGCGCGAGCGGCACGGCCAGCAGGAGACTGATTCCCGTGGCGAGGCTCGCCAGTTGCAGGCCGTTGAGCAGTTGCGCCCCGGTGCGATCGTGCAGGAGGCGAGAGAACCAGTAGCCGCTGAGGCTTCCGCGATGGACGAAGGCCTGGTAGATCGCCATTCCGATCGGCCAGAGCAATCCGCCGGCCAGCAGTGCGATCAGCGCCACGGTCAGCAGCGTCGCGATCGGCTGGGAGCGGACCGACTCGCCCCACCGCGCGATCGGATTGACCGGTCCGAAGGGGCTCACGGCAGATCGATCACCTTGCGGTATTGCTCGCGGAAGAAGGTGGACCAGCCCGTGACGATCCTGTCGCGGTCCGTATCGTCGAGCAGCTGCGGGGCGATCTGTTCGATCTGCTCGCGGGTCCGCACGTTGGGCGGCAAGGCGTAGAAGAGCCTCGCCCGGGTCGCCTCGAAGTTGCTCTCGATCAGGGCCTTCTTGGCCTGTTTGAGCCCCTCGCGGTTGTCCAGTGCCGCCGCCCGCACGAGGTGTCGCAGCAGCCCGAAGCGGACATTCCGCATCTGCAGGTCCAGCTTCATCTCCTCGCCGGTTGCGAACGGGTCGGAGATCCCGCCCAGCAGCTTGCCCTTGTAAGCGGTGAACACGTCCCGTCGGATCGGCGTGCGAAACAGCGGCTTATGCACCGGTCCGTGGTGGGCCCCCACCGGCAAGGCCCACAGCGCCTGCCCGCGACGCGACAGCACGAAGTCCACGAACCGCTGGGCCAACTCCGGATGAGGCGGGTTCTTGAGAATGCCGATCGGGTCCGGCGTCAGCGCGGTCTGACCGGCCGGCGAGACGTACTCCAGTTGCTCGGGGTGTCGGCTGACGCGCATCGACCCGTAGAAATCGATGCACGTGGCGACCGGGGCGATGCTGGTTACCGCGTTGGCGGCGTCCGAGGCGCCGGTAAAGAACTTCTTCGCGTTGCCCAGGATGTCCAGCAGCTTTGCCCACCCGTCGGGCCAATCCTTGCCCGACTGGACGACCATTTCGTTCACTGCCGCCGCTGAGCTGCTCTGGGTGGGGTCGGCCAGCACGACCAGGTCGAAGTACTTCCCTTCGCCCAGGTCGTCCCACGTCCGCGGGTGGGCCAGTTTGAGGCGGTCCAGCATGCCCTTGTTGTACAGAATGCCGAACGCGCTGATGGCCGTCCCCGCCCAGTGGCCATCCTGGTCATACATGGGCAGCCCGCCGAAGACGGCTGGGACGTGCTCCCTGAAGCTCTCGGGAATCGTCATCGGCTGGAGGATTCCCTCGTCCGTCATCTTCATGAAGTTGTCTTCCCCGCCGCCCCAGACGATGTCGATGCCGGCCGATTTGACTTTCTCCTTCGAGCCGGCGTAGGTCTTGCGGAGGTTGTCCAGGATGGCGTTTCCCCCGCCCGACACGTCGCGGTAGTCGATGGTTACGCGCCGGCCATGCTCGATGGCGTGGTGCAGGCTGAACGCTTCGGCGAACTCGCGTTCGATGTTGCGGTTGTTGGGACTGATGACCACCAGCGTGACCTCGGGCAGGTCTTCGAGCGATCGGCCGTGCTTCTCACGGACGGCGGCATCGACCTTCTCGCGACGGGCTGCGGCGACGGGAGTTTCTTCTTCCCCGTTGCAGCCGATGGCCATGAGCATGCCGACCCCCGCAAGGATCAGGCAGAGAACAGTCGGTGTGCGTTTCATGGGTGCCTCCAGGAGCGTTCAGGATCCGCCGAGGGCGAAAGGGAATCGCTCCGGCGGGGGAACTACGCCGGGCGGGACTCGAACCCACGACCTGCGGTTTAGGAAACCGCCGCTCTATCCTGCTGAGCTACCGGCGCGTCGGCCTGCTGGTCGGCAGGCGGGGCGCAGAGGGCGAACCGCTCTCGCGCCGCTGGTGTTTGTTCTATCGTGCGTCGGCGGAGACGTCAACGCGTTTGCCGCTTTTCGCATCACAGGCCTCCCCGCCCGTGATTCTGCATAAGCGCCCAGCCTCAGGACCGCATACCCCCCTGCCGCGAACGGGCAAACATGCTGCAGGCCGTGCAACGCCGGGCGATGCCTGATACCATGGCAGGTGTTCGCCTTCGGGCGAACCCATGTTCGTTTTTGTTCTCCGACGAAAGGTCACTGCCATGCGACACACTCTGCTGCTGGGCATCGCTGTTCTCACCGTTATTGCGGCCCCCTTTTCCGCGTCGGCCGACGACGTCCACACCTTCACGATTCAGAACCCGCTGAACCTCCACTGGCCCTGGGAGCTGACACACAAGGACTTCCCGGCAGGTACGCTGGACGCCGATGAGGACTGGACCGTGACGATGAACGGCGAAACCCGCCCGGCCCAGCTTGAACAGGCGACCAAACGCGACGGAACCAAGGTCGATCGCCTGTGGTTCGTCGCCACCGTGCCCAAGCGGGACGGCCGGAGCGAGTCGGGCACGCAGGTGGTCGTTCGTCCGGGCAAGGAGTACTCGCCGCTGAGCGTCAAACGGGACGGGAGGTTCGTTGTCCTCGGTAACGGTCGGCTGTCGCTCGTGCTGCAGGAGTTCACCGCCAAGGGCGGCGGCGTTCCGCTCAAGGACGCAAAGCACTGGTTTTCCGGGCTGGGGCTGGACGGGCGACATACCTCGTTCGGCCGGGCGAAGTTCAGCGGGTTTGCCAAGGTCAGCCGGTCGCGCATCAAGGTCCTTCGCCAAGGTCCGGTATTCTGTGACGTGGCGATCGAATACGACTTCGAGGGCGCGAAGGTCAGCGGTAAGACGCCGGCTGTCCCCATGACGCCGGGAAAACGCTCGCACACCTACAAGCCCAACGAGATTCCCACCGAGATGGTCCCGCAGGAATCGCCGCACTATCGCGTCGTGCTGCGGATGGTCATGGGCGACCCGTGGGTGGAACTCGTCGAGCGCTATCACCTGCCCGACGAGGCCGGACACGAGCTGCATTTCGGCAAGGAGAAGCTCGGCAAACCGGGCGAATCGATGAAGGTGGACACGACGCTGCGCGTTCGCTGGTTCGAGTACGACAGCTTCGGGGGCAACACGAGCCTGAACGTCGGCGAAGCGAAACCCCGCGACATCCAGAAGGGTCGGGAGTACGCGCGTCTTCAGCCTCGCTGGACGCAGCGCGGCGGTGGAGCACAGGAACTCCTGCTGACGTCGGGAGGCAAGAATCCCGACGACCCGAACGCCCCGTGCGTGGGCATCGTCGCGACGTTCGCCGGCAAGTGGGTCTCGCCGTATCAGGGCATCATCCAGGGCCACGTCGCCGACGGAAATCGCGGGTGGTACGAGTTTCCGTTGCACACCGGCAGCGGCGGCGGGAAGCACTACGGCCAGCGGTCGTATGCAATTGTCGCCGGACCGCGAAAACGATTCGACAGCACCAACAAGCTCAACGGGCTCATCCGCCGCCACACCGACTGGACGCTGGTGGCGGAGATGAACAAGTACATCCTGCACTGGAAGCGCGACCCGACGAAGGCAGGTCCGCATATTCTCATGTCGCCGGAGCGACTCGATCGCATCAAGAAGGACTGGCAGAGCGGCGAACAGACAGGCGTCACGCGGGCGATGAAGCGAACGAAACAACGACTCATCGACGCAGCCGCCCAGGCCAAGAAGCTCGAAGCCGACATCGCCGACCTGCAGACCAAGCTCAAGCAGGCCGACGACGACAAGCGCAAAGCCGAGCTCAAGACGCGCCTGGATCGCGCGAAGAAGCAGCGCAAGCGCATCGGCAAGACTCTCCGCGGGACGGACGCGAAGCTGCTGGCGTTCATCACCGAGGGTGAATCCGGCGGCGGCAAGCTGCCCGATGTGGGCATCTGGATCGGGCGGCGGTACCAGGACGACTTCCTCAACCCCACCACGTACACCCGTCGCGTGCATGGCTGGGGCTGGCCGGACCTCTACGCCGCCGGTTCGCCCATCGGCGGGCCCATCCAGGCGGCGGCGGGGTATATCTTCTCCGACCCGGACCATTGGCCGGGCTGGCACAATGGGTGGAATCCGGGCAACCCGAACTTCCACACGGACAAGTACATCGTTGCCCTCTACGCCGGGGCGGCGCTGCGCGACCATCCCCACAGCGACGAATGGCTGGAGTTCGGTCTGCGGAACTTCCGCGACGACCTCGCCCGCGTGCTGCTCAAGCCCGACGGGGTCGGCTGGGAGTGTCCGGGCTATTCGGGCTACTCGCTGAACCTGCAGCTGAAGGTGGCCAGGGTGATCGCCAACACCGGGTACGGCAACCCCATCACCTCCAACCCGATGACACGGGCGACGGGGGTGTGGCATCGCAAGCTCATCACGCCGCCGGATTCCCGGATCGGGATGCGACACGAGGCGCCCCACGGCGATACGCACCGTTGGACGTCGGGGATGAAGTTCGGCTTCGCCCGCCTGGCTGACTACTACAGCCGCAAGGACCCCGCCTTCGCCTCGGAGATGATGGGCACGTGGCAGCTCCTGATCGACAGCGGCATGTACGGCGGCCGGTGGGAGCCCTCGCTGAAAGAGGCCGTCCTGGAGACCGACCTGTCCATCCAGCCGACGGACGCGGCGGAGATGGACTGGTCCTCCCAGGCGTTCTATGGGTTCGGAGCGATCCTGCGGGACGAGTTCGGAACCGCGGGCGAGTCGTTCTGCAGTCTCAAGGCCGGCCCGGCCCGCGGGCATTATCACAACGACGAGCTGGCGTATCACTTCTATTCGGGACGGACGCCGATCTCGCTGGACTACAACTGCTCGTATCACCCCCGAGCGGACCACGCCTGCCTGCACAATTCCATGACGTTCGGCCGCCAGGGAACCGTTCGCCACAACGCGCGGAACAAGCCCGTCACCGCCCACGAACAGCTCTGGGGGACGGCCCGCGTGGGCGCGTTCGAAACCAGCAAGCTTGCCGACGTGGTGGTGGCTGAGCGGACCTCGTCGCACCTGACGATGAGCCCGATCGACCCGCACGACCACGAATTCTCGCGGCGGTATCCGTCGCGGAAAATCCAGCAGACCACCCACCGGCGGACGCTGGCGATGGTGAAACACGACAAGGCCGACGCATTGGGCGACTACCTCGTGGTGCTGGACCAGACCACCGCCAAGGAGCCCCAGCAACTCAACGTACACCTGCTGGCGCGATCGGCTACGGTGAACGGGCGCACCATCACCCTCGACGGACAGTTGGACAAGGACATCGCCGTGCATCTGGCGGCTGCGACCGACCCGAACATCCAGGTGCGGTCGTATCATTACCTCGCCAACGAGAAGCGCCCGGGCCCGGCGCTGTATGCGATCCGGCCGGGCGAATCGGCAGCGGACTATCGCAAGCGACTGCAGACGATGATGGACCAGGCCGGCGCGACATCGCTGCCGATCGACGGGCTCGACGCGACGGGCGGGCTGAGCAGGGATCAGTGGCACGAGCGGGTGAAGAAGACCGGCGGAAAGGCGCTGGCGGTTCCGCCCTTCTGGAACGGCGAATGGACCGAGGGGGAATACCAGGTCTGGCTGCGCGTCGAGACCACGCCGGGCAAGCCCATTCTGTGGGTGCTGGCTGCCTGGGACAAGAAAGAACCGGCCCCGACCATCGAGACGGTCCATGACGGGGCCGGCGTGAAGCTCACCGCCGGGGACACAACCGAAACCGTTCGGCTGACCGGTTCACTGAGCAAGCCGAAAACGCTCGTGCTCACCCGCGACGGCGAGACCCGCGAGCTGATCGACCTTTCACAGCTGCCCGCGATGGGCGAGATTCCCCGGAAACCGTTGGGCAGCGACTGAGCATTACCCGGCAGATCGGCGCGTGGATCATCAACCTCGCCATCGTTCTGGTGGTGTTCACCGTGCTGACGATTCTCTGGCTGCCGCTGGGGCCGCAACGCGGACTGGCCCGCAACCTGCTGTTCACCGGAGGCCTGATCGCCGTGCTGATCGGCTTTTTCCGGGCGTTCCAGTGGGCCTACCCCACCATCCTCGGCTGGTGTTTGCGTCACAAGCTGGCGTTCCTGTCGATCCCGACGGTGTTGATCGTGATCGCCCTGGCGGTCTGGCTGGGAGCGGCGACGGTGTTTTCGCCCGTCGAGACCGCCCTCCAGCCGGTCGGGCTGGACGATGAGTTGCGGCAGACGAATCTGTGGGTCCACGGCGAGCGACAATTCCCCGGGCTCGGGAGGGAGTTCATGCCCAGCCTCGATGAGGGCAGCTTCCTGTGGATGCCCACCATCAGCGTGCACGGGTCCATCGCCGAGGCACTGGACACGCTGTCCTACCAGGACCGAGCGATCCAGTCGATTCCGGAGGTCTCGCAGGTGGTCGGCAAGATCGGTCGTGTGGATTCGGCGCTCGACCCGGCCCCGGTGTCGATGGTCGAGACGGTCATTCACTACAAGCCCGAATACGCCACGCTGCCGGACGGCACGCGCGTGCGTCAGTGGCGGGATCACATCCACTCGCCCGACGACATCTGGGACGAGATCGTCGAGCGGGCCTCCTACCCCGGTTCCACCAGCGCCCCGAAGCTCCAGCCCATCGAAACACGCCTGGTGATGCTCCAGACGGGCATGACCGCCAAGCTCGGGGTGAAGGTCCACGGCGAGGACCTCCAGGACCTCGAAACGGCGGCCGTTGCCATCGAACAGGAGTTGCGCACGGTTCGGGAGGTGGTTGCCCGCTCGGTCAACGCCTCCCGCGTGGTCGGAAAGCCGTACCTGGTGGTGGACGTGCAGGACCCCAACTCCCGCGCCCGTCGCCAGCTGCACGGCGTGACGGCGGCGAAGGTTCTGCGAACGCTCCAGACCGCCGTCGGCGGACGGGTGGCCTCAATGACCATCGAAGGGCGCCGCCGCTACGCCATTCGCCTGATGTACCCGCGCGGGTTGCGGGACGAATGGGAACGCCTCGAACGCATCCACGTGGCGACCCCGTCCGGCGCGCAGGTCCCGCTGACCGAACTGGCGGACGTTCAATACCGCCGAGGACCCCAGCGGATCCAGAGCGAGGATACGTTCAAGGTCACCTACGTGACCTTCGGCGGGAAAACCGGCGTGGCCGAGGTGGATGTCGTCAAGGCCGCCCGTGAGCATCTGCGTCAGGCGATTGATCGGGGCGACCTCCTGCTGCCCGAAGGAATCTCCTACGAGTTCGCCGGTGCATACCAGGCCGAGCTGCGAGCCAATCGAACGTTGAGCTTCATCCTGCCGATCGCGTGCGCGGCGATCTTCGTGATTCTTTATCTGCAGTTCCGCTCGGTGGGCACGACGGGCATCATCTTCATCGGAATCTTCGTAGCCTTCTCGGGCGGGTTCGCCCTGTTGTGGCTGTACGCCCAGCCGTGGGCGGGGGACTTCGAGGTTCTCGGGCGTCGCATGCGCGACGTGTTCCAGATGAGCCCGGTCAATCTGTCCGTCGCGGTATGGGTAGGATTCCTGGCGCTGCTGGGCATCGCCACCGACGACGGCGTGGTGATGGGCACGTACCTTGAACAGAGCTTCCGGCAGCGCGACCCGGACAACGTCGCGGAGATCCGCGCCGCCGTCGTGGCTGCCGGTACACGGCGGGTGCGGGCCTGCCTGATGACCACGGCCACCACGATTCTCGCCCTGCTGCCCGTTCTCACATCCACCGGCCGGGGCAGCGATATCATGGTGCCGATGGCCATCCCGTCGATGGGCGGAATGACCATCGAAGTGCTCACGATGCTCGTGGTCCCGGTGCTCTACTGCCTCATCCGTGAAACGCGCCTGCGAGCCAAGCGCAAATTGGAGCAGTAACGCCGCCCCATCAACGCGCCGTGGGCGGCGGTGTCTGGATATCCAACTCGCGCCGCATCCGGGAGGCCCACTCGGTGAGGATCCGCTCGGCCTCGGGCTGAAGCTCATCGGCTGGCGTGTCGGCGTAAAGGTTCGGGTTCAGCCGAACCTTGGCAACGTCCCCGGTCAGGTCGATCCACGCCTGGGCGCGAATGCCCCTGGCTTCGGTTTCGGCCGCCTCGGAGAGGTCCGCCTGGGTGTCAAGATCCGCCGCCGTCGGGCGCAGATAGGTATGCGCAGCCGGCCAACCGCTCTGGTACGCACCGAGAATATCGGCGTACTCATCGGTGGCATGGTTCTCCAGCGTGATCTCGACTGCTTCGTCCAATGTAATTCGGTCCGCGTGCGTGGACATGATCGTTCCTTTCGTGCGTTGTGTGGCAGGCGTCTTATCCTGTTGTCCGTCCGCAGGACCAGTCGCTCTGCCAGGTGCGTTTACGTCTTGCCCAGCCACGAGCCGTCGTTGTGCTCGTGCCAGAGCTTGCGAATCGCGTCGTTCACGTCGTTGGGCAACGGGCCCTTCTCGACGATCTCGACGTTCTGCTGAATGTGGTCGGCGTTCGTGCTGCCCACGATGGCTGTATGCACGCCCGGCTGGGTGAGGCAGAACCGCAGCGCCAGCTCCGCCCAGTCGCCGTCGAACCCCACCGCCTCAGGCGTGAGGCCCATCGCGTCTCGCCGCTCGATGTAGGGCTGAACGTACTCGCTGTAGAAGCCCTCAAACGCCTCAGGCCCGCGCCAACAACCGTTGGCGATCGGACGTTTGGCCAGCACGCCCAACCCGGCCGACTCGGCGGCGGGCAGGTATCGGTCGACGGCGTCCTGGTCGGTGAAATTCACGCTCGTTTCGATCGCGTCGAACAGCGTCATTCCCACGGCCTTGGCGGCTGCCATGGCATCGCCGCTGTAGCCGATCGACCGGGTCTTGCCGGCCTGCTTGCACGCCTGCAGCGCCGCGAGCAGTTCCTGATCGTCCAGCGTCTCTTCCTCGCAGGAATGCATCAGCACGACGTCCACGTGATCGGTCTTCATTCGCGACAGCGAACGCTCCACCGATGCCTCAAGCAACTCGGGCGTCCACTCCTCGAGACCCAGTTCCTCGGCCTGGTGGCCGACCTTCGTCACCAGCACGTACTCGTCGCGCCTCTCGGCGATGGCAGATCCGATTCGCTGCTCTGCCTGGCCGTAACAGGCGGCGGTGTCCACCACGTTGATTCCCGCGTCCAGCACCGCATGGAGCACCTTGGTCGCCTCCTCCTGCGAGACCCAGTCCTGGCCGATCTCGGCGCTTCCGAACCCCAGGGGCGTGACACTTAATCCTGTATTGCCAAATGGTTGCTTCTGCATGAGCTCTCCTTCTCTCTGTTGGCGACCAGCCGCCGCGACGGCCCGCCATTGGATGCGTCGTTCGGTTCATTGTATCGGCGAGGTCCGCCTCAGCCGGCCGCGACTTCAAGCGATCCGCGAATGGCCCTTGTCGAATCCCGCCAATGCGGTATCATATGGGATACACGAAATGACGGAAGAACAAGATCTCTCACGGAAAGCTGTTGCATGAAATTTGATGACCTCGGGCTCGTCGAGCCCCTCCTTCGGGCGGTAGAACGCGAAGGGTACGATACGCCCACGCCCGTTCAGATACTCGCTATTCCACACGTGCTCGCCGGCGACGACCTGATGGCCTGCGCGCAGACCGGTACGGGCAAGACGGCCGGGTTCGCCCTGCCGATTCTCCAGATGCTCCACACCAACGAGCCCGCTCACGATGTCGAACCCGTCGAACCGTCCGACGATCAGGACTCGACAAAACCCCGGCCGGGCAAGGGACGCCCACGCCGCGACCGTTCCAGTGGATCACGTCGCAAGCGGTCCCGTCCGCCCAAGCCGATCCGCGCGCTGATCCTGAGCCCCACCCGAGAACTGGCCGCCCAGATCGGCGAGAGCTTCGACGCCTACAGCCATTTCCTTAAGAACATCGACTATACGACCATCTTCGGCGGCGTCCGACAGAAACGCCAGACGCAGGACCTTACGCGCGGAGTGGACGTCGTCGTCGCCACGCCGGGTCGGCTGATGGACCTCATGCAGCAGGGATACGTCCATCTCGACGCCGTCGAGATCTTCGTGCTCGACGAGGCCGACCGCATGCTGGACATGGGCTTCATCGACGACATCCGCCGCATCGAGCGGGCCCTGCCCAAACAGCGGCAGACGCTGATGTTCTCGGCGACCATTCCGCCGGCGATCGACCGCCTGGCACGGAGCATTCTCACCGATCCCGAGCAGGTCCGCATCAAGCCCGAAGCGCCGGCCGCCGAGAACGTCACCCAGCAGGTCTACTTCGTCGAGACGCCCAAGAAGCAGGAACTTCTCGAGCATGTCCTGGAGGACACGGACATCACGCGGGCCCTGGTGTTCACCCGCACCAAGCGGCGGGCGGACATCATCACGGCCCGGCTGCAGCGACAGGACATCGACGCCGCCGTCATTCATTCCGACCGCTCCCAGAAAGACCGCCAGCGGGCGTTGAAAGACTTCAGCGAGGGGCGGTCCCGCGTGCTGATCGCCAGCGACATCGCCGCCCGTGGGCTGGACGTGGACGACATCTCGCACGTGATCAACTTCGACATGCCCGACGAACCCGAAACGTATGTCCATCGCATCGGACGAACCGGCCGGGCCGGGGCGAAGGGCCTGGCGCTGAGCTTCTGCGCCGTGCAGGAACGCCCCGTCCTCTCGCAAATCGAAAGCCTCGTGAAAAAGCCCATCGAGTTCGTCGAGGAACACCCCTACGCCTCACGCCCGCCGGCCAAAAAACGCACGCTCAACCGCACCGCCTACCGGGGAAGACGAAAACCCGTCCGCCGAAACCTCCTGCGAGGCCGACGACGGTAACACCGAACACCAGCCACAACCGGCGAGAAATCCAAATGCGGGCGCAGGTGGCCGGTCCGGCAACTGGCGAGGTTCGGCCTTTGCGGGTACACTCGCGTCATGGACCGTAAGCTGCTCATCGTGAACGTAGCTGCCTTGGGGTACGACCTGCTCCGCACCGCGGATCGACTGGACTGGCAGGGGCTGACCTTTCTCCCGTCGGCCGCCGTATTCCCGGCCGTGACGTGTACCGCCCAGGCGTCGCTGCGAACCGCCCAACTGCCGGCAGGGCATGGGATGGTCGCCAACGGACGATACTTCCGCGACCTCCGCAAGGTCATGTTCTGGGAGCAATCCGCCCGACTGGTGGAAGGCGAGCGGATCTGGAGCACCTTCCGCGAAAACGGCGGCCGGGTGGGCATGATGTTCTGGCAGCAGTCGATGGGCGAAGAGGTGGACCTGCTGTTGACCCCCGCCCCGATCCACACGCACGGGGGCGGGATGGTCATGGACTGCTACTCGCTGCCCGCGACACTCTACCCGGAGTTGGTCCGTCGGATGGGCGGCAAGTTCAAGCTGCACCGCTACTGGGGCCCGCTGGCCCATGCGAAGGTCGGCGACTGGATCGCCGCGTCGGTCGCCGAGGTTCTCCATGACCCCCAACTCCGCCCGGACCTGCTGCTGACCTACCTGCCGAGCCTGGACTACGATCTGCAACGCGTCGGCCCGGACCACCCCCCCGCCGTCGCCGCGCTGGATCGAACGTTCCAGCAGTTGGAGACGCTCCTGACGGCCGCCCGTCGTAGCGGACACGAGGTGCTCATCGTCGGCGATTACGCCATCGCGCCGGCCGACGAGGGAGGCGCGACGTATCCCAACCGCGTGCTCGCCGACGCCGGACTGCTGACGCTGCGCGACGTCGCCGGGCGCCTGTACCCGGACCTGCACCGCTCGTCCGCCTTTGCCATGGTGGACCACGAGATCGCCCACGTCTACATTCCCGACCGGCGTGACATCGAACGCGTGGAAGCGGTGCTCTCGGAGGTCGCCGGCGTCGAGGAAATCCTCGGCGGCGCGGACAAGGCCAAACGCGGGCTGGACCACCCCAACAGCGGCGAACTGGTGCTGATCGCGGCGGCCAACACGTGGCTGGCGTACCCGTGGTGGACCGGCAAACGCCACGCCCCGGACTTCGCCCGCCACATCGACATTCACAACAAACCCGGGTTCGACCCGTGCGAACTGTTCTTCGGTTGGCCGCCCGTGTCCGTCAGTCAGGACACCACCCGCATCGGCGGAACCCATGGCCGCGTCGGGCCCGGCAGGGAGATCGCCTACGCCACCACGCTTCCGCTGTCCTCCCAGCCGGCCGACCTGGTGGACCTTTCCCAGTTCGTGCGGGCCTGGCTGGAGGGATGAACACTGGAACCTTTTGCCCGCCCGAGCGTATAAAAGGTAGGCCGCCGCAGGAGTTCAACGGAGTACTATGACCCCCAACACGCCCCCCCAGCCGTCCCGGAGCAGCGCGCCCGAGCAGACGTCCGTCATTCAGCAACGCATCGAGGTCGCCTTCGCGTACGACGTGCATTTCACGAGCAACGTCTTCCACCCCCGCAATGAGTTGTTGGCCGACTCGCTTACCGCCGCCACGCCGAAGCGTCCGGCCCGCGCGCTGGTCTATGTGGACGACGGCCTCGCCGAGGCGCATCCGACACTGACCAACCGCATCAAGGAATATTTCCACGCCCGTGGCGATCGGCTGGAGTTGGCCGCCCCGCCCCAGACGGTTCCCGGCGGGGAGGACGCCAAGAACTCATGGGACACCGTCCGGGACATTCTATGGACTGCCGGCAGCGTGCACCTCGACCGCCAGAGCACCATCGTCGCCGTCGGTGGCGGAAGCGTACTGGACATGGTCGGCTTCGCGGCGTCGGTGATTCATCGCGGCGTCCGACTGGTGCGGATTCCCACGACCACGCTGGCCCAGAACGACGCGGGAATCGGCGTGAAAAACGGAATGAACGAACACGGCCAGAAGAACTTCGTGGGCACTTTCGCCCCGCCTCTGGCCGTCATCAACGACCGGGAGTTCCTGCCCACGCTCACGCAACGCGACTGGTTGGGCGGAGTGGCTGAGGCGTTCAAGGTGGCCATCATCCGCGACCGGGCGCTGCTGGAGATGCTGCAACAGAGCGGCCCGGCCCTGGTGAATCGCGACCTGGACGTGATGGCCGAGGTCGTCCGCCGCTGCGCCGAGCTGCACCTGGAGCACATTCGCACTTCCGGCGACCCGTTCGAGTTCGGCTCGGCCAGGCCGTTGGATTTCGGCCACTGGGCGGGACACAAGCTGGAGGTGCTCAGCGGATACCGCCTCGGGCACGGCCAGGCGGTATCAATCGGCATCGCCCTGGACTCCTGCTACGCCCAGCGCACCGGGCTGCTCAACAGCGACGAGCTCGAACAGATCGTCTCGGCATTGGAAGCGTGCGACCTGCCGACGTGGAGTGCGCTGCTGGATTCGACCGACCAGGCCGGTCGACCGGCGTTGCTTGGCGGGCTGGAGGACTTCCGCGAACACCTCGGCGGGGTACTGACGATTACCCTGCCCGACGGGATCGGCAGAAAGATCGAGGTCCACGAAATGGATCCGTCGGCGATCCGCGACGGTATCGATTGGCTCCGTGCCCGAGACCAGCGGCGGAACGCGAAATGATTGTCTCCGAGTCGCCGGCGGTCCATCTGACTTACTGCCTCAACATCCACCCCGGCGAGAGCTGGGAGGAGAACTTCCAGGCGATCCGCACACACGCCACAGCCGTCCGCGATCTCGTGGCGCCGGGTTCGCGGTTCGGGCTGGGGTTGCGGCTGTCCGCTCGCGCCGCCGACGAACTGAACCACCCTCACAGACTCGCCGAGTTGCGGGCCTTTCTGGATGCCCACGATCTCTACGTGTTCACCATCAACGGCTTTCCGTACGGCAGGTTCCACGAGACAGCCGTCAAGGCGGCGGTGTATCGACCCGACTGGCGAACGACCGAGCGGCGGGACTACACCCTCGCGCTGGCGGATATTCTCGCTGCGTTGCTTCCCGAGGGCGTAGTCGGGAGCATCTCGACGGTTCCCGGCTCGTATCGGGACTGGATCGAGGATGACGCGGACATCGAGCAGATCACCCTTCGCCTGGCCGAGGTGGCCACGTACCTGGCGCGTCTGCGTCGTCAAACGGGGCGGGAGATCGTCCTGGCGCTGGAGCCCGAGCCGGATTGCCTGCTGGAGACGGCCCAGGAGGCGGCGGAGTTCCTCACCGGCCCGGCGCGGTCCGTCGGCCGGGATTTCCTCAGGCTGAACTTCGGCATGGAGGAAGAGCTCGCCGACGCCCTGCTCACCCGTCATGTGGGCGTCTGCCTGGATACCGCGCACGAGGCCGTCGCGTTTCGAGACCCCTCCGACGCCATGGGGAAGCTGCGATCGATGGGCGTTCGTCTGGCGAAGGTGCAACTCTCAGCCGCCCTGGCGTGCGACGCATCTGCCGTCGACCACCGTCTTGGGCCCTTCCGCGACGAGACGTATCTGCACCAGGTCAACACGCGCAGCCCCGCCGGAGACATGCACACCTACCCGGATCTGCCGGCCGCCCTGGCCCACGGGCCTCGCGACAACGCGCAATGGCGCGTGCATTTCCACGTGCCCCTGCACTGGGAGGGCGACGGGCCATTGCGGTCCACGCGGGAGGATATGCTGGGCGACGCCGCGGTTCTGCTCGGCGGCGGCGAGTGTGCCCACCTGGAGATCGAGACCTACACCTTCGACGTCCTGCCCGAGGGCATGCGCGCCCTGCCGGTCGACGAGAGCATCGCCCGGGAGTACCGCTGGGTGCTCGACGAACTGCTCCACGTCGACTGACCATCCGTTGCTGCCGCGCGCGGGCCGGATATGGGCCCGGCCCGAAGCGGATCCACCTCCGTCAGACTTCCACGCCCTGGGGGTCGTTGACCACGTTCTGCGGCTTGTCCTCCAGGAAGCGGTGGATGTTCTCGACGGTCGTTTCAATAATCCGCAGGACCGCCTCTTCGGAGTTGAAGGCCATGTGTGGGGTGATGACGACGTTGTCCATTCGCATCAGCGCGTGGGAGCGGACGATGTTGGTGAGCTTGTCGGTATCGAACGAGCTGGACAGCAGCTCGGCCTCCTCGCCGATGGCGTGCTCCGCTTCGAGCACGTCCAGCCCCGCTCCGCCGAGCTTGCCGCTTCGCAGTGCTTCCAACAGTGCCTGCGGATCCACGATGCCGCCACGGGCGGTGTTGATGAGAATGGCGGTGTCCTTCATTTTCTCCATCGCGTCGGCGTCGATGAGATGGTGGGTGTGCTCGTTGTAGGGCACGTGCAGGCTGACGATGTCCGAGTCGCGCAGCAGTTGATCCATGTCCACGTATTCAAAGCCGATTTCCCTGGCCAGTTCCTCGCGGGGCTGGATGTCAAAGGCGATCGCGCGCATGGAGAACCCCACGGCAATCCGCAGGGCATGCTGGGCGATGTTGCCGGCCCCGATCGCGCCGAACGTTCGGCCGCGAAGATCGATCCCGCGCAACCCGCCGATGTCGAAATTGCCGCGGATCACCCGATCGTAGGTCTGCGGGATTTTGCGCGTCAGGGCGAGAATCAGCGCAAAGGTGTGCTCGGCGACCGTGTTGTCGCCATAGTCGGGCACGTTGCTCACGACGATGCCATTCTCGTTGCAGTAGTCCAGGTCGATGTGGTCATACCCGGTCGTGCGAGTGGCGACCAGCTTGAGCTCCGGGACGCGCCGGAGCTGGTCGGCCGACAGGTCGCTCTCCACGAACGGACTGAGGATCTGCGTGCCGTCCGGGATCTCGCCGTCGGTGAGGTTCTCGAAACGCTTGGCCGTCCACGGGACGTCCTCGCCGCAGCCGCACTTTTCGACGAGCTTGGTGCGTTCCCACTCCTCGGCCTCGACGAAGAGAATCTTCGCGCACTCGCCTTTGTCCGCGATGTATGCCATGGTGCGTCCTTTCCTTGAGTGTCACTTGCGGTGCATCAGGTCATTCTATGCGCCGCAAGCATGAGGACGCGCCAGAAGCTTCATCTCGAACCCGGCGAGGGGTGCGTGAAACTCAAAGAGCAACAGCCAACGGTCTCCGGAGGTCGTTTGGTCAGGAAAGTGGAATAGCTACTTGTTTCTGCCCGCCTGTTGGGGGTAGAGGTGGTTCTCCCAGTCTTTCCGGACCTCTTCCATCGTCTGTACCAGGGACGTTTCGGGGGCGTTGGAGGCGTCTTGCGGTATGGGAACTGCCCGGGGCCTGGTTGTCTGGACGTCGGCCGACGGGTCCAGCCAGATCCCGAAGTTCAGACCGGCGGTGTCCGGCAGCAGCACGCTGCCCTTTTTTCCTCGCGTGGCCATAATGTGCTCTCCCATCGTTCGCCCGCATCGTATCGGTCTTCGCGCTGTCCTTAGCGCGCCGTCGGGGCGGAATCCGCCCATCTGCAAGCTACGATCCATCCGAGGCGAGGGCGAATTGGTCGACCTGGCGGAACGAGCGCAAAGACGGACGCCCGCGGGGGTTACCAGCGGGCGTCCGGAAACTTCGATTCAGCGTCGGCCGGGCGATTTAGTACATGTCTTCCATGCCACCACCGCCGGCGCCGGCGGGCTTCTTCTCGGGGATTTCCGAGACGATCGCGTCGGTGGTCAGCAGCAGGCCGGCCACGGACGCGGCGTTCTGCAGGGCCGATCGCTCCACCTTGGTGGGCACGATCACGCCGTCTTTGACCAGGTCGGTGTACTTTCCGGTCAGGGCGTTGTAGCCGAAGTTGGTGTCGTCGGACTCCATGACCTTCGCGGCGACGATGGCCCCGTCCAGCCCGGAGTTGGCCGCCAACTGGCGAACCGGGGCCGACAGCGCCCGGCGGATGATGTCCACGCCGGTTTTTTCGTCGTCGCTGACGGTTTTGACCTTGTCCAGCGCCTTGATCGCACGCAGGACAGCCACGCCGCCACCGGGGAGAATGCCTTCCTCGACGGCCGCCCGGCAGGCGTGCAGGGCGTCCTCGACGCGGGCTTTCTTCTCCTTCATCTCGACCTCGGTGGCTGCGCCCACGTTGATCTGGGCGACGCCGCCGGAGAGCTTGGCGAGGCGCTCTTCGAGCTTCTCGCGATCGTAATCGCTGGTGGTCGCCTCGATCTGACCCTTGATCTGCTCGATGCGGGCCTTGATGTCGGCCGTCTTGCCGCCGCCTTCGATGATGGTGGTGTTGTCCTTGCTCACGCGAACGCGCTTGGCGCTGCCCAAGTCGGAGATGTCCAGCCCATCGAGGCTGATGCCCATGTCTTCCATGATCGCCTTGCCGCCGGTGAGCGTGGCGATGTCCTGCATCATTTCCTTGCGACGATCGCCGAAGCCCGGAGCCTTGACAGCCACCGTCTGCAACGTGCCTCGCAGCTTGTTGACCACGAGGGTCGCCAGCGCTTCGCCCTCGATGTCCTCGGCGATAATCACCAGAGGTCGGCCGGACTGGGCGATCTTCTCCAGCACCGGGACAAGGTCCTTGATCTGCGAGATCTTCTTCTCGTGGACGAGCACGAAGGGCTTTTCGAGGTCAGCCTCCATCGTGTCGGTCTTGTTGACGAAGTGCGGGGAGATGTAGCCCTTATCGAACTGCATCCCCTCGACAAGGTCCACGGTGGTGTCCGTGCCCTTGCCCTCTTCGACGGTGATCACGCCGTCCTTGCCGACCTTGTCCATCGCGTCGGCGATCTTCTTGCCGATCTCGCTGTCCTGGTTGGCGGCGCACGTGCCGACCTGGGCGATCTCCTTGGACCCCTTGATGGGGTTGGAGAGCTTGGCCAGTTCCTCGACGACGGCGTCGACGCCCTTTTCGATTCCGCGCTTCAGCTGCATCGCCTTGGCGCCGGCGGTGACGTTCTTGAGGCCTTCCTCGAAGATCGCCTCGGCGTAAATGGTCGCCGTGGTGGTTCCGTCGCCGGCGACGTCGGACGTCCGGGAGGCGACTTCCTTGACCATCTGGGCGCCCATGTTCTCGTTGGCGTCTTCCAGCTCGATCTCCTTGGCGACCGAGACGCCGTCCTTGGTGACGGTCGGCGAGCCGAAGGACTTCTCCAGAACCACCACGCGTCCGGTGGGCCCGAGGGTTACCTTCACCGCCCTGGCCAACTGCTTGACGCCCCGGCGGATGCCGTCGCGCGCTTCCACATCGAATGAAATCTTCTTCTTTGCCATTGTGATTCAAGCTCCCTGCTGCATTGGGGGAAACAATTCGACTAGTCGACGATAGCCAGGATATCCGACTCGCTCATGAGCAGATATTCCTCGCCATCGACCTTGATTTCCGTGCCCGCATAGCTGGTGAACAGGACGCGGTCGCCCTTGGACACCTGCGGATCGGCGCGCTCACCGTCGCCCATGAGCTTTCCGTCGCCCACGGCGATGATCGTGCCTTCCTGGGGCTTCTCCTTGGCGGTGTCCGGCAGCACAATGCCGCCCTTGGTGACCTGCTCCGCCTCGAGTCGCTGCACAAGAACCTTCTCGCCCAGCGGGCGAATCTTGGGTTTCCCTTTGGCCATCTGTCGTTGCTCCTTCCAAAGTGTCTGTGGTCTTCCTTATCTTCCTGGTATCCATCAACCCGCCTCCGGGGGCGGGCGGTGCTCACCATCAGTTGCGGTTCCCCATGGGTCCGCCCTCGCGGAGCGTGCGGTCCAGACGATTCATCACCCGCTGAAGCTGCCGCAGGAGCAACTCAAAGCCCATCGGCTTGGTCACCACGCTGAAGGCCGCCAGCCGCAATGCGTTTTCCAGCCATCGACGGTCGGTGTGGGTGGTCACCACGATCACGGGCATGCGAGGCTTGACCCGCCGAATCAGCCGAAGCATCTGCAGCACGGGCACCTCGCTGTGGACGCCTTCGTCCAGGACGGCCGCCTCTGCCGGACCTCGCTCGACCGCGTCCAGCAGTTCTCGCTCGTTGTCCGCCTTCCACGCATTGATAAAACGCGGGCCGACAACGGTCTCCAGCGCCGGCAGCCAACTCTCGGCCTCGCCGGTGACCACGACGTCCAACGGTTTGTCTCGCCTGGTCCGGGTCGTCATCGTGAACCTGCCTCGCGCCGCTTCTCGACGCGTCACCATACAGTTTGTCCGACAGAGGTTATTGCAAGCCCGGTGCCACAGCGTACAAGTAACTACATAGTAGTCTCTTACGGATTTCCAGGTAGCCGTGACCCGCCCGGAATTCTGCCGATCCTGCCGGATCGGCCGGGTCGGGGGCACGTTTTGGCAGGACGCACACCCCCCTGCCGCCGCGCACTGCAAATCCCCCGCCGGGAAACGGGGATCAACCGCGGAAATGAAGGTCAGCGCATGAAGCCCCCGCCGGGAGCCAAGGGATCGGCCGCGTATAGATGCTTCTTTTCACAAGACTTACGATCACGCCATCGCCCAGCTTACGCTGGGGGCTTATGCATGTCGCTTACGCTTGCGGGCTAGTCCTTGTCGTTCACGCCGGAGGTGTGGGTAGCCTTCGCCTCTTCCTGAAGCAAACGAACCATGTCGCCCTTTCGCTTGAGGACGTACTCCACGACCTCCTCGGGCATGTCGTCAGGCCGCATGAACACGTCGACGTTGGTCCCGTCCTTGAGGGGCATGGACATCCGCAGGAAGAACGGAGGCCGGTCGCGCCGCGGCTGATCGTCGTCCTTGATCGCCTTGGATGCCTCGACTTTCAACCCCTCACCGGCGGGGGTGAACTTCAACCCGGTCGCGCCGCTGATGGCCTGCAGCGCCTGGGATACCGTCGCCTCCTCCATGATGAGGTTCAGATTGCTCCTGGCCTGCTCGGGGACCTGCCGCATCACACCGGGAGACATCTTCAGTTCGACCCGCGCCTTGCCCGCCAGGTCGAACAGAACGTCCTGCAGCGCCGCCTTGCGATACGCAACGGAGACCTGCCGTTGGAGCTGTCGGCGGACCTGGGCGGACTTATCGAGGATAACCACTTGTTCCCCCTGAACATACCACGTCCAGTCCATCCCGTGGCAGAGCATGTTCAGCCAGTCGGCCCCGGTGCCCGGCAGCGCCATCGCCGCGCGTTTCATCGCGTCGGCCTGAACCTCCGAGAGCTCCTTCTTGAGCTCGTAGGGATATACGCGGAACTTCAGGACGACCTCGTCCAGCCCGCTGAGAGCGGCGAAGGTCTTGCGGACCTCGTCGGCGGACTTCTCAGCCGGGATGCGCGTCGAGTGGATCACGCCCAGCAGGCGGAGTTCATCGAAGCTCGCCCGCCGCCCGAGACGATACAGCGCGTCGGTCGGCAGAATCCGGATGGTATCCCCATCCCGCTTCCACTGCAGGGCCTGCTGGCTGAGCACACGGTCCAACGCCTTGGAAAGCTTGATGTTCTTGAGCGTCACCTTCAGCCGCGTCTGCTCACCATAGGGAAGAAACTCCAGGGCGTCGTCGTGAAGGGCGATGCGCGCGCCGGTCTCCTTCTCCAGCCGGGAGAACACCTCGCCGATCGGCGCCGCCTCCTCGACCACGAAGTTCACGGGCGTGTCCAGTGCCTTCTGCAGCTTCGCGGTGGCGGGCTTGGCCAGGGCGCCCCCCGTCGTCGTCGCCACCAGCACAGCCACGATTCCTGCTCTGAGCGTATTCATCGAGATGATTCCATCCTTTCAGGAAGCCCGCCGGACTCACTGGCGGGCGAATTCGGATCAGTGAACGAGAATCGGATACTCCAGCGCCGCGCTGTCGGCGGACTCCTCGCCGACCGAAACCATCACCGTCCCTGCCGGAAGGTCTTCGGGGGAGTCAAACGCCGCCTCGGGCGAAAGCACAACCTGGTCCCACTGGGGCTCAGCCAGCGAGACCGAAACAAATTCCTCGCCGCCCTGCTCGGGGGCTGCGGGCACCATCGACACGCTCGCCTGCTCGACGCCCACGTTGGTCTGCGACGGGGTGGACACCACCAGCCAGACGCTCACCGCCAGCACGATCGCTGCCGCTGCCGCCAAGCCGCCCACCATCGGTCGCCAGCGCAGCAGACGAGAGTGGGACGGGCCCTGCATGATCACCTTCCGCTCGACGGCGGCGAGAATGTCCGCACGCATCGCCTCGTAGTCCACCCCGGGCACGTCGCGGTCCAGTTCCGCCTCGATTTGCCTGGCCAGGGCCGAGTACGCCTCCAACTCACCGCGCAGGGACTCGTCGTTTTCGAGTCTCCGCTCGAACTCTCTGAGACGTCGGCCTTCCAGCGTGCCGTCGACATATTCCTGCATCAGCCGATCCAGGTCGTCCGGACCGGGCAGTTGATTGTGGGTCTGGTTGTTCTCACTGTCATTCATCGTGTTCGCTCCATCCGCCACCGGGTGGCGTCGCGGGGTCCTAGAGATACTCCCGCATGCGTTCCTTCAACTTCTTCCGTGCCGTAAAGACATGCCATTTCACTGCTTCCACACTGATCTCCAGCAGTTCGGCCACCTCTTTCTGGGGCAGCTTCTCCATGCTGAACAGCACCAGCGCCCGGCGTTGCTTCTCCGGGAGCTTCTGGAGCTCGCGGTCCAGAATCTCCCTGGCCTCGGCCCCGCTGGTGACCTCGTCCGGGAGGTCCTCCCGGGTGTCGGTCTGCTGCTCTCCTCGTGAGGTGTCATCCTCGTCGCCTGCGACATCCAGCGACGCGGTCCGCCGCAGGGCCCGGCGCCGGCGCTTGTTCAGCGACAGGTTCGAGACAATCCGCAGCAGCCAGCTTCCGAAGCGTTCGGGCTTGGTGAGGCTTTCCAGTTTGTCGAACGCCTTCAAAAATGCGTCCTGCGTGACCTCCATGGCGTCGTCGCGGTCATTCAACAGCCGATAGGACACCGCCATGGCCCGGCGCTGGTAGCGTTTCACCAGCGGATCGAACGCCGAGGCGTCGCCGGCGAGCACCTGCTGCACGCAGCGGGCGTCTTCCAGACCCGCCTCCGGACCGTCGGCTTCACGCTTCATGGGGGATGGACACCACTTCCGTTACCACGTTAGTCACGTTCGCGAAAAAACTCTCCGCTCTCCTCGCCGCCGAGCGTCGCGGTCGGCCTGGCCGCCGCGACGTTCCCAAACCTCCTGCAGCCAAACTCTTACCGAAACACTATACCCGATCGGTCAGTGCATGTCGCCCTGCCCCCACGGCTGGATCTTCACTCGTCCGTCGCTGGAGAGCCACTGCTCGACGATGTTCGCGAACTCTTCCTCACGGCAGAAGGTGAACGCCATCGGCTCGGAGGCCTTCTGGAACACCTGCCCGTCGATAACCTTCGTCCCGGCCGGGTAGAGCATCACCCGCCCGAACTCCACGCCGGCGGGTCTCTGGAAGACCGCACGCGGGGAGAGATCGTCGCTCAATCGGGCCCTGCCTTTGCTGTCGGTGGCCGACTCGACCTTCTTGCCGTCGCACACCAACAGCCGCTCGGGGTACTTCTCCTTCAGGGCATCGGACTTCACCCTCACCTCGCTGCGCCAGTCGAAGCAGATCCACTCATCGGCCTTGCCGCCGCGCCGACGGATGTCGATCCACGGCTCGGTGAAGCGGTACTCGAACTGCGAGGCGTACCCGTGGGGGTGTCGACCCATGTCCGCGAGGAATGGATTGCCGCCCGGACCGCCCTTCTCCAGCCTCGGCTTGAACGCCCGGAACCCGTGAACCTCCACGCGATCCACGTCCCAATCGCCCTTCTTCTTCGGGTCCGGCTGAGCCCGGTAGAGCTTGGGCAACGGCCCGCCGCCGCGACGGGCGAGGGTGTGGTCCCGCCCGGATGGGTCCAGGAGCATCGCGGCGTTGGTCTGCTTCATGTAGTCGTACCGGGCGGTGTAGCGCGGGGCGTAGACGGTCCGCGAGAAATCCCTCGGCCAGACCTGCCGCCACACGACCGACACGCCGTGGGCGACGGTGAGCTCCGCCGGCTGAACCGGCACGTCGCCCTCCTCGCTCCACGTGCGGATCGTCTGGAGACGGTTGGCCTGCGTCTTGTCGCCCGAGACGATGACCTGAACACGCTTCTCGGCGCCCGGGGCGAGTGCGTCGAGTTCGACCACGCTCGGCTCGCAGGACAGCCCATCCCCGGCGGAAACGGCCACCGTCGCGTCGGCCGGCTGAGACCCGATGTTGCGAAGCGTGAGTGTGGCCTTCGCCGACCCGCCGGTCTTGAAGGCCACCTGACGCGGGAACCACCGGGACGCGATCGGACCGACCTGCCCTTTCGAGGTGAGAATGGCAGGGCCGTGTTTCTCGCCGGCCGGCTTGAGGTCCACGTAGATCATCCCGTCGCGAAGGTAGCTCCGCTCCCTCGATCCGTTCAGCATGACGGCCGGCGTGCCCTTGCCCGTCCAGGGAAAATGCCCCTTCACAAGCCCGCCGGTGGCCGACAGCTTCGATGGCGTCATGCGGACGTACGCATAGTTGCGGAAGCTCAGCCGATACGGCCCGCGTTTCAGTTCGATGAGCTCATTGGCATCGTCGCCGATGCGAACGGCCAGGATGTCGGTCCAGCCATCGCCTCGGATCGCCACAGCTACCGCGTCGTCGGTCCGGGCGATGCGTTGGATGTCTCGGATCCGATGGGTGTCTTCGTAGGGCTCGTGCACCGCCACGAACATCGTTTGCTTCGCGGTGCGGTGGGCGAGGATGCTCGCCCCGCCCGGTTCGTCGGCACTGCGGCGGATGCGGAACTTCGCGCCGGCCGTCGCGGGGGCGATGGCGGTGTAGGCGGTCGTGCCTATCTCCCCGAGCATGGTCATACGCACACCCACGCGACGTTTGAACCAGCTCTCACCCAGCCCGCTGTGACGCGGAGCGCCGGCCGAGGTCTGGTAGGCCGTCACCGTCCACTGCTTCTCGCCCGGCGTGTAAGACCGCTCGCCGGTCAGATCGAATACGCTGCCGATGAGCTGTCGCGTTTTGGCCCAGTCGGTCGGCCGCTGCGGACAGAGGTGCCCCAGCGTGTGGGCGCTCCAGAGGTAGCTCCGAGGCCGATCGCTCTTCAGCGCGTAGACGTCGAAGAGGTACTCGCCGGTGAGCATCAGGGCCCGCGTCATGTCCACGTCCGGATAGACGCCCTTGCCGCGGGCGGCGACGAATTTCACGTGCTTGTTGAAATCGCGCCGCGGCGAGGGAATGATCCCGATCGATCGCGGCTCGCGGTTGTCCACCATCACGCCGTTATGACTCCGCACGGAATTGCTCCAGCCGGCGTCGGTGCCCGCGTACCCCCCGGAGACCTGCCGGTTGAGATAAATCGGCCGCTGGTGGGCGTAAAAACCCGTCAGGCAGAAGTTGTCGGGCACGTGATGCACATACGGCGTCGCCAGTCGCAGCCCCAAGGCCAGGGAATTCCTGCTCTCCCAGAACTTCGGGGACTCATCCGAGCGGAGAATGACCAGCCCCCGCTCGTCGTACACGCCGCAGGGCGCCGCCGGCGGGGTGACCTCGTTGGGGTCGATCGGGTCCAGCCCCCAGTACAGCGAGGGGTAGTATTTGTCGTCCTTCGGGCTGCGCATCTGCGCGAGGAAGTAATCGAAGTGCGCCTCCGGCCAGGTGGCGTGGGAGACCTCGAACCACATGGGCATGTGCATCTTGGAGACCTTGCGGTTCTTGTGGTCGCGCCCGTTCATGTTCGAGGCGTACCAGCGATTCTCGCCGCCGCTGCCGTCGGTAAGGTAACCGCTGACCAGGGCATGCTGGAATGCGTAACCCGGGTGCGGGCCGCCCTTGGCGTCGCCCATGGTGAGTTTCGCGTAGTGTGGGCGGGATGTTCCCAGATCCACTTGCCCCATTCCAAGGATCATCAGCGACTGGAGGTACTTCTTCATCGTCGCCCCGCCCTTGCCGGTGTATCCGAAGCCATACTGGTTGAGCCCGAGGTTCTTCGTCCCGCGACACCACAGCAGCAGCTCGCCGATCATGGAGGTCTGCTTGCCGAACTCCTCGTTGTAGAAGTACCCGTCGGAGACGTACTGGTCGAAATACCACTTGAACCCGTTGGGGCTCTCGAACACGCGGCGGATGAGATCCTCATCCTTCGTGCACAGCGCCATCATCTGGGCACTGAACGATCGGGGCCATTGCATGTTCGGCAGCCAGTTGTGCTTTGTGAGCCTGCGGGTGTGCTTGATGGCCCATTCGGCGTTCTTGCGGAACGTGGCGAGCATGCGCTCGCGCTCGGCCGGCGTGAGTTCGCTGTAGAGGGCGTCGTAGCGGATCACCGAGAGGTAGTTGTCGCTCCACGGCAGGCGGCCGGCGCCTTTCCCGGCGTAGCTGAGGAGATATTTCTTCTGGCGGTCGCGGGCCTTCTCGTCGCCGGCGACCAGCCAAAGCAGCAGGTCGCGCTGGGTCTGGCCCCAGCCGCGCTTCTCGCGAACGCGCTGGAGTTCGTCCTTGGCCCATTGCTCGTTCGCGACGGCCTCCTTCGCGGCGGCAACGTCGGCCTTGGTCATGAAGATGAACGGGTGCTCGACGTCCTTCGGCCCGGCGCCCGATGGCGTGACGCATGCGAGAACCGTCCAGACGACGGTGAGAGAAACGAGAAAACGCAGCGATTTCATGAGATGATTCCTTCCTGTCTTGATTGTGTGGGTGCCGTCCAGTGGCCCGACGGAATCAGGGCTGATCCCGGAAAACCATCGACATGACCTTGTAGCCGGCCTTCTTCACCATGACGTTGTAGCACTCACCGTTGGCCTTGAGCTTGATCGGCTTGGGTTTGGCGGGCTTGGCGGCCTGAGCTTCACCGGACTTCCTCTTCGCATCGGCCTGGCCTATGGATTTGATCGCCAAAAGCATTTTCTTCTCGTCGGCGAGGCGCAGCAGATCGCCGATGGCGTCGGAGCCCTCGCAGCTGAGAAAGCGGTCCGTCGAGAGGCGGGCGTCGTCCCCGCTGTATCGGCCTCCGTCTCGCCCGAAGCTCCAGACGCACTGGTCCGGGGCGGCGAATTTCTTGCCTTTGAAGCGGGGCTGTTTGCCGATGGACAGGCTGTCGAGCCCGAAGGTCACCAGCGTCGCGCCCCCGTCATACTGCTTGAGAATCCACGCCAGGCGGGCCTCATCCTTCTTGCCCTGCTCCTGGACCCACTTGGGCTGATCGGCCTGTCGGGCCTCGGTCTTTTCCGGCCAATAGCTGCCCGGAGCGACGATTACCGGCTTACCCATGGCCATCTTTGCCTGGTCATACGTGGCGGAGGCCTCCAGAACGATCCCGTTGATCCCGCGGACCTTGCCCTTCTCGTGATGCACCAGGGCGACGCTGTGGCCGCGCTTGGCGAGCACAGCCATCATGCCCACCGCGGCCCTGCCGTCGAACCCCTTGCGCAGGGCGATCGCTGCCGTCGCTTCGCTCAACGGGACCGCCTCGGCGTGGGCCTGGCTCATGATCGGGCGAAGCGTGCGCAAGGCCGTGATGACCTTCGCTTCGAGCTTCTCCTTGTCCTCCGGGGCCATCGCCATGATGGGCAACGGCTTGGACATCAGGCTCGCGCTGATCCACCCTTTCGGCGGGCTCCACTGACGGGCGTCCATGGCCTCGAGGGGAATCCCCTCCTTGCCCGCCAGCCAGCCTTTCTTATTGGCCAGCGCGGTCGTTCGGTAGCCCAGGTATCGCAGCGCCGCCTCGGCGGCGGCGACCTGCTTGTCGTCGAAGCCGTTCTTCACGACGATCGCCGCCAGCGGGGTGAAGTCCCCGGCCTGGTCCGGCAGGGCATTGACCTTGCCGGCGGCAGTCACGATCGCCGCCAGCCAGTCGCCGTCGTTGTCGGCGTTGACGGTGGTCTTCTCATCTGCGTCGACCGTCTTAGGCAGCTTCTTCAGCCGGGGATCCAGCAGCACGCCGTGATCGCGCGTATGTCCGATCGCGTCAACGAGCTTTGCCATCGCGTCGCTTTCGGCAAGCGCGTCGGCGTCCTCGCCGATGACGGCGACGACGGCAACCTTCGTCGCATCGAAGCCGTCCTTGTCCACGAATTTTTCGACGTCGCCCGGGGAGATCACCTCGGCGTCGATGTTCATCGATTTGAGCGTCTCGCGGAAGACCCACTTGCGATGGCCGTCAAAGCCGGAGGCGATGATGACCGCGTTGCGCCGACCTGTCAGCGGCTTGCGTCCGCCGGCGGCGTGAAGTTTCTTGAGCGTGGCCCGGCAGAATGGCGTCAGGTCACCGGGATATCGACTGGTGACGAAATTCTCGTGGACCACCACCGACCGGTCGACGTATCGGCCGTAACCGCCGGCCTTCCAGTCGTCGGCCAATTCGTTCTTAACCTTCACCAGACAGGTGCCCACGCGGGTTTTCATCACGCCGGCCCGCATGAGAAGACGCGGACCATGACAGATGGCGCTGATGGGTTTGTCGGCCTGGTCGAAGGCGCGAACCACGTCGAGGGCGGCGGCGTGCTTTTCGAGGTTGCCCGGGGAGTACCCCCCGGGAATCACCAATCCGACGTACTTGCCCGGCTGGACGTCTTTCAGGGCGAGGTTGGCGGTGGTGTCCTGGTCGCGCTTGCGTCGACCCGCTTCGATGGTCCCCTTGGCCGGTCCGGCGATGTCCACGGTGTACCCGGCCGCCTGCAGCGTGCGGTACGGCAGCCAGAACTCCCCGGAGTTGTATCCCTTCGCCAGCAGGATCAGGACGCGGCTGTCGTCTTCGGCGGCGCTCAGCGGCGAGAGCAACATCGCCACAACAGCCAAACCGCTCACCAATGCGCACATGCGTGACATCGTCGTGCCTCCAGTCCGGGCCTCGGCCGACGAGGAAAGAATGGTGGATCCGACGCCACAGGGGTCCTCGTCGCAACCGATGCGCCGAGTATCAGTATGCCCCAAGGCGCGGGAACTTTGCAAGGATCGGCATCGAGAGCGCGCCCACATCGACCACCCCGCCTGTGGCCAGGCGCGAAACGATTCACAAATTCTGGAAGAATTTTGGCGATCACGAAAAGAACCTGCCTTCAGGTTCATGCCCCAGTCAAAATAGCCCGCCGGCGACCTTTCCAGACCCAGACGCCGTTCTGAAACGCTTTCCAGAAATGCACATAGAGCAGCGTGCCGCGGCCGGCTTGTAGGGCATTCACCCTACGTCGAAAATCCCCGTGAATACCCCGGATTTCACAGGCAAATGCCATTGTATGGACATAAGCCATTTCTTCACGTTCAGGTGACATTTTGCCCAAGTAGAAGAAATACCGTATAATCAGACTGGACAGGACGAAATGAATATGATATTTATCTCCTGTTAATGGGGGAGACGAGGTCCTCGTCTACAAGAGAGAGTTATCCGCTGCCCGCAGCCAATATCGCAGGCGGTGGTCATCACGAAGTTCGCCAGCCGGTCCTGGCTTGTTGCGTCTCCCCCTGCGCAGCAGTCGGTCGGCTGGCGACTTTTTATGCGCGTTGGGCAACGGGCGTGCGTCACCGCACAGCAAACGGTCTCCCCCCACGCACCCTTGTTGACGTCCAGGTCGGCCGATTTCTTCGCGAGAATCGCACGGAAAATTCCCTCGCCCCCTGCCGCTCAGCGCACAGCAACTCCCTGCCCCTTGTGCAGCAGCGGGGAAGCTACTCCTTCGGGGCGGGATAGTCGGGCGATTGACCGGCGAGCACTTTCGCCACGTCGTGGACCACGTCGCACATGCGCTGCACGGCGTCCGGCACGCGCGCGGCGATGTGCGGAGTGAGAATCGCGTTCTCCACCACCCACATCGGGTAGTCGGCCGGCGGGGGTTCCGGATCGTGACAGTCGATCGCGGCAGCGGCGATCTGCCCGTCCTTCATCGCCTCGGCGAGGTCCTTGTAGTTCACGCATTGGCCGCGCGCGCAATTGATGAACTGCGCACCGGCCTTGAACATCCGCAGGGCGTCGGCGTCGATGAACTTCTCGGTGAGATCCGTCAGCGGCACGTGGATCGTCACGATATCGCTGCGGGCGTAGAGTTCCTCCTTGCCGACCGCCTCGGCTGGGTAGTCCAGGTCGATCTCCAGAATGTCGTTGTAGAGGACCTCCATCCCCAGCCCGACGGCCGCCCGTCCGACCCTGCTGCCGATTCGGCCCGCTCCGACGATGCCCAGCGTCACACCCGAGAGGAACCGCCCGTAGACGAACTTCCGTGAGCGGTGGAACTCCTCGGGGCTCACCGGCGGATCCATCGTGGGGAACCGCCGATTGAGTTCGATGATCATGCGGGTTGTGTAATCGACCACGGCCAGCGTATTGGCAGCCGGCGTGTGAACCACCTCCACGCCCCGGGCCCGACAGGCGGGGATGTCGATATTCTCCAGGGCAACCCCGGCCCGGCCGACGACTTTGAGATTCGCCGCCTTCTCCAGCAGTTCTTCGTTGACCTGCGTATAGGTTCGAACGACCAGCGCGTCGGCCTGGTCGATAACGTCCAAGACGTCCTCGGGCGTGGTGCGGATGACCTCGCCCTGCTCGCGCAGAAATTCCACGCTGGATTCATTGAGCGGTTCGGATACAACGAAAACGGGCATGCGATGGTCCCTTCAACTGGTGGGCCCGGCAGCGTGCCGGGCGTGGCGTCAGGATCTTATCCTGTCGTCGTCGTCTCGCCCTGTCAAGCGGGCGACGATGCGTCCCAGCACGCCCTCGCCCCCACCCAGCCGACGCGCGAGCTTCTGAACGTGCTCGTCGTCGGGATTCAGCTCCAAGGCCTTGGACGCGTACCGCCGCGCCCGGGCCGATTGGCCTCGCTTATGGTACGCCAGGGCAAGGTTGTACATCGCCAGGGAGTAATCGGGCTTGATGCGGATCGCGGCGCGGCACTGCTCGATGCCGTCGTCGATCTTCTCGAGCATGAAGCAACTGACGGCCAGGTTGTGACGGGCGTAGGCGTCGTCGGGGTTGAGCTTCACCAGGCGCTCGAACACGTTGTGGGCGTGGCGCGTCAGGTGCGCCTCGATCAACAACTCGCCCACCTCGTGCAACATGCGGGCGTCGTCTTTGCACGTTTTCAGCTCGTACACCAGGTGCTTGGCCCCGTCGTTGACCCGCTCCAGGCGAATCAGGGCCCGGGCCATTCCGGCGTGTGCCCCGCGGTAGTCGTCCTCCATCTCCAACACGCGGCCGAAGCAATCCAGCGCGTCGTGGTACTGCTCGCGGCGGGTCAGCAGTCGGCCATGCTGGTAGACCACATCCACGTGGTCCGCGTCGAGTTCCCGCGCCCGTTTGAGGATTTCCCCGGCCCCGTCCAGGTCATCCATCTCGATGAGCAGCTCGCCCAGGTCCGCCAAGACCCCGACGTCCGTGGCGTTGATCAGCAGCTCGGCCTGGTAGTGGTTTTTCGCCTTGGCCAGCTCGCCGTCTCGCCAGGCGAGCTCCGCCAGACGCGCATGGGCACCGGGGTGCCCGGGATCGATGCGCAGCGTCTGCTCCCAGCAATAGGCCGCCCGCTGGTACTCTTCCCGGACGTAGAAGCTGTTGCCCATGTTGTAGTAGCACAGCGGGCATTCTTCGGTGAACAGCCGGGCCGTGTAGAACATCACCTCGGCCTCGTCGTGCTCGCCGATTTCGGTATACGTAATGATGCGGTTGCAGTAGCTCGGCTCGTAGGCGGGGTCGATGGCCTCGACCTTCCGGAAGCACGCCAGCGCCTCGGCGTATTCGCTGGTTCGCGTGAGATTCACGCCCAGGCAGTTGAGCGTTTCGACGTCTTCAGGCTGCAACTGGAGCGCCGCCTCGAAGGCCTTGCACGCGTCGGGATACTCGCCCATCGCTTCGAGCGTCAAACCGAGATTGAAATGCCAGGACGCATTGTGCGGATTCAGGCGAATCGCCTCGCGCAACTCGTCGGCCGCCTCCGTCCATCGACCTTCTTTGTAGAGGTCGTGGGCACGATCAACGCGGGTCTGCGGGTCGGTCCATTCGTTCATCGGTATGCCATCCGTTCGAGCAAGTACAACCGGGCCTCCAACGCCTCCCCGGGCCGGGCCCGCGGGACGCATGGCACCGGGCCTCCCGGGCCCGATGAGCATGAACCCATTGTACCCGACACCCGAAAACTCGACAACCCCACCTCCACCTCCAAACCTGCCGGCCCGGCGACTTGCCGACCTCCGGAACCGCGCAATGGAATTGCCGGCAGAACCTTACATCCATCGCCCGCAGGAAGCGAATGTCTGGATTCACCGGGCGAACCGATCACCCTTCTCGCCGGACCGCCCGGTGTGAAACAGGCTATCGCGATGGTATGATAGCCCCTATGAGCGAACCGTCCCAACCCGACGCCACGCACCACCAGTTCCTCCCGCTGAGCGACGACGCCCTGCTCAAACAGTGCACCGTGGACACCTACAAGTCCTCCGGGCCCGGCGGACAACACCGCAATAAGGTCTCCTCCGCCGTCCGCCTGCGACATGCCCCCAGCGGGCTGATGAGCACCGGCGACCAGTCCCGCTCGCAGCACGAGAACAAGCGCCTCGCCCTCAAACGCCTTCGCAAGCAGATCGCCACTTCGCTGCGCGCCCCGGTGGACCTGGCCGATCCACCCGGTCGGCCTCTGAGCGAGTGCATCCATACAGACAAACGCCGCCCCAAAGGCCCCCTCCGCCTCGACGTCGGGCGAAAGGACCACCGCTTCTGGGCGGTAGTGGCCCAACTGCTCGATCGCCTCGAAGCAGCCGAGGGACGCGCCGGCGACGCCGGCGACTCGATCGGCATATCGACCAGCAATCTTATCCGGATCTTCAAGAGCGACACCACCGCCCTCACCGCCGCCCAGAACATTCGTAAGAAGCATGGCCTGAAAACCTTTACGTAGTTCACCCCCCACCGGCGAATTCCGCCTGTCTCTCCGGGCTGGAAGCGGACTTGTCCCCGGTCGGCCGCTGTGCTATGGTCCGCGTTTCCAACACCATTGACCGCAACGGAGACCGACGCCGTGGACGAACTGACCTACGCACTGATTACCCCCTACAGCCTCTACAAAAGTCGAACCGGTGGGATCATCGGCCGACTCATCGCCAATGCGGAGCTCGAGCTGGTCGGCTGTCGGATGTATATCTTTTCCGATGAGTTCGTGGACGCTTACCGCGACCTGATCTGCTCGACGGTGGACGATCCGACCATTCGCGATGCGTGGTCGCAGTACATCGACAACAACCTCCGTCGTGGCCGGCAGGCCGGGGCCGCACCGCGCTGCATGCTCATGCTCTTCCGGGGCGAAAACGCCGTCCGCCACCTCAAAGAAGACGTCATCGGACCGGTCACCGAACAGATCGCCGGAGACACGATCCGCGGGACGTTCGGCGACTACATCACCGAGGGCGGCAAGGTCAAGTACTTCGAGCCGGCCGTCATTACCTGCCCGCACAACGACGTGATCGACAGGCATCTGAAGCTTTTCGCCCGGTACGCTCTCAGCGATGGCGGCATGTTGGAAGGCACGCTCCAGTACGACGAAGACCCCGAGTGCTCGCTGGTGATGCTCAAGCCCGACAACTTCTACAAGCGCTCCCGCCGACCCGGGAACATCATCGACACATTCTCCAATACCGGCCTGCGGATCGTGGGCACGAAGCTCTTCAGCATGACCGTCGCCCAGGGCGAGGAGTTCTACGGGCCGCTCAAGGATATCTTTGTCGAGAAGCTGCAGTTCCTGGTGACCAAGCCCGCCTACGAACGTCTCAAGGACGCCTACGAGTTTCCCTTCAACGAGGGCGACGCGGAAGTGCTGGGCCGACACCTCGCCGAACGCAACGCCATCAGCGAATTCAACAAGATCATCGAGTACATGACCGGCGTACACCCGGACACCATCGCCCCCAGCGAGAAGCCCACCGCCTCGCGGGCACGCTGCCTGGCGATGCTCTACGAAGGGCCCGACGCGATCGAGAAGATCCGCCGCGTGCTGGGCTCGACCGACCCCTCCAAAGCCGAGCCGGGAACCGTCCGCAGCGACTTTGGACGCGACCTGATGCGAAACGGCGCCCACGCCAGCGACTCGCCCCAGAACGCCATCCGCGAGCGGCGAATCGTGGGCCTGCTGGAGCCGGACAAGGACACCTGCGACGTGATCGAGATCGTCAACGAGTTCCTGGAGGAGTAACCGCCCCATGCCGTTGACCATCGAGGCCATCCCCTGCGGGCCGACGCAGACCAACAGCTACCTGCTTCGCAACGCCGACGCCTGCGCCGTGGTGGACCCCGGCCTGGGGCCCGAACCCCTGCTGGAGCGGATCCACGAGGCGGGCATCGCGCCGGCCGTCGTACTGCTCACGCACGGCCACGTGGACCACATCGGCGGCGTCGCTGCCGTCAAGGAGGCGTTCCCCGCCGTCGAGGTCGTCTGCCCGGCCGGGGACGCGGAGTTCCTCTCCGATCCGTCTCTGAACATGTCCCGCCCGTTCGGGTGGGAGATGACCGCCCCGCCCGCCGACCGCCTGGTGAACCCCGGCGATACGCTGGAGGCCGGTGGGGTGTCCTGGAACGTGTTGGACACCGCCGGCCATACGCCGGGCGGCGTGAGCTTCTACGCCCCCGAGCATGCGGTGGTCCTCACCGGCGACGCCCTCTTTGCCGGCAGCGTGGGACGCACCGACCTGCCCCAGGCCGACACCGAACAACTCATCACCTCCATCGGTGCCGCCCTGCTGACCCTGCCGGGCGACACGCGCGTGCTTCCCGGCCACGGGAACGAAACCACCATCGCTCGCGAGAAGGCCTCCAACCCTTTCCTGCAGCCGTAGGCCCAGTTTTTTCATTTTCGCGGACCCACCCAGCCGGTGAGCACGTCGTATATAATGACGTGTAGACATTGCTCCAAGGCCGCTCGGCCGGGGAGATGACCCATGCGCATCCATCATCAGGCAATCACGACGATCATACTGTCAGCCGTCCTGGCCGTGTCGGCGAGCACAGCCGATGCCCAATCGCTGCCGGCCCGCATCCGCGCGATCCGGTCGGCCCGAACGCCGTCCGACGCGTCGGCTGCCTATCGGGCGGCGCTGCGGCAGGACCGAACGAGCCTGTCGGCCCGCGAGGCATTCGTCGAGAGGCTCATCGCGCTGGGCAAGCCCGCCCGCGCCCAGTCGGCCGCCCGTTTGCTGGTGACCATGGACGACGACAGCGCCGTGGGCTGGTCGGCCATCCTGCTTACGCAGGTGCAACGGGAACAGTACGCCGACGCCATCGAGACGCTCCGGGCCCATAGCGACTCGCTCAAGGATCGCGACGGGATCCCCGCATCGGCCGGTCGGCTGGTGGCGTGGTACCAGGAGCATCGTCGGACCTCGCCCCAGGCCTTCGCGCTGCGGCGAAAGGTCGACGTCATCCGCGCAACTTTCGGCCAAGACGAGGCGTATCGCACCGCCCTTCACGAGGCGGCCGCCAAGATCACCCAACCGCAGACCGCAGACCAGCCCGACGCCCCGGCCCGCGTTGAATCCACTCGCAACGCCGGCGCGAATCAGCCGGCCCGTCTTGACGAAGCTCCCGCCCGACGCGAATCGGCTCAGAAGGACCGCTCCCACGCTTCCGATGCCCGCCGACCGGCGAACAGGCAGGACTCCACCGGTGAAGATCGCCCGCAGGACACCCCGCTGATTGGCGTGGATAACCCGCCGCTGAACTCAGACGATTTCAATATCGCCCAGGGTCTGCAGATCGACGTGTCGCACACCTGGGGCGATTCCCACGTGCAAGGGCGATTGGCGCTGGACCCGCAGATCTCGAACATCTTCAGCGGTTCGGTGATCGGCTTCCGCAGCGTTGCCGCCCCCGGCGGGCGATATGTGACACTCTCCGGGGGTGGGGGAACCTTCTCGCACGGAACGATCCAGATGATCGCGATTCCCACGGTCATCCTCTTTCCTCGCGAAGACCAGGGCGGCCGTCCTGACAACGGGTGGATCAATCCGGGACGCACCCGTCGACGTGCATCCACCAAGCCCGTCAAGCCGGCCAAACCGACCACGCCGGCCGACTCTTCCACCAAGTCAACCGACCAGGTTCTTCCGCCCTGGCAGCGCGAGCCTCAGAAGAGTGCCCGCGAGGAGATCATCCGCAAACGCCTGCTCGAACGGTCCAGGCCGGCCCGCCGCAGCAGCAGCGTCCGCCGCTCTGAGACCACCTCCCCCCAGCGCACGCGGCGCAGCCGAACGGGATGGGGCACGTCGGCCGATAGCACGCAGAGCACCTGGGGCAATCCGTAACGGCCACAGCGTTGGCGGAGCTTATCGCGGGTCTTTCCAGTTCATGTGGTTCAGCAGACGACGACGCATGCGCTGGAACCGCTGCGCGTCGGGATCGGGCGAGGAGAGCTGGTACGATTCGTACTCGTCCTTGACGGCAGCGACGGCCTTGTCGATGCGGTTTTCCGGCAGCGGGTGGGTCTGGAACATTTCGGTCAGGTCGCTGCCTTTCCCCGAGAGTTCCTTGAGCGTGCGGAGCAGTTCGACCATGCCCCACGGGTTGTAGTTGGCTTTTTCCATGTAGACCAGCCCGTCGGCATCGGCCTGGTACTCGTCTTTACGTGAGTACTTCAGCAGGGCCATGTTGGTCACGAGCTTGCCCACCTGCTCGGTGGCCCCGGCGTTCTCCTCGCCGACGGCGATTTTCGCCACCTCGATCAACAGCATCGCGCCCATCTGCTTTTCCAACTGCTTGACGTTGTGCCGATTGGCGATGTGCGCCACTTCGTGCCCCAGCACTGCCGCCAGCTCGCGTTCGTTCTCCATCCGTGCCATCAGGCCGGCCGTCAGGAAGATCGGTCCGCCCGGAAGGGCGAAGGCGTTGGGCACGTCGGATCGCACAATGGTGAAGGTGTAGGGCATCTCGCGGTCGGACTTGGCCGCCACCGTCTTGCCCACGGTGGTCACGTAGTCCTGCAGCGCGACGTCCTTGAGCTCGCCGCCGAATTCCTCGGTGAACTTCGGGGCCGCTTCGCGACCCATGGCGATTTCCTGCTCGCGGGAGATGAGCATCCCCCCGCAACCGCCGGCGGTCAGCGTCGAGATGCTCATGATCGCGACCATCATCGCCGGCATCCACTTCGTCCATCGCGCTGTGCGCTTCATTGGGCGTCTCCTTTGCGGGGAATGATTTGTATCGACTGAACCATTATACACCTCAGCGCCCCACATGCCGGCAGACAGGCGTAAGGCCAGGCTTACTCGTCCTCCTGCACGTACTGCGGGAAGTACTCCTGCAGCGGGCGAACGTCCCACGCCAGCTGCGCCGGTCGCTCGTCGCTCGCCCCGGCCCGAAGTGCGGCGATCGCGTCGACGGCAGCCTTGGCGCCGGTGAGCGTGGTGATCAGCGGGATCTGGTGCAGCGTCGCCAGGGCGCGGATTCTGCCCTCATCGGTGGTGGGTCCGCGACGGGTGGGCGTGTTGATCAGGAAGTCCACCTCGTCGTTGGTAATCATATCGCCGATGTTCGGACGACCCTCCGCCAGCTTCGGGAGGCGCGTGCAGCGGACGCCGGCTTCGGCCATCAGTCGATGCGTTCCGCCGGTGGCGTAAATGCTGAACCCCATCGCCGCGAGGCGCTGCCCCAGCGGGACGACGTCGGCCTTGTCGGCATCGTTGACGGAGATGAAAACCACCCCCTCGGTGGGCAGCGACATGCCGGTAGCCATCTGCGATTTTCCGAACGCCAGGGCGAAGCTCATGTCCACGCCCATCACCTCTCCGGTGGATCGCATCTCGGGTCCGAGGATGACATCCACGCCCGGGAACTTCGTGAAGGGGAAGACGCTCTCCTTCACGCTCGTCTGGGCCGGCCGCGGCGCCTCGGTCACGCCGAGTTCTTCCAGGCTCATCCCGGCCATCACTTTGGCGGCCAGGTTCGCCCAGGAAACCCCCGTCGCTTTGGAGACGAACGGGACGGTCCGCGAGGCACGGGGATTGACCTCGATGATGAAGACATTCCCGTCCTTGACGGCAAACTGGATGTTCATCAGCCCGCGGACGGTCAGCCGTTCGGCCAACAGACGCGCCTGGCGCTGGATCTCGGCGATCACGCCGTCGGAGAGCGAATAGGGCGGCAAGGCACAGGCGCTGTCGCCGGAGTGGACGCCGGCCTGCTCGATGTGCTCCATCACGCCGCAGACGACCGCCCGCGGGTTCAGCTCGGCCGATCGGTCGGGTCGCGGGCCGAAGTCCGCGATACAATCGACGTCCACCTCGATGGCCCCTTCGAGGAACTTGTCGACCAGGATGGGGTGATTCCGCCCCACGGTGCTGGCGTCGACGGCCTTGGCCATATACACGTCCAACTGCTGCTGATCGGAGACGATCTCCATCGCCCGCCCGCCGAGGACGTAGCTGGGGCGAACCAGCACCGGGTATCCGATTCGTTGGGCGACCTGGCGGGCCTGGTCCACGCTGAAGGCCGTCCCTCCGGGAGGGCACTGCAGGTTGAGCTCTTCGAGGATCTCGCCGAAGCGTTTGCGGTCTTCGGCGAGGTCGATGCTCTCGGGACTCGTTCCGATCACCGGGACGCCGGCCTGTTCCAGCCCGCGTGCGAGGTTCAGCGGCGTCTGCCCGCCCAACTGCACCACCACGCCGTGGAGCTTGCCCGGAGTGCCCAGCGGGGCGTCGTTGAGCTTCTCGCAGATGTTCAGGACGTCTTCGAGCGTGAGCGGCTCGAAGAACAGCATGTCCGAGGTGTCATAGTCGGTCGAAACGGTCTCCGGGTTCGAGTTGACCATGACGGCCTCGTAGCCGAGTTCCTTGGCGGCGAACACGGCGTGCACGCAGCAGTAGTCGAACTCGATGCCCTGGCCGATGCGATTGGGTCCGCCGCCGAGGATGATGATCTTCTTTTTATCCGAGACGCGCACCTCGTCGTCCGTGAACGGCCGGGTGCTGCCGTCTTCACCGATTTTCGCGATCGGGGTCTCGTAGGTCGAGTAGTAGTACGGCGTGTAGGCCTCGAACTCCGCGGCGCAGGTGTCCACGAGCTTGTAGACCGGCTCGACGCCGAGCTCCTTTCGCCGCATGCGCACCTTCGACGGGTCGGTGTTCCACGCCCGGGCCAGTTGGATGTCCGAGTAGCCCCACTGCTTGGCCTGCCGCAGGAGCGGCTCGGCGACCTCGTCGACGGACAGCACGCTGAGCAGCGCTTCCTCGAAGGCGACGAGGTCCTTGACGTGCGTGAGGAACCACGGATCGATCTTCGTCAGGTCGAAGACGTCCTCGACGGTCCATCCCATCTTCATCGCGTAGCGGATATAGAACAGCCGACCCTGACACGGAACCGCCAGCTTGCGGCGGAGTTTGCCCTTCTCGATGGGCCATTCGACCTCCGCCCCGAGCGTGTCGTCGTCGGTGCGCTGGGCACGCAGGTCGGCCAGCCATTTGTCGTTGCCGTCCAGCCCGAGTCCGTAGCGTTTGACCTCCATCGAGCGGATGCCCTTCTGGAGGCTTTCCTTGAACGTCCGCCCGATGCTCATGCCCTCACCGACGCTCTTCATCTGGGTGGTGAGGGTCTCATCGACGTCCGGGAACTTCTCGAACGTCCATCGCGGGATCTTGGTGACGACGTAATCGATGGTCGGCTCGAAGCTGGCGGGCGTCTCTCGGGTGATATCGTTGGAGATCTCGTCCAGCGTATAGCCCACCGCCAGCTTGGCGGCGATTTTGGCGATGGGGAACCCGGTGGCCTTGGACGCCAGGGCAGAGCTTCGCGAGACGCGCGGATTCATCTCCACGACGATCATTCGCCCGTCTTCGGGATTCACCGCGAACTGAATGTTGGACCCGCCGGTTTCCACGCCGATGGCGCGGATGATGCGCACCGACGCGTCACGCATGAGCTGGTATTCCTTGTCGGTCAGCGTCTGGGCGGGCGCGACGGTAATCGAGTCGCCGGTATGCACCCCCATGGGGTCGAAATTCTCGATGCTGCAGACAATCACGACATTGTCGGCCTTGTCGCGCATCACCTCCAGCTCGTATTCCTTCCAGCCCAGCACGCTCTCCTCGATGAGAATCTCGGAGATCGGCGAGTAGTCCAGCCCGCGGGCGGCGATGGTCTCGAACTCCTCCTTGTTGAAGGCGAACCCCCCGCCGGTGCCCCCCAGCGTGTAGGCCGGTCGGATGCAGCAAGGCAGCGAGACGGTTTCGAGAATCTCGCGGGCCTCGTCCATCGAATGGGCGATTCCGCTGGCCGGCACGTCCAGACCGATGTCCAGGCAGACGTTCTTGAACTCGGTGCGATCCTCGGCGCGGTGGATGACCTCGCGCGTGGCGCCGATCATTTCGACGTTGTATTTCTCCAGCACGCCGCGGTCCCACAGCTCGACGGCCGTGTTGAGACCTGTCTGCCCGCCGAGGGTCGGCAGCAAGGCGTCGGGGCGTTCGGCCTCGATGATCTTGGTCACCGCGTCGGCCGTGATCGGCTCGATGTAGGTCCGGTCGGCGAACTGCGGGTCGGTCATGATGGTGGCTGGGTTGGAGTTGATCAGCACGATGCGGTACCCCTCTTCCCGCAGCGCCTTGCACGCCTGGGTGCCGGAGTAATCGAACTCGCAGCCCTGTCCGATGACGATGGGCCCGGAGCCCACGATGAGAATGGTTTTCAGATCGTCCCTGCGCGGCATAGTCGCCTTTCTTGTGCTCTGGGTTGCGCCCACGCGGCGGTTCCGTCCGTCGCGGGCGCACACGGATACCCGGTAAAATCGCCGCACGTTACCACAGGACGCGCCACCGGGCAAGCGAATCCGATGAATCGCCGCAAACCGCACCAATTCGCTCTCTCGTTGCCTTTGCTTCCCGGGCTTCCTACAATGCGTTGGAACGTCACTCGAACGGCTGGAGGTGCGCCCATGGAGATTCCCGTGGAGCTCTCGCGCGTGGTGATCACTGAGCTGGGTGAACAGCAGGTGATTTTCCTCCGCGAGAAAGAAGGCGAGCAACGCCAGTTTCCCATCGTCATCGGTATTCACGAAGCCGTCGCCATCGACCGCCGGCTGAAGGGCATCGAAACGCCCCGCCCGATGACTCACGACCTGATCGACAATATCCTCGACGCCCTCGATGCGCGCATCGAGCGCGTCGTGGTCAGCGACCTTCGCCAGGACGAGTACGGGCCCGGTGGTACGTTCATCGCCACGATCTTTCTGCGCCAGGGCGGCCGCATGGTGGAAGTCGACTCCCGCCCGTCCGACGCCGTCGCCATCGCGTCCGCCCATGACATTCCCCTGTACTGCTCGGACGCGGTCATCGACCAGTGCACCGCCCCGCCGCCCAGCAGCATGGAAGAACGCATCGAGTTGCTCCGCCGTCGGCTGGCGATGCTCCAGGAACGCATCGAACAGTTTTCCGAGCTGCTGGAGAACCAGCATTTCATCTCCGAAGCGCCCGACGAAGTCGTCCAGCAGCACCGCGAACAACTCTCGGAGATGTCCCGCGAGTATGAGGCGATCGACCAGATCCTCAAGAAACTCGGGTGAATTTGAGGCCGCCGGCAGCTGTCGTGCCATGCTTCCGCCTCACATGTGACAGACGCCAACATAGGAAGTATGCTTATATCAGGCGTTGCGCGACACAAGGCAATCCATGGGAGTACCGATGCGTTTTCAGAGCGACCCCCTCATGATCGGTTCATTCCTGGTCCTTCTTATCGCTGCGGGTGTCGGTTGCCGGGAAAAGAACGGCTTGCCATCGCCGACCGCGCCGGCCGACCCGCCGCGGATACGCCTGTCACTCGAGGGGAGCAAGGTTCTTCGTGTTCCGCCGCCAGTGGGGGACGACAGCTCATGCATGGTCTACGACAGTCAATCTCGTCTCTGGGTATTCTTCAGGGGCTGGTCTCCAGGGACGATCTCATATATGGTCCGCGGCAGGGACGGATGGAGCAAGCCAGCAGCGATCGGCGGCGGAAAATGGAGTTACATCGAGGCAATGACCCTCCTGCTCGACACGAAGGGTCGGCCCCTCTTAATCGTTGCCGGTTACGACGACCATACAGGCGAATTCGTCGCCGCCATCCACCGGAAGGAAAAGCGTTGGTCTACCCCAGTGAGCATCGACCGTCTGCAGGCATGCGACTTCGTCTCAAGCTTGGCTGCCGTCACTGATACTGATGGAGTAGTTCACCTCGTATACGCCCGCAGACTCGTGCCGAAAGAGTCCTACGGAATCGGTTTTCCCATGGTCGAGGGGGCGTCTGCGAACAAAATCCATCATGTCACCTTTGACGGAAAGCGGTGGAGCACTCCGCAAGCCACGACGGGCCGAGGACGCTTTTACGTTCGTCAGTTGGCACTGAGCGCGGGTCCGGACAATATGATACTCGTTTCAGGTACCGTCAGTGCGTTCACATGGATGGAACACCGACCAGAGCACATTGCCTATCAACTGCTGCGTGAGGGTCGATGGGGTTCACTTACCAAGCTCACCTCACCGGGATCGAAGGCCGACGGATTCGCCACAATGGATGGCTGGGGTCATATCCACGCATGGTCGTGGGGATCGATGGGACACTGGCGCTACCATTGGCCAGCGTCAGCCACCGCCGATGGTCCCGAGCCGTCTGTAAACGGCAACCATGAGTACTACCCTTCCCCACCCGTGATCAAACCCATGCCAGGAGGGAAACTCGCCGCATTGGTGGACGAACGGGTCCTTGTGTGGAACGGCGCCGCATGGTCCGCCCCCTTGGACCTTCCCTCAAACGGGAAACCATGGAGTTGTTTGGCCGCCGGGCCAAATGGCAATCTGGTGGCTTGGCAATGGCACGGGCCAAGCCTGCTCGTACAGAACATAGCTACCGCTGTGAAATGATGTCGAAGCTCCCGACGAAGTCGTCCAGCAGCACCGCGAACAACTCTCGGAGATGTCCCGCGAGTATGAGGCGATCGACCAGATCCTCAAAAAACTCGGGTGATCGCGGCCGGCAAACCGGCTGCTACTTCGAGCGTGTCAGCTCCTTGCTCACCGTGCTGCCGGCGCGCGGCCCGTCGGGCAGGTCGAACACGACGGCCGTCATGTCCTTGGCCGAATCGCATCGGGCACCCGACCCGTCGAATGACCCGCTGAGTGTCACCGTGATCTGCTCCAGCTTCTGCGTCGGGTCGGCGACGGACAGCAGCATCCGATCGTTACCGGTCGCTCGCAGCAGCACCAGGCAGGGCTCATCCGCCGACATGGTGAACTTGCGAAGTATCTCCACCGAGCCGGCCTTGCGAAACACGATACCGATCTCGCCCCCGCTGTGCACCGCGTGCTGGTCGGACGTGTTCGCGACCACGCGTATCCCGTCGCCGCCGGCCTTTTCGGCCGTCGCGATCATCCGGCGCGGGTCGGTCGATGGTAGCACGGCATAGGCGTACGCCGCGTCGCGAGGCTTTCGGCCATGATCGATCGTCAGTGTCATCACCTCGCCCGACTCCTTCCATGACGCCGGGGCTGAGCGGTTGATCTCCTGCCACTTCCCGCTCCTGGTGCTTACGTCCAGCGTCAGCGAACCTTCTTCCAGCAGCAGGTACCCGATATCCCCGTTCATCACCCATCTCGTGTCGTCGGGGATCGTGCACGGTTCTTCCAGGGTCTCGGTGACCTTGGCGGTTCCGTAGGATGGATCGCCGTGACGGTAGGCCTGGTCGATGGTTGTCACAACCGGGGCGTTGCCGTCGCACCGGATTCCCGCACCCAGACACACAGCCATGTCGCTGAAGAAGAACCACGCTTTGTGGGCCTTGACGCCATCGCGGTCGTGCGTATACGTCGCCACGCCGGCCGCGCCGTCGCTGACGCCACCGGTGAAATCGTGTTTGCCGCGCGTGCCGCCGGTCCAGGTCGGCTCGGGGAGCTTTTCGTCGGACTGTTCGATGGTCGTTCCGGGCAGTTGTCGCCAGTTCAGCACCGGCCAGATGCGCGCGTGAGACTGTCGCTTGTTGAGAATCGTCATCGTCCCGCACCCGACGTACCAGTTCTTGACCGCCTCACCGTTTCCGCTCTCGGTCGCCAGCGTCCGCGTGGAATGACCCTTCACCGACAAGTAGAACCCCTCGCCGCGGTGCACCGTGAAATCGCTCTCCCAGAAGTGTCGGCTTCCCTTCAGTGCCCGGCCCTTTTCGCCCTCGCGCGGCGGAATCCACCACGTATTCAGCCGCTGGAGGACATTCTCCAGCTCATCGGCCCGCTCGGGTTTGAGCGTCAGCAGGTTCCGGCAGGCGGTCCTCGTCGCACCACAACCGACGTCGTTGCCGCGCCGGGAAATCTCACGCCCACGGGCGGCCGGGTCGAAATGATTCCGGTAGATCATCCACTGATGGCCGTCCAGCACCAGGCGCACCATCAGTTGCTGTTGCTTCTCGTCGGCGGCGAACTCCGTGCCCCGCGCCAGCCGCATGAGGCTGGTGACGTCTGCCACGAACCCTCGGCCGTATCCGCCGGAGTAGAGCTGCTCGCCGTGCTGATGGAAGCTCGCGTCGGCCTGGATGCCCTCCTTCTCGGTGACCTTGACGGTTCCGAGGATGTCTCCGATGGCCTTGCCGACGAGTTTCCCGTTGCCCGTCAGAACGCCCTCCACCAGCGTGACGCGCGAGACCCACACGAGGTTCTGTCCCGTGCGTTGACGGCAGGCTCGCGAACGGGCGAGGATCTTCATGAGTCCATCCCGCTGGTTCGCCGGCAGGTTATCGCCCGCCAGCAGCCCGACGCCCGCGAAATGCGTCGGCACGCCGATCTGGTTATGCCACCAATTCGGCGATTTCGGATCGATCCGCAACCACGCCGCCACGCCGCTCCGCAACGCCGCCAGGACGGCCTGTTCGTCGTGAAGCTTGCTGTCTTCGTCGGCCCACGCCCGGGCAAGCTTGAGCAATCGCCCGCTGTGGCCGTGGGGCTCCCAGCCGGTGCGCTGCTTGTGCTGGTAGTTGATATCCTTCCACGTCCCGTCGTCCTGTTGGCTCTTGACCAGCTCGCGCACGACGTCGTCGGACGTTCGCCGCTCCCTCAACTGCTCAGCCGCCAGCCGTTGCCTCAGCAGGTCCATATCGCTCGCCTTTCCATCCGCCCCAGCCGTCCCCGCCAGCAAACCAACACACACCATC
>JBKHCL010000032.1:0-31625 GCA_046541875.1 Phycisphaerae bacterium | reverse complement strand
TTTGCTCATGGATTCGGGCTTGCGACTTCCTGAATATGACATACAATAGCATCGAAGGGAGGTCGCCCATGCCGTCTCTGCTGCCGACCCATGAGAAGACCATCGTTCTGTTTCGCCTGCACTCCGAGCTGGGGCTGGAGATTCAGTCCGGCGTTCGCCGGTACCTGGGCAACCGGCGATGGCGGTGGCGGCGGGCAAATGAACTCGACGAGCTGCCCGAGCAACTCACCGAGCCGGTCGATTGCATCCTGGCAGCCATTTCCGATCGCGAATCGGCTGAGCTGATCGGGTCTCTGGATATTCCGGCAGTGAACACCTCGGGGGTGGTGGACTGCCCGGCCATCCCGTATGTGGGAATCGATAACGAAGCTGTCGGCCGACTTGCCGCCGAGCACCTGATCGAAGCGGGTTTTGAGCGGTTTCTGTTCTGCGGTATCGCCGGGCATGGGTACAGCGACGCCCGCCGGCGCGGTTTTGAGGCGGCGTTGTCGGCGTTACCGTCGGCCGGGGTGGACGTCATCGACCGCGACCTGGACCACTGGGATGCCAGCATCGCCCGGACGGCCGAGCTGCTGCGGGAGCTTCCCAAACCGCTGGGCGTGTTCGCCTGCCGGGACCCGATTGCCGTGGACGTCTGCGAGCTCTCCGCGATGGCGGGAATCCACGTCCCCGGCGAGATCGCGGTGATCGGGGTGGACAACATCCGCACGACCTGCGAGTTCCACAGCCCCACCGTCAGCAGCGTCGCCATGCCTTGGGAGAGTGTCGGCTTCCGGGTCGGGAGCGTCCTGGACGACATGATGGCCGGCCGTACTGCGCCGGCCGATCCCGTCCTGCTGGAGCCCGGACGGGTCGTCCGACGGGAGTCCTCCGACACGGTGGCCGTCGGCGACCCGATCGTCCGCCGGGCGATGCGCCTTATCCAGGATCACGCCACCTCTGGCCTGCAGGTGGAGGAAATCGCCGACGAACTGGGTGTGACGCGTCGGCTGCTCTCGGACCGGTTCCGCGATCATCTCGGGCAAACACCGGGCGAGTATATCCGCCGCGTTCGGCTGCACCAGTCGTGCGACGCGCTGATGCGCTCCGACGCGCCGCTTTCGCAGGTCGCCCTGGACTGCGGATTCTGCAGCCAGTCGCACTTCACCAAGGCATTCCGCGAGTTCACCGGACAGACGCCCGGGGCCTATCGCCGCGACCGGCGCCGGTAGGCTGTCATCGACCGGCCTGGTTGGCGAGACAGCCATCCGGCAGGGCCGGCGCCGATCACTTTCCGTTGTTCTTCAGGCGATTCTGCAGCTCGGCGGGCAGCTTGATATCCGCGACGCAGGTAATGTTCTTGCCGTCCTTCTGGGTCGAGTACACCAACTTCCCGCCCCGGGCGGCAAGCGGCAGGATGGTCTTGTCGGTTATCGGCCAGGTCTTGCCGGTCTTGATGTCGGCGAGATAGGACTTGTGTTTCCGGATCATCCGGTGCGTCTCCGGATCAAAGTGGCTATCGCGTTGGGCGATGACGAGCGTGGATTCCGTCGGCCCCGGGCCGATCAGCGTGCGTTCGCGGAACTCCCGCACGATCGTCTTCTTCTTCATGTCCCACACGCGGACGGCTGGCTTCTGTGTCATGCCGGTGCCCGGTTCGCTTTCGGGTTCCTGAACCACGTCCGTGTCCCCGTAGGCGATCCGGTCGCTCTTGCCGAGAAAAAACGCAGTCGGACGGTCGCCGTGTTTGGGGTGAATGTTCGGCCGTTGGACGGTCTTGCCGGTCTCGGCGTCGACGAGATGCAGTTGGGCCGGGTGCCACTGCGTGTCATCATCGAAATCCGTGGGCCCGCCATCGTTCGATTTCGGGCGCCGAGGATGGAAGACTGCGACAATGGCTTTGCTCCCGTGGGCAGCCGTCGGCAGGCCTCTCTGCTCGTACGTCTTATCGCCCGAGCCGCCTTCCTCCAGGCTAATCAGCTTCAGGGTCGGCAGCACCGAGCCGCCCTCGATCTCATTTGTCGCCGCCAGCAACGCCTGCTTCGCCCCCGCCAGGCAGACACCGATGGCCAACTTCTCACCGATCTTGATTTTTCGGGATTCGGGCTTCTTCCCGATTCGGACGAGATAGAGGTCGGTTCCATTCGGATCTCCCACAGGCCTGTCGGGGGTGCTGCCTTTGAAATTAAAAACAGTGATCAGCGCGTGGCTTGCGGAGGGGGAGATCCACTCGGCAATATCCAGGGCTATTGCCTGTTTACGGGTGACCAACTTGTCCTTGCCGAGCAGGTTTACTGCCTTGCCCGTTTTCAGGTCGTGCAGCACGATCTTGCCCGGTTGGTTCATCCGGGCCTGCATTCTCCGCATGAACACCTCGCGCCCGTCTCCCTCAATCTCGGGCAAAGGCTGGGTCGGCTTCCAGTAGATCAACCATCGCCCATCCGGCGAGATTTGCATCCCCCCTCCACGGCCCCCGGGGGGTCGGAAGTCCTCGCCTCCGACTCTCTGGTCGAGGAGCTTCGTCGGCTTGCCCAAGAGCGAGTTGGCGTCGGCGTTTTCGGCCATCGCCGTGACGGCCGGGAGGGTCAGTGCGAGTCCGATCAGCATGCAGCGAGTGGCGCAGCGGTTCATGGTGTCTCTCCTTTTCAGCCCTTCGGTTCGTACGGAGCGTGACGTGTGCCCCTCAAATGAAAGCGCCCCCGGTCAATCAGACGTTGGCCGGGGGCGGAATCTTCGTTTCGTTTGCTGCCGGCCTGGTTGGCTCAGTTGACTTCCATCGGCATGAGGACGTAGAGGAAGTCCGCGCCGGCTTTGACCACGGCGGGCTTGGAGGCTTCGGTCATCTCGAAGCTGACCTCGTCGACGTCGATCACTTTCAGTGCGTCCAGCAGGAACTGCGGGTTGAAGGCGATGTCCACCGGCTCGCCGTCCAGGCTGGCGGGGCAGGAGACCTCGGCTTCGCCGGCTTCGGGCGCTCGGCTGGAGAGGGTCAATTGGTCGGCAGCCCAACTGAACTTCACCCCGCGGGACTCTTCGTTGGTCAGCAGGGCAGCCTGGCGAACGCGGTGCTCGAACTCGCCGGTTTTGATGCTCGCCTTTCGCGTGCTCTCGGTGGGGATCACGTCGTTGTATTTCGGGAAATTGCCCTGCACCAGCGAGCTGACCAGCACCACGCGCGGCGTCCGCACGAGGACCTGGTTCTCCTGGAGCTTCACGTGCAGCGGGGCCTCTCCGTCGGTGGTTACGCGCTGGATCATGCCCATCAGCTTGCCCGGGACAATCGCCGTAACGTCGCTCTCGGCCGCCTTGGCGAGCGTGCCCTTCGCCTGGGCGAGACGATGTCCGTCTGTGGCGACCAACTGGAGCTTTTTGCCCGAGGCCTCCCACAGGACGCCGGAGATGGCGTAGTGGCTGTGCGCCTTGGCGGTGGCGAACAGCGTCTTTCCGATCATCTCGCTCAGGGCGGCAGCGGGAATCTCGAAATCGCCCTCTTCCTCGAACTCGGCGACCTGGGGATACTCGCCCGGGTCGTAGCCGTACACCTTGAACCGCGAACCGGCGCCGCGGATGACCACCGCCTGCTTCTCGGACTCGATGGTGAGGCTGTCGGACCCGCTCTCCCGCACGATGCCCTGGAACCGGTCGACCGGGACGAGGACCTCGCCCTCTTCCTCGATCTGCACCGCGGAGATCTGGTAGCGGCAACCGACTTCGAGGTCCGTCGCCAGCAGCGTCAGCACGCCGTCGGCGGCTGAGAGCTTCACGCACTGCAGGACGGGCTTGGGCGTGCGGGAGGCGATGATGCTCCCCGCCAGCGCCAACGCTTCCTGCAAGGCCGTGGTCTGTGCAATCACCTTCATGGCACGATTCCTTCCGTTGCAAATGATAGGGTACCGGAGTCCCCGGGCTTACCGCTGCGCACGCTCCCGTCGCGCCGCGCATCGGCGAGGTTCGTTATACGACCGCCGGCGAAGGCATGCAAGACCGACGGGCCAATTTGTGTTCGCCCCGGGGAGGGCGGCGTTTGTCGTTGCATCTGTCGGTCAGTCGGTATAATGCAGGCACCATTCGCGAAAAGGAGACGTCGATTGATTTCACAGGCCGACCGTGACATCCTCCGCCGCCTGACTGATCGAGTCGCCGAGATCGCCGCACTGCCCGTTCAGAAGGAACGGGCCGACCTCTGGCGCAGGCACAACGAGCTGGACTCCCTCCGTCCGATGGTGATGGCTTCGCCCGAAGGCAGTTGGGACGAGCTTGTCCCCCCCACGGCTTTGGAGTGTGAGAGCAAAAAGGCTCGGTCGCTGGAAAACCAGCTCCGCCAACGGATCTTCCGTCATGAGCACATCCGCGACGACGTGCCCATCTCCAATCGCCTTGCGATTCACGGGGTGTACATGGACACCGGCCTGGGGGTGAAGGTTGCCCAGGAACGCACCGCGAAGAAGGGCTCGGCTCACTGGGATCCGCCGATCAAGTCTCCCGAGGACCTCAAGAAGCTTCGCCTGCCCGAGCTCAGCGTGGACCACGACGCCACCGCTGAGCGGGTCGACGAAATCCAGGACCTGCTCGGAGATGATATCAGGGTGCACTCGCACATCCGGCGGTTCTGGTCGCTCGGGCTTACCCAGGATCTGATCTACCTGCGCGGGTTGATGCAGGTGATGATGGACGTCTACGACAACCCTTCGCTGCTGCACGAGCTGATGGGCTTCCTCCGCGATGCCTGGATGCATCGGCTGGACTTCTGGGAGGCGGAGGGAATGCTCTGGGCCAACTGGCAGGCGGACAGCTACGTGGGGTCGGGCGGAATCGGCTGCACCGACGAGCTGCCGGCGGAGGACTTCCGGGGCACCGTCCGCTGCAAGGACATGTGGGCCCTGGCCGAGTCTCAGGAGTTCAGCGAGATCGGGCCGGAGCAGTTCGCCGAGTTCGTCCTGCCGTACCAGAAACCGCTGATCAACCGTTTCGGCTTGGCGTGCTATGGTTGCTGCGAGGCGATCCATCACAAGCTGGACCTGCTGATTGAGGCGATTCCGCGATTGCGGCGGGTGTCCGTCTCGCCCTGGTGCGATCGTGCGCTGGTGGCCGACAAGCTGAAGGGGGACTATGTCTACTCCTGGAAGCCCAACCCGGCCGAGGTCTGCTGTGAGCACGTCGACTGGGTCGCCGTCGAGAAGACCATCCGCCAGACCGTATCCATCGCATCCGAGCATGGCTGCAATCTTGAGATGATCCTCAAGGACACCCATACCTTCCAGAATGACCCGTCCCGCGTGGGGACGTGGTGCGACTTGGCCAGGCACATCGTGGAGGACGCGTCATGATTATCATCTGGGGTGAGACGCACCTGGGCAAACAGAATGTGATCAAAGAGGAAATGCAGTGCCCGCAATGCAACAAAGATACCATCCTCAGCAGCTACACCGCCCGGGCGTGGTTCACGCTCTACTTCATGCCGCTGATCCCGCTCGCTCGGTTCCGGGCGATGCTCTACTGCGCATCGTGCAAACAGTTCTATAAGATCAAACCCAGCAAGGTTCCCACGCAGATCGCCGAGACCCTCCAGGAGTTCGGCAAAGCCCTCGGCGAGGGAGACACCGAGGAGATCGCGGGCAACATTTACCATCTGCTGCGCCTCGGCGCGTTCGCCGAAGCCGACACCGCCATCGACCAGACACGCCAGGCGGGGCTTGCACGCATGGCGAACCTGACCGCAGGCCACGCCGCCCGGAAACGCTCCATGCCCCGCGTGGCCGAGGAGTACTTCGTGGGTATTCTCCATGAAGACCCCAACGACGCCGAGGCGCGAATGGCGTTGGGCGAGCTGTACCTGGGAACCAAACGCCGCGACGAGGGGATCGAGCAGCTCCGCTACGCATGCCAACTCGCCCCCGAGGCGCTGGATGCCCGCGGCACGCTGGCCGATGCCCTGGTGGCCCGCAAGCAATGGGCTGAAGCGCGCGAAGTGCTCGAAGAAATGATTGCCATCGAGCCGGCCGTCATGGACAACAAGCCCTTCGCCAAGCTGATGAAAAAGGTCCGCAAGAAGGCCCCCGCACCGGTGGCGATCGAACCGAAAACTCCGCAGGACAACCCCTACGCGGTCGGTTGAGACAGACGACATTTATTGACGGAAACGGAGCAGTCATGGCCATTCCCATCCCACCGGCGGTTCACGGCGATCTCCAGTCGCTTCTCGCGCTGGCTCGCCAGGAAGACCTTGGCCCCGGGGACGTCACCAGCACCATTCTGCCGCCCGGCGTGCAGGCGGCAGGGCGGTTTGTCGCTCGCGAGCCGATGACGACGGCGGGTATGCCGCTGCTGGCGGAGATCGCCCAGGCGTACGACGGCGAGCTGACCACCGAGATTCACGCCGACGACGGAGCGAATGTCCAGCCCGGTGCGCTGCTGGCCGAGTGGCGCGGGCCCGCGCGGTCCATGCTGTCGGCAGAACGCGTGGCGCTGAACTTCCTCCAGCGGCTTTGCGGGGTGGCGACGCTCACCGCCCGGTACGTCGCCAAAGCTCACGGAACCCCCGCCAAAATCTGCGATACGCGCAAGACCACCCCGGGCTGGCGCGAGCTGGAAAAATACGCCGTCCGCGCCGGGGGCGGAACGAACCACCGCCGCGGTCTCTACGACGCAATCCTCATCAAGGACAATCACCTGGCGATCCTCGCCGCCGCCGGCCACCCCGACCCCATCGTCGCACTGCCCGAGACCATCGCCACCCTGCGCGAGAAACACCCGGACCTGCAGTTCGTGCAGATCGAGGTCGACACGCTCGATCAGCTGGAAACCGCCCTGACGCTCGATGTCGAAATGATCCTGCTGGACAACATGAACCCCTCCCAGCTTCGACGGGCGGTGGAGATGCGCGCCCGGGCGGGCAAGGCCGACGCCATCGAACTGGAAGCCTCCGGCGGGATCACGCTCTCGACCGTCGCGGACGTCGCCGCCACCGGAGTCGACCGCATTTCCGTCGGGGCGGTGACGCATTCTGCGGTGGCCGTCGATATCGGCCTGGACGTGCGGATCGGATGAGCCCCGCCGACGCCATCCTCGCCGGGCTGTACGACTCGGCGGGTGATTTCGTGGACCCCTTGGGCATCCCTCACGCCCCGCCCGACGGGGCAAGGCTGCAGGCTGCGCTGGACGAACTGCGCGCCCGCGGACACATGATCGAGTCCGGACCGGCCGGTCAGCTTCGCCTGGTGCTCCCGGTCCGGCTGGACGCCTTCCTTCTGGAACGCAATCTGAATGTTCAGCGGATCGGGCGCTGTGCGATCTGCTTCGACGAGGTGGACTCCACCAACGACGTAGCCGCCGCCTCCCTGCGCCAAGGCGGCTGCGACGGGCTGGTCGTGACGGCCGAGTCGCAGCGCCAAGGCCGGGGCCGACTGGGACGACGCTGGCTGAGCCCCCCCGGAGCGAACCTCCTGATGAGCGTGGTGCTCGACGGACGCAAATCGCCGCTGCCTCCCCACGACGCGCTGACGCTGGCCGGCGGGGTGAGCGTCGCCGAAGCCGCCGATACCGTCGTCGACGTCGGCTGCACGCTCAAGTGGCCCAACGACGTGGAAATCGCGGGCGCCAAGATCGCCGGCGTGCTGGTGGAACTCCACAATACCCCGCCCGGGGCGATCGTCGGGATCGGTGTGAACGTCTCAGCCTCACCGCCACCGCATGCCGTCGACCGACCGGCGACCCACCTGGGCGAGACAGCCGCCGGGCCGGTGGATCGGATCGCGCTGGCGCGGGCGATTCTCCGTCGGCTGGACGATTGGCTGGCGACGATCGCCGCCGATGGACGAGACAAACTCCATGACGCCTGGCTGTCGCGATCGGGCATGCTGAACCAACGCGTGGCGATCGCCTCGAGCGGAGAAATCCACGTCGGACGCGTTCTGGACGTTCAGCCTGCCGACGGACTGCTGCTCCGCTGCGACGACGGGCGAACCGTCCATCTGCCCGCAGCCGGCGCGAGTGTGCTGCCCGAGAGTCCCTGACCTCAACCCCAACGGAACCGCCGTATGAGCGCCAAAGCAACCGACCACTGGATCCTGCCGGCCTTGCTGGCGTCGCTGCTGGTGTGGCTGATCTGCCTGGTCGTGCTCTCCTCGGCAGCGCTGGACCCCTCGCCGGTGACCACCGTATTGACGGCAGCCGCCCTGGGATTGGGCGTGGCGGTCGCAGCGAGGCTGCCCGGCAAGCTCGCCCGCGCGGTGCAGTGGGTTCTGGCGTGCAGGGGTCGGGCGAGCCTGCCCGACGTGGGTTTCGAGGAAGCCGGCGCCCTCGACGACAGCGACGAACGCCGTGCCCGCTCGCGTCTGCCCGTGGTGGGGGCGGGTGTTGCCCTGGTCGGGTGCGTGGGCTCGTCCCTGCTGGTGTACCAGGCCGGGCACGTAGCCGCTTGGTTTCTCGCCCACTACCTGCCCTCCCCGTGGGGCTGGGTCGCCGTGAAGTTCGTGCTGATGTTCGTGGCGATGCTGCCGGGGGCGCTGGGGTTGGCCGTCCTGCTTCTGACGCTGGTCATTACCCGCCGTCATCGCGGCCAACAGGCCTTCCAGCACGAGTTGCGCGATCTGCTGGCGGGGGCGGCGTTGGCTTCGGCAGTGACGGCAGTGGCGGTCTGGGGGGGGCTTAATCTGCTGGGCGTCAGCTTGATAGCCGCCGTCGGCGTGATCGCATGCGGGGTTGCTCTGGTGTTTCGCCCCGTGCCGCCGGGACCCCTGCAGACCGCGTCGCGCCCGTTGGAAATTCCCACAGCGTGGCAACGGCTGGCGGTGGTCCTGACCTTCGCACTGGGCGCACTGGGGTTGGCGATGCAGTGGCGCGTGCTGGCGGACGCTCTGGGGGCGTCGTTGTCCGGCGGGCTGCTGTGGTTGGCTGTCTCGCTGGCGATGCTGTGTTGGCTGGGGCACCGGCGGGACGGGCGATCCCGTCCGCCAAGCCGATCCCGGACAGCCGGTTGCGTCATCGGCGTGGTGTGCGGGTTGCTGCTGCAGGTTTCGCTGGTGGGCGCGGGCGTCGGCGCGACCGGTGGAGGCTGGGTGCTTTGGCTGCTGGCTGCCTCGGGGCAGGTGCCCCTGGCGGCGATGTCGGCTACCATCCTTTCGCGCGTGCGGCGGGTGTTCGGTGCTTCGGGAGGCAGGCCGCGGATGTTCCTCTCGCTGGCGGGCGGAGGGTTGGCCTGCGGGGCGGTGGGATACCTGCTGCTGGCGGCCTCCCCGTGGGGGGCGCTGATCGCCCTGGGCGTCGCTCTCTCAACCGTCGTGGGGGCTGTCCTGCTGTACATCCGCCGGAGCGAAGATCCTCCTCAACAGATCGCCTGGGCGGTTCTGGGAACGGGCATGACCTGCCTGGTGACGCTGGCGGTGCTCCTGGGCGTTCGCGCGATGCACCGCCGGGTGGGACGCCTCCAGGCGGGAAGCTGGTTGACGGTGTCCACCCCCGCCGGGTCGGCCATGCCAGACCGCGAGACATTCCGCAGCCAGGCGGTGGAGGACGCTCTGGGCGAGATGCTCGCCTCGACCCGGGGACGGTGGGTCTGGGCGAGGCTGCACGGACCCGCGCCCGGCGACCCCAACAGCCTCGTTGCGTGGCGAATCTGGCCGGCGGACCCCACCGCGATCGGCCAACCGGGCTGGGATCTGCCCGCCAGGCTGATCGTCTCGCGTGACCACGTGGACGGCGTTCTCTATGAACCCCTCCCGGCCGACCATCCCTCGGCGTGGCGGGCGTACTGCCTGATGTCCATGCGGCGACTGGGCGCAATCTCGGCCGGCGGGACGGTACTCCTGCGGACCCAGGCCGGCGTCGACCGGGCCCCGGCTGCCCTTGCCGTCGCGGTGACCTACCGCCATGCTCTCGGTGACGGCTGGGCGGTGTTGGATCTCCGCGGAGGATCGGTCGACCTGCTCATCGCCGGACCGATCCATCGCGTGGCCAGACCCGCCGACGTGGAAGGGGCGATCGTGGTGAAGCTCTCGACGCTCGTGGACGCCCTGGGCCCGCTTCGCCCGATCCGCGTATTTCGGCCTGGCGGATGGGCGTGGGTGTCGCTCGACGTCGACGGCCTGCGACGCACGCTGAAACTGAAGGCATCCCCGCGGCGCTCGCCCCTGCCGTTTTGAGACACCTACGGAACGTTCAGCGGCTCAGCCGGTTCGCCGCCGCCGAGCAGCCACGCTCCCAGTTTCGCCCGGATGAGATAACCCCACACGCGCAGGTAGGTCGGGCGGTATCGCAGCGCCTTGCGCAGGTATGGCAGGGCGGCGGCCCGCTTGCCCTCGGCCAGCAGCGCCTTGCCCGCGTGGTAGTTGACCTTCGCGAGGCGTTTCATCGCTTTCTCGCGAGGGACAACATCCTTCCCGCCGCGTTCGAAGTAGAACCGCTCCAGCACGCGGACTTTGTACCGGTTGGACCGGGCGCGTTTCGAGCGGGTCAGCGACGTTTCCGACCAGCCTCGCAGGGCAAGCGGCTCGTTGATGAGCCCGAACTCGAACGTCGTGCTCACCCGCAGCCAGAACTCGTGCCCGATCGAGACGCGCAGCGATTCGTCGAAGCCGCCGACTTCCTCGATGACCTCGCGGTGGAACACGGCGGCAGGGTCGTGCACGAAGATGCTCAGGAAGAGCTTCTCGCCCAGCCAGCCGGCGTGGCAGGGCTTGGAATGCCCGGCCATCGCCGTGCCGTCTTCCCGCACCGGGGCCATCGGCGTGTACACCACGCGGAGGTGGGGGTGTTCGTCGAGGAACGTCATGCAGCGGTCGAGCTTCTCGGGTGTCCAGGTGTCGTCGGCGTCGAGCAGGGCGATCCACTCGCCCCGGGCGGCGGCGATGGCGGTGTTGCGGGCGGCGGCTAGGCCCTGGTTCTGTTCCAGGCGGATCGCCCGTTCGTTCTCCCGTTCGGCGGTGAGGTCCGAGACGATTGTCCACGTTTCGTCGGAGCTGCCGTCGTCCACGACGATCAGCTCCCAGTCGCCGAACGTCTGCTCGCGGACCGATTGGATGGCCGAGGCGATGGTGTTCGCGGCGTTGAACGCCGGCAGGATCACGCTGACGGCCGGTGCGGATTGGTCGGGTTCGTCGTGGCTCACGGCCGGGATTATAGACTCTCGCCTTGCCCCGGACCAGCAGGCCGATAGAATCGCGGGCATGTGCGGAATCGCGGGCATCGTGAGCGGCCGATCCGACGTCGAACGGGACGTGGTGCTCGCTATGCGCGACACGCTCAGCCATCGAGGCCCGGATGACGCGGGCGTGTGGATCTCCCCCGACGGTCGGGTCGGGCTGGGGCATCGTCGGCTGAGCATTCTGGACCTGTCGCCGCGCGGGCATCAGCCCATGAGCGACCTGGCCGGCGAGGTGTGGATCGTCTACAACGGCGAGGTGTACAACTTCCGCCGGCTCCGCGAGGAGTTGCTCTCGGCCGGCGAGAGGTTCACCAGCGACACGGACACCGAGGTGATCCTGCGGGCCTATCGGCGGTGGGGCATCGGGTGCGTCGATCGGCTCGAGGGGATGTTCGCGATGGCGATCCACGACACGCGCAGCGGTGAGACGTTCCTGGTGCGCGATCGGCTGGGCATCAAGCCGTTGTGTTACGCGATCGATGCCGAGGGCGCGTTGAGCTTCGGCAGCGAGATCCGCGCGGTGCTCGCCGGCGGGCGGGTGTCGAGCGAGCTGTCGGGCGAGGCGGCGTGGGACTACTTCACCTATGGCTACGTGCCGACCCCCGCGACGATTTACCGCGCGATCCGCAAGCTCCCGCCGGGCTGTTTCCTGCGGTTCGTTCCGGGCGGCAAAGAGCCCGCCACGCCCGTGCGATACTGGCAGCCTCGCTGGGAGCAGGAGGACCTGGACGTCGAGCACGCCGCCGGACAGCTTCGCGAGCACATCGACCGCGCCGTGGACGCCTGCCTGGTAGCCGACGTGCCGGTGGGCTCGTATCTCTCGGGCGGGCTGGATTCGTCCATCGTCACCGGCAGGGCGTCGGAAGCGTACCATCGACCCGACGCCGACCAGCGACGCATCGGCGGGTCCACGCTGCGGACGTTCTCGATCGGCTTCGACGTGGCCGAGCACACCGAGCTGCCCTTCGCCCGCCAGGCGGCTGAGAGGTTCGGGACCGAACACACCGAACTGACCGTCACGCGAGAGATGGCCCACCAGTTCGATCGGACGATCCTGGACCTCTTCGACGAGCCCTTCGCCGCCTCCAGCACGATCCCCATGACGTTCCTGGCGAAACTGGCCCGACGCGAAACCACCGTCTGCCTCTGCGGCGAGGGCGGCGACGAGACCTTTGGCGGCTACAGTTGGTACCGCTCGTGGCAGCGGCTGAGGGGGGCGTCCTTCTGGGGTACGGGGCTGGGTCAAGCCACGCGGCAGGCGGTGGAGTTTCTCCTGGGTCGCCCCAAGCGCAAGTGGCGGCAGGCGGCGATGGAAGACGTCGAACTCTACGCCGACCTGATGGGCGCGGTCTCGGCCGTCGACAAGGCAGCCATCTTCGCCCCGCAACTGGCCGAGACGATGGCGACTCGCGACAATGCTGCTTACTTCCGCGAGCACTGGCGAGACGAGCTGCCCCCGCTGGCCCGCATGCAGCGCGTGGACCTGATGACCTTCCTGCCGGACCTGAACCTCACCCGCGCCGATCGCACGAGCATGCATTTTTCGCTGGAGCTGCGCGTCCCGCTGCTGAACCACGAGCTGGTGGAGTTCTGCACGTCGCTGCCACAACGCGTGCGCAATCCGGCAGGCCAACTGAAGGGACTGCTGAAAACCGCCCTGGCCGACCGCGTGCCCGAGAGCATCCGCACGCGCAAGAAAAAGGGCTTCTCCGCGCCGGTGAAACACTGGTTCGACACGGACGACCTGCTGCGCCTGATTGCCGACCTCCGCGTCGAAAAACCCGATCTCGCAGCCGACTGGCTCAACCCCCGTCTGGCCGAGTACGCCGGCCGAGTGAAAGGCTCCCGCGCCTACAAGCTCTGGGTCTTTTTGCAGTGGCTGAGGCGTCATGGTTAAGGCTGGATGACAAGCCTCGCCGCCGAGAACGTTCCCGAGTTTCGTTCGGCATTTTGCAGTGGCTGAGGCGTCATGGCTGAGGCCGCGCGGGAGTGGGCGCAAAAAGACGCCGCAACCCATCCTGAGTTGCGGCGTCCGGTCGAGGAAGGTCGCCGAGCATGCGTGTGTTTGTCGGCGGGTGTCGGGCGTTTCAGGCCAATCCCCGTGTGGGCGGGGTGGGCGTGGTTGCGAGGCACGCCCGGAAGGACTGTGGCCGAACGAATTCGCCCGCCGACGTTGCGCAGGGAGTGGGCGCAGCGGCCGAGCGGGTGCGGCGTTTCGTCGGACGGTTGGCCGACGGGGTTGTGGTCGGGATCAGGGAGGAGGCGAGCTGGAGGATGAAGTCCGCGTCGTCGGGTCCAAGGGCGGCGCCGACGACGGAAAACACCGGCTGGGCGCACGAAGAAATCCCGAGCAGCGCCACATGCTGAGGCGTGCTGAGGACCAGGTTTGCGTGCCAGTCGGTCTTCATGGGTGGCTCCGTTCGCCTCGGAAGGCAAAGGGCGGCGCGGGTCGACGGATCGTCCCGCAGCGGTCGGGTCAGTGCGGGTGGCAGGCGTCTGTTCGCGCTGGGCCTGGTGTTGGGGCCAAGTCGCGCCGGGACGTCCATCATCCGCGTCAAACAGGTCCGGCGGGCGGCACGTCGGCCGCCCGTCAGAGAATGTCAGCCGCTCCATGCGGCTTATGGGTACAGTACGATTGCCCCTTTTCGCCCGCCAACGAAAGCGGGGTGTTTCGCATTTTTTTCCGAAGGTCGACGTCTCGCGGTCGTCCTGCATGCTGAGCGGCCGAAAAGGCGGGAACCCTCCGGGGCTTGAGGCGACTAAGGGCCTGATCCGCCCGGTTGTTGGGGCGTGCGGCGCGACGTATACTGATTGCGGCTGCCCCGGGGCGGCTGATTGTGCGCGCTGCCGATACGGGGCGGCCGACCGTTTGAACCTTTCACGGAGGCAGCCGACGAGGCTGAGATCCGAATGGCAGAGATGACGACGCCGATGGACGTGTCCCCCCAACCCCGCGGGGTATATTGGGTGGTGGCAACGCTGTGCATTCTTCTTTTCGCCGGCTTGGCCGGCGCCCAGCGCAGGGGGTCGACGCCCCTTCCCAGCACGGTTCTCGTGGAGGCCGACGAGGAATTGGCCGGCTACCTGGAAAAAGCGCGCGAACTGGCTGAGAAGGAGGACTACGACGAGGCGATTGATCTGCTCCAGGCGTTGGTGACCCGTCGCAAGGGCGGATACGTCACCACAAAGCACAAGGGGCAGTATATTTCGTTGCGTGTTCGCGCGAATGAGATCATCGCCGGGATGGATCCCAAGGGGTTGCGGCTGTACCGGTCGCTATACGATCCTCAGGCGCGTCAGTTGTTCAACGAGGCCCAGGAGACCGGGCGTCTGGCGCCCATGCAACAGTTGGTGACCCAGTACGTCAACACGTCGCTGGGAGCCAAGGCACTGGAGTACCTCGCGACGATGTATTTCGATCGCGGGCGATTCTCGCAGGCGGCGTTTGCGTGGCGGCGGGTAATGGAGTTCGGCGACGAGTCGTACCGTCGCGACGTGCTGCTGGCGAAAATTGCCATCGCCAACCATTTGGCCGGCGAGAAGTCCGCCTCGGCGCAGGCGGCGGCTGAGCTCAAGAAGAAGTATCCCGACGCCAAGGCCGAGTGGGGCGGTCAGAAGCGGCTGCTGGTTGCGTTCGTCCAGGAGATCCGCTCGCGTTCGCCCAATTTGACGATGACCCAGCCGACCTCCGCGCCCGACGAGTGGCGCGGGTTGGGCGCCCATTCGGACGGAATCGCGTTGATGAGTCCGGTGGACGTGGTGCTCGTACCGTCGTGGGTTTCGCCGCCGGACGCCGGGCGCAGCGGAGATTTCGTCGCCCAGGCCAATGCCCTGACTCGGGGGTTGAGCGGAGGCAAGCTCAAGACCGAAGGCGGCGTGAACTACATCGACGCCAAGAGCGGCGATCGCAAGCGCTGGGTGGTTCCGTCGGTGATTCATCCGGTGGTCAAGGACGGGTTGGTGATCTATCAGACGGACGAAGCGATCATCGCGCGCGATCTGCGCACCGGGACAGCGGGCGATGAGATGGGCGACCGCGGGTGGCGGACGTTTGACGTGAAACAGCAGCGGGACTCGTCGTCGTACGGTTCGCCGGGCAAGCTGCGGGTGAGGGATATTCGTCGACATGCCCTGACCGTCGGCGGGGGGATGGTCTTCGGCGTGTTCGATTTCCGCCCTCCCCGCACCCGCCGGAGTCATTTCGGTCAACCGCAGGGCAAAAACGAGGCCGACACCTCGGCCTTGATCGCCCTGAGCCTTTCCCAGGAAGGCAAGGAAGTGTGGCTGGCGGGCGATGAAGAGGGCGAGAACGACGTGGTCAACGCGTGCAAGTTCATCTCGGCCCCGACTTATGAGGATGGCAAGCTGTATGTGTTGGCCAGTTACATCCAGGAGTACAAGCTGCTGTGTTTCGAGGCACAGACCGGCAAGCTGCACTGGGAACGCACCATCTGCCAGATGCCCCCTCTGCAGGGTCGCAGCGGATACGATCTGAACTACTACCTCTCGCTGGGAACGCCGCCGGCCGTGGTCGACGGAAAGGTCTTCGTGCTGACCAACGCCGGGGCCGTCATCGCCCTGGACGCCCAGACGGGCCAGTCGGTCTGGGCGTACCAGTACGACAGCGAGGCCAACAACGGATCGACCCAGCCCCAGGCGTTCGACAGCAACCCGATCGCCAAGCCCGCCAATCCGATCATCGCCACGCGCGGGCGGATCATCTGCATGCCCGCCGACGGCCGACATGTCATGGCGCTGAACGCCCAGGACGGTCGGCCGATCTGGCAGAAGAATCCCGAGGGGCAGTTGAACCTCTCGGCGTTGGACTCCAGCCGAGTCCTGCTCAGCGGGAATCGCCTGCGGGTGCTCAACGTGCTGGACGGACGCGAGTTGTTCGATGCCCGCGACGTGCGGGACATTCACGGCCGACCGGCGGTAACGCCCGAGGCGGTGTTCGCCAGCGGCATCGGTCGGCTGGTTCGGCTGGACCTGGAGACCTACCAGATCTCCTCCTCCGTCCGGGTGGTAGACGAGGGCGTGCTGGGTAACCTCGTGGCGGCCGACGGCGTTCTCGTGGCGGCCAACTCCAGCGGCGTGAGCGTCTACACCGACTACGACCAGGGACGCCGGACGCTCACCCTCCGCGCCAAACAGGCCGACAGCGTCGAGAAACGGCTGGACCTGCTGTACCGCCGGGCGCTGCTGGCGATGGGTTCGGGTCGGCTGGACGAGGCTTTGGACGATTTGCAGCTCACCCGGGCCGAGGCGGAGAAGCACGACGACTCGGCGTTGTTGGCACAGCTGCGCAATGACCTCTATCGGGCGTACGTCGCCCGTGGAAACCAGGCCCACAAGGACCGCGAGAAGATGGTGACCTGTTTCCGCGAGGCGCTGAAGTACGCTCGCAGCACCAGCGACAAGGCCCATATGAAGCTCCGCATCGCCTACGCCCTGGAGGACCAACCGACCAAGGCGTTGAGGGCGGCCCAGGAATTGGCGGCTGAGTACGGCGATCAGAGAATCGTGGATCTCAAGATCGGCGACAAGGCGCAAGGGGGCGTGCGGTTCGACGCCGGCACACCGACGGCCGAGGCCCGGACCCTTGCCAATCGGTATATCCGGCGGCTCATCAAGAAGCACGGCAGGGACATTTACAGCGAGTTCGACAAGCAGGCGGCTGAGGCGCTCAGCGAGGCGAAGACCCAAGGCGACCCCAACGCGCTGTACGCGATTTCCCAGCGCTGGCCCAACAGCAAGCACGCCGGCGAGGCGATTTACGCGGCTGCCGAGGCCAGCTATCGCCGCGCGTCGATCGACCCGAACCAGGCGCCGGCCCGGCTGGGGCAGGCGAGCGATTTCCTCTCGGACCTGATCAACCGCACCGAGGGGGCAGAGCGAAACCGTGCGATCGTCGCCCAGGCGGTGGTCTTCCACAAGCGGAACCAGCCCCGCGCGGTCGACGTAACCGTCCAGACGCTGCACAAGCCCGACCTGGACGCGAAGATCCGGTTTGCAGACGTCAAGGGCACGGTCCGCGAGGTTCTCAAGAGCATCGACGCCCTGGACGTGCTGGAAAAGAACGGCGACCAGGACGAACGGTCGGCACTGCCGGCCAAGGGGATTTTCCGCCGCCAGGTCATGCTGGGCGGTGATGTCATCGCACTGTTGTGCGGCCCGGACGGCAAGACGGCGAAGCTGAACGGCCAGCCGCTGGCATTGCGCGATAATCGTCTGATCGCGGTGGACTGCTCGGCCGAGACTGCCGAGGACGCCATTACGTGGATGGGACTGGTCGAGATCGACCAGGAACTCTATTCGCGCCAGTATTACCGTTCGCAGAGCCCTGCCGGGGTGATGGTGGCGCGGGGATCGGGCGACAAGGTCATCGCCCTGGCGACCGACAGCCACGTTTGTGGTTTTTCGGTGGACACCGCGAAACGCGCCTGGGTCCCGAAGACGCACAAGGAGCTGGGGGTCTGGGATCTCGTTGGAATGACGGCCGACGCGGGCAAACTGATCTTGGCGGGGCAACGCGGCAAGGTTGTCTCGATGGACATCAACTCGGGCGCGAAGGAGTGGGAAGTCGAACTCATCGGAGGCGACGGCAAGCCCGACCGCCCCGTCGTAGCGCACAACGGGGTGGTGTTCCTTCGGCACGACGAGAAGAAACGCCTCGCCTGCATTCGCATTTCGGATGGCCGACTGATGGGCCGATGGCGGGCCGAGAAGTACCTGGAGTACCTCGTCTCGCCCAGCGGGATGCTGGTGGTGTTGGCCGACGGCGATCTCAGCGCGTACGACATCGGTCAGCCTTATTCGCCGCTGTGGGTTCGAAGCGGCAGGGCGTCTGCGGGGCGGGCATTGCTGGGGGCGGATCTCGGGCGGGTTGCCGTCGGCACCGGTAACCAGGAAGGCGGAGTGGAGCTGTTTTCGCTGGTCAACGGCCATCTGTTGGCGACGCTGGAGACCGGCAGGATCAAAGAGCACAACCTGGGGGCGGTCGAGGTCCGATTCGCCAAGGCGTCGCTGCTGGTTCTGGGCGGTCAGGCGTCGCAGGCGACGTCCTATTTCGGCAGCGGGTGGTGGCCCAGGGTTAATGGTCTGGCGGTGCAGAAATTCGACCTCACCCAGCCCGGGCGCACCAGGCCGGTCTGGCAGAGTGTCCTCAGGTCGCCCGGTGGGATGAACTCGTTCGTGCCCACCTTCACGCTGACGCGGGATCACGTTGTAATCGCCTCCCACGAGACGCACTCAGCCGGCGAGTGCAACGTCTGGCTGCTCAGCGGTGAAACCGGGGACACACGCCAGACGATTACCTTCAACGACGAGACCAACGCCGCCCCCAAAGGGCAGCATGCCGGACGCGCGTGCGTTTCGGGTGAGTATCTTTGCATTGACATGCCAACAGGGCTGGGCGTGTATCGCGCCGAGTGAAAGGGGCAGAACATGGGCCAGACGGATCGATCGGGATGTGGATGGCTGATGGCAGTGGCGATGGGGTTGGCTGGGCTGGGGATCGTCGGCAGGGGACACGCGGACGCCCCGAGCAGAGTGCTTCCGAAACGGATGGACCGGGCGACCATCAAGGCGATCGACCGGGGGTTGAACTATCTCTCCAAGACTCAACGTCGCGACGGGAGTTGGCTGAACCAGGGCGGGTATGGCTCGCACCCGGAGGTCATGACCAGCCTCTCGGGGCTGGGACTGATGGCCGGCGGGTCCACGCCCCAGTCCGGTCCGTATGCCAAAAACGTCCGACGGGCGATGCGATACATCATCCGCATCGGCGAGAACAACTCCAACGGATACCTCTGCGGGACCAGCGGTCAGTTGATGTACTCCCACGGGTTTTCGATGTTGTTCCTGGCGACCTGCTATGGCTGCGAGGCCGACGAAGAGACCGAGAAGCGTCTCAAGAAGGTGCTCGACAAGGCGGTAAAGATGACGGGAATCGCCCAGTCCAAACCCAGGGGAGTCAGTCCGGGCGGCGGGTGGTACTACAGCCCGTCCAGCGGCGATGAGGGCAGCGTGACGGTCACGCAGTTGCAGGCGCTGCGCGCTTGCCGGAATGCGGGCATCCGCGTGCCCCGGGAAGTGATCGACCGGTCGGTGCGGTATCTGAAATTCTGCCAGAACGGCGACGGGGGCATCTCGTACTGCGCGTCCAGTCGGGGCTCGTCGCAGCCGGCAATTTCAGCGGCTGCCATCACGTGCTTCTACTCGGCAGGTCTCTACGACCGCGTCTCAGGCGGGCGAAGCGGAGAGTCCCGCATGGTCGACAAGCTTGTCCAGTACTGCAAACGCCACGTGACTCCTGAAATGGGCGGCGGTTACAGCGGATACTACTTCTATACGCAACTGTACATGGCCCAGGCGATGTACACCCGCGGCGGGCGCGATTGGGCGCGGTATTTCCCCGCCCTCGCGAGCAAGTTGCGGTCCATGCAGGCCCCGGATGGCAGTTGGGAGGGCGACGGGATCGGCACCACGTACGGCACGGCCATCGCGACGGTGATTCTGCAGCTTCCGTACGGTTATCTGCCCATCGTTCAGCGATAACTGGAAACAACGGGAACTTTCCAGCGAACGTGTAGTCCAAGTGGTTTGCGGACGCCGTAATACGCGCCCTGGCTGTCTTGGCGGCGCGGTTCACTGCAGGAAGGAGCACACCAGACTCATGACATACTCAGCATCCAGGAACGGGCATAAGGCCATGTTCAGACATTCGTTGTGCGTTGTTCTGTCCGTCGCGGCGGTGGTGGCGGGTTTGCCTTCGTCTGCCTCGGCGGAGGCTCCCAGTCGCGTGCTTCCCAAGCTCATGGACCGGGCGACGGTCAAGGCGATCGATCGGGGGTTGAATTATCTCTCCAAGACCCAGCGACGGGACGGAAGCTGGCTGAACCAGGGCGGTTGGGGTACGTACCCTGCCGTCATGACGTCGCTGTCGGCGATGGGGTTGATGTCCGGCGGTTCGACGGCCCATTCCGGGCCTTACTCCAAGGAGGTCCGCCGGGCGATGAGCTACGTGCTTCGCGTCGCCGAGAGCGACTCGCAGGGGGTGATCTCCGGGTCGAACTCCGGGCGGTCCATGTACGGCCACGGGTTCTCGCTGCTGTTCCTGGCGATGTGCTACGGAACGGAGCGCGACCCGGACAACGGCAAGCGTCTCAAGAAGGCGCTGGACAAGGCCGTCAAGATCATCGAGGACTCCCAGTCGCCCAAGGGCGGGTGGTATTACACCCCGTCGAGCAACAGCGACGAAGGCAGCGTGACGGTGACGCAGCTGCAGGCGTTGCGGGCGTGCCGCAACGCGGGGATCAAGGTCTCCCGCAAGGTGATTGAAGACTCGGTCAAATACCTCAAGCTCTGCCAGAACAAGGACGGGGGAATCTGTTACTCCGCCCGCAGCCGGGGCTCGTCGCGACCGGCGATTTCCGCCGCGGCCGTGGCGTGTTTCTACTCGGCCGGCCTGTACGACCGCCAGACCGGCGGGTCGGGTCCGGAAGCGGAAATGGTCGAGAAGCTCGTTCGCTACGTCAAGCAGAACGTCAGCGTCTCGCAGGGCGGGCGGTACAGCGGATACTACTTCTACACCCACATGTACATGTCTCAGGCGATGTACATGCGGGGCGGGAAGGACTGGCAGAATTACTACCCCGCGATGGCCAAGAAACTGCGGGGAATGCAGGCCCCGGACGGCAGCTGGAACGGCGACAACATCGGCACGACCTACGGGACGGCCATCGCCAGCATGATTCTGCAGCTGCCCTACGGCTACCTGCCGGTAGTGCAGCGATAGCGTTTCAGACAACACGGGCCCCCATCGACGGGACGCCCGAACCCAGTTCGACAACCGACACACACTTCGAGAAGGCAGAAGGAGACGGACGTGACTGAACAGAACTTTGGCGGTGAGGACATCAAGGCAGCCGAGCAGCTGACCGAGGCGTACAAGAACATTCGCGACGAGATGGGCAAGGCCATCATCGGCCAGGAGGCGGTTCTGGAGGAGTTGCTCATGTGCATCTTCGCCCGTGGGCACGCGATTCTGGAAGGTGTACCGGGCCTGGCGAAGACCCTGATGGTCTCGTCGCTGGCGGAGTGTCTGGACCTGGGGTTCAACCGGATTCAGTTCACCCCCGACCTGATGCCCTCGGACATCACCGGAACGGAGGTCATCCAGGAGAACAAGACCACCGGGGCGCGTGAGCTGAACTTCCTGAAGGGTCCGATCTTCTCGAACATCATCCTCGCCGACGAGATCAACCGTACGCCTCCCAAGACGCAGGCAGCGCTGCTGGAGGCGATGCAGGAGCGGCAGGTTTCGGTGGGCGGTGCCCGCATGCCGATGGAAGACCCCTTCTTCGTGCTGGCGACCCAGAACCCGATCGAGCAGGAAGGCACGTACCCGCTGCCCGAGGCGCAGCAGGACCGCTTCATGTTCAAGATCTTCGTGGACTATCCCTCGTGGAACGAAGAGTTCGACGTTATCCGGATGACCACGGCGATGCAGGACACGAAGCTGTCGCGCGTGCTGGACGGCGAGACCATCAAGCAGCTCCAGGGCATTATCCGGCGCGTGCCGGTGGCCGACCATGTGATCGAGTACTCGATGAAGCTCGTCCGCGCCACCCGCGTTCTGGACGGCGACGTTCCGGAAATCGTCCGGGAGTACATCTCCTGGGGTGCCGGCCCGCGTGCCTGCCAGTATCTCATCCTGGGCGGCAAGGTCCGTTCGGTGCTGCATGGTCGATACCACGTGTCCACCGAGGACATCCAGGCCGTCGCCAAGCCCGTGCTTCGCCACCGCATCGTGACGAACTTCAACGCCGACGCCGAAGGCTACACGCCGGACAAAATCATCGACAAGCTCGTGGAGATCATCCCTGCCTCCAAGAGCGAGATCGAGTCCGACAGTCGAACCGCCAAGGCCGTCTCCGAATAGACGCAACCATCCCCGTCCGGACGTGAGGCGCCGGGGGAATGTTCCCGGCGCCCCGCGTCCGTTCGGCGATTCAACCCGCCCAGGACCAGCGCATGGCAGAGACAACCGAAACACTGCAGAAGTACCTGGACCCGAAGGTCCTCTCGAAGATCACCCGCCTGGATCTCCAGGCGAGGCTGGTGGTGGAGGGGTTCATCTCGGGCATGCACCGCAGCCCGTTCCACGGGTTCTCGGTGGAATTCGCCGCACACCGCGAGTACGTCGCCGGCGACGATCTCAAGCACCTCGACTGGAAGGTGCTGGGCAAGACCGATCGCTACTACATCAAGCAGTACGAGGAAGAGACGAACCTCAAGGCGACGTTCCTGGTCGACGCGTCGGAGTCGATGCACTACGGCGGGGAGAACGGCAAGGCCGAGGGCATGACGAAGTACCAGTATGCCGCCGCTGCCGCCGCTTCGATGGCGTTTCTGCTGCTTCAGCAGCAGGACGCCGTCGGCGTGGGCGTGTTCGACGAATCGCTGCGGACGTACGTCTCTCCCTCGGCGAACCCCAACCAGATCAAGACGTTCGTGCACGCCCTGGACAAGGGCGAACTGAAGGCCAAGACGTCGCTGGAAGACGTCTGTCACGAGGTGGCCGAGAAGATTCCGCGTCGCGGGCTGGTCTGCCTGGTCAGCGATCTGCTCACGGACATCGACAGTCTCATCCGCGGGTTGCAGCACTTCCTGCACTATGGACACGAGGTGATGGTCCTGCACGTGATGGACGAGGACGAGCTGACCTTCCCCTTCCAGGGCAACACGATGTTCAAAGGCCTCGAGGAGATGGGCCAGTTGCTCATCGAGCCGCGTGCCCTGCGCAAGGGGTACATGGAATCGCTCAACGAGTTCCTGACCGAGGTGAAGCGCAAGTGCGTCGCCGGGCGGATCGATTACAAGCTGATTTCGACGGCCGACTACATGGACGCGGCGTTGCTGAGTTTCCTCGCCGCCCGGTCGGCGGCCGCCCGCAAGGCCGGCTCGAAGCGCTGAGCCCGCCCGTCGAACACGAGAAACTCCGACGTTGACTTCTCCCGTCGCGTGACGGGAGCACGAGGACGAACATGCCATTCATACATCCAGCGTTGTTCTGGGGCGGTCTCGCAGCCGCCTCGGCCCCGATCATCATCCACCTGCTCAATCGCAGGCGGTTCCGCATCCGCGATTGGGCGGCGATGCAGTTCCTGCTGGACTCGATCCGCAAGAACCGTCGTCGTCTTCGCATCGAGGAGCTGATCCTCCTGCTGATCCGCACGCTGGCGGTGATGATCCTCGGATTTACCATTGCCCGGTTCACCGGTTGCGGGATGACGAACATTCTGCCGACCGGCGAAGGCAGCCAGACCGTCGTGTACGTGCTGGACGACAGCTACTCGATGGGCCAGAAGGCCGGGACGGCCGAGGTGTTCGAGCAGGCCCGCCAGGACCTCTCCGAGCAGATCATGGGCGTTCCCAAGACCGACAAAGTCGCCATCGTCCGCTCGACCGACCCCAACGACCTGCTGTTCGCCCCGCAGTTCAACGCCGACCCCGAAGCCCTCTCGGACAATGTCAAGACGTTTCGGATTCGGCCTCGACGGGCGGACCTGCCCCGGGCGATGGAAAAGGCTCTGCGCATCTGCCGCGAGTCGGATTCAGCCAACAAGCGGGTCTACCTGCTCTCGGACTTCCGCAAGACGGACGTGACCGGCAGGGAGAACATCGCCAAGATCAAAGAGAAGTTTACCGAGCTGGCGCGAAACGACATCGACGTGGTCGTGCTGGATTACGGCAGGGAGAGCAAGGGCAACCTGACGGTTGAAAAGATCGAGATGCTCAATCGCCTGGCGGTAGTGACCATGCCCATCCGCGTGCGGGTGACCATCCGCAACAACGGCGGCAAGGTGGCTGAGGGGGTCGACGTGAAGCTCACCGCGAAGATCGGCGGGGGCGACGAGGTCAAGGAGTTCTCGCTGCCCATCGAGCAGATCGACCGGATCGCACCGGCTGAGAGCAGGACCATCGAGATGGAGGTCATGCCCAAGGTGGCCGGGCCCGCGGTGCTGACGGCGGAGCTGCCCGCCGACGACCTGGCGACCGACAACCAGGCGCAGGTCGCGCTGGAGGTCCGCAAAGCCGTGCGCGTGCTGATTGTCGATGGCAACCCGGACGTGGTGGCCAAGCGGGCCGGCTCGTTCTACGTGCGGACCGCCCTGGACCCCTACGACGACCAGCGGTACGGCGTGATGACCGACGTGATCAACCTGGAGAACATTTCCAGTGCCCGCTTCGGCAATTACGACCTGGTGATGCTCACGAACGTCTCGCAGTTCCCCCTGCAGATGAGCGGGTCCGACGGGACCTCGTACGCCATGCTCCCCGAGCTGGAAGATTATGTCCGCCGCGGCGGCGGGTTGGTGATCTGGGCGGGCGAGAAGCTCAACCCCACCTTCTATGGGGAGCAGGGCGCGTTCTACGATGACGGGTCCGGCCTGCTGCCGTACCCGCTGGCGCCGCGACGAACCGCCATCAAGGGCGAGTTCTTCCGGATCGATCCCCAGAGCATCGCCCCGGACAGCGTGATGCACTTCTTTTACGGCGAACGGGCCCCGCTGACGCAGCTGGTGCGCATCAAGAGCTTCTCTCCGGCGCTGGAGCTGGCGTCGTCGCCGAAGTCGGACGACATCAAAAAGCCCCGCGTGGTGGCCCGCCTGACCGACCCCGAAAACTCGCCGCTGACGGTGACCCGCCAGTACGGCAAGGGGTCGGTGGTGCTGTTCACCGTCCCGGCGGCCCCGGGGACGCCCAAGTGGACCGATTGGCCCATTGCCGGTAAGCACAGCCAATACGTCAACGTGCTGTTCGACCTGGTGCAGCAACATTCGCGACGCTACTCCCAGGACCTCACCGCCCCGGTGGGAACGCCCATCGTGCATCGGGTCTCCAAGGACATGCTCGACGCCTCGGTCACGCTGGAAACGCCCCGCTATCCCGAGTCGGACCTGGTCTCGCTGCGACCCAAGGCCGAGAAGCACCCGGTTACCGGCGTGGTGCAGAACCTCGTGCAGTACGAGCGGGCCTGGGAGGACGGAGCGTACACGATCTCGATGAAGCTTCCTGCCGGCGAGGAATCGTGGATGTACTACGTCCGCAACCCCCGCCCGGCGGAGGGTCGGCTGGATCCGGGTAAGCAGACGGACATCACCACGGCCTTCGGCTCGAAGGAGTACCAGTACAAGGATCGCGCCGAGGAGACGGGTACGAGCATCGTCGAGGCGGAAATCGACAAAGAATACTGGATGTGGGCCCTGGCGGCGCTGGGCGGTTTGCTGGCGCTGGAAACGTTCCTGGCCCAGAAATTCGGACACTACGGCAGGTCCTGACCCGCCCCGGCGGTTGAGGGAATCTCCGACAACGAACGATAGACAGGCGATATGAACCAGATACTTCAATGGCTTGTGGGTGTGGAAACGGGCGACCTTGCCAGGAGCGAGAGCTGGCGGCTGGGCTTCGTGGCGGGATACAACAACTACATCAGTCTCGGACTGATCGTGGTGTTTCTGCTGCTGGTGGGGCTGACCATTCGCAGCTACCGGCGCGAGGGCGACACGCCCAAACGGACCAAGGGCATCCTGGCGGGGATTCGCATTGCGATCTTCCTGCTGGTGTTGCTGATCGCGTTTCAGCCGGCCGTGATCTGGACGGTCACCAAGACGCTCTACAGCGCGGTGGTTGTGGTCGTGGACGACAGCAAATCGATGTCCTTCACCGACCGGTACGCCGACGATCCGGAAATGCGCAGCGCCCTGCTGGAGAAACTGGGAGTCGACCAGGCCGAGCTGGAACAGATGAGCCGCAGCGAGATCGCCCGGCGGGTTCTGACCAGCCCGGACGGGCCGCTGGCGAAGCTGGCCAAGGACCACCCGCTGGTGATGCTGCACTTCTCGACGACCCAGGCGGGGAAGGAATCCTACACCCGTCCGATGGGCAACGAGATCGACGTCGTTGCCGAAGACGACGCCGACCCGCAGACCGGCGAACTCGTCGCGAAGCTCGAAGCGGCGATGAAGACCCTCTCCGCCGACGGGTTCGAGACGAACCTGCCTGCCGCCTTGCGTGATGCGGTGGAGCGCAACGCCGGTCGACGCTTGGCCGGTGTGGTGCTGGTCACCGACGGGCAGAACACCACCCAGGACGCCGCCACTCGCCTGCCCGGCGCGTTGGCGTTGGCCGACCGGGTCGGCGCGCCGCGCTACGGCGTGCTTGTCGGCGATACGACCGAGCCGCGGAACGTGACGCTTTCGGGGCTTCAGGCCCCACGTGAAGTGCGCCGCGATTCCCGCGTCGAGCTGACGGCGATGCTCTCCCACCGCAACCTCGCCGGCAAGGGCGTGACGGTGGAGATCTTCCGGCGCAAGGAAGGCGAGAAGGAAGACAAGAACACCCCCGTGACCACCAAGAAGGTCATGCTCCGTTCCGAGACCAAGGCCGACGGATCCGAGTCCGACCGCGGGGTCGAGCAGGTGCAGATGTACATCAAGCCCGACGTGGAGGGCACGTTCGTGTACACCGCGCGGGTCAAGGCCGACGTCGAGGAGGAGAATCTCGACGACAACGAGTCCGAGGCGCTGGTGAAGGTCTCGGACAGCAAAATCCGCGTGCTGCTGATCAGCGGCTACGCCGGATGGGAGTTCCAGTACCTGCGGAACTTCCTGGTCCGCTCGCCGGACCTCTACCGCGTGAGCATCTGGCAGCAGAACGCCGATCCGCAGATCAACCAGAGCGCCTCCAGCGAGGAGCTCCGCCTGGAACGGCTGCCCAATACGCTCAAGGAGTTGATGGGCTCGACGAACCCCGAGGAGAAGGCGAAGTTCCCCGGCTACGACGTGGTCATCCTCAACGACCCGCGCCCCGAGGCGGAGGGGTTCGACCCGAACTTCGTGGCCAACCTCAAGACCTTCGTCACGAAGCACGACGGGGGATTGTGCTACCTCGCCGGCCCGAAGTGGACCGAGCGGGTCCTGGGCGACAAACTTTTCGAGCCGCTGGCCGACATGCTGCCGGTTTACATCGGCAAGAGCACCTCGGAGATGGTCGCTGCGATCCGAGACCAGAAGCCGGAGCCCTGGCCAGTGGGGGTTACGGAGTATGGGATGGAGCATTCGGTGATGCGGCTGGGCGGTTCGATCGAAGAGAGCAAAGAGCTCTGGAAAGTCATGCCCGGGATCTTCTGGTCCAAGACGGTGTTCGACACGAAACCCGCCTGCCGGGTGTTGGCCGGCAGTTCGGACCCGACCCGTCGCACGAGCACCAAGGAGCCCGAGCCGATCATCGCGGTTCAGCCGATGGGCGGGCGCGTGCTGTACCTGGGTTTCCAGGCGACCTGGCGATGGCGGTATCTCGACGACGCGCGCTATTACCGGCAGTTCTGGCGGAATTGCGTTCGCTACCTGGCGACGCTCAAAGCCCGCCACATCGTGATTACCACCGGCGGCGACCGGTTCTCGGCAGGGCAACGCATGACCGTGGACGTCGAAGCCCACGACGAAAGCTATACCCCGCTGGTCACCGAGGACGGAACGTTCCCGGTGGACATGGTGAACACCAAGACCGGTGATGTCCGCGAGTTGACGCTCAAGGCCGTCGAGAACCAGCCTGGCCGATACAAGGCCGACATCGTGGTCTCCAAGACGGGCACCTACGAACTGACGGCGCTGCGCGACGACCCGTTGGCCGATGAGAAGGTCGCCACCAAGCGGATCACCGTCGAGCTGCCCAAAGCCGAGGCCGCCCGCACCGAAGCCAACAAGGCCAACCTGCTGACGATTGCCTCGCGCGACGGATACTACATGAACATTGCCCAGGCCGATCGGCTGGCTGAGCGGATTCCCTCGGGCAAGATGAAGGCGATCGACCCGGTTGCCCGGCAGTTGTGGGATTCGCCGCTGACGCTGATCCTGATTCTCTCGCTGCTCGTGGCGGAATGGATTCTCCGCAAGAAACACAACATGGCCTGACCGAACGGAAGCGTCGGCGGGACGTCTGAACAATAGAAGGAAGCACCATGGCAGAACGTGACCTGGTTCAATCAAACGTACGCACCAAGCTGGACCGCTTCGGGCGGGCGATTCGTGCCCGACTGCTGGGCGAGGGTCTGGCGTGGATCGTGATCTTCGCGGTGGCGCTGATGTTCGCGTCGCTCGTGCTGGATTACCTCCTCCGGCTGGACCGCCCGCTGCGCGTGACCGTGATGGTCGCCGCCGCCGGTGTGCTGGGCTACATCGGCTGGAAGCGACTGATCTCGCCGCTGCTGGTGCCCATGGGGGCCGAGTCGCTGGCACTGTTGGCTGAGAGCCGGTTCCCGCAACTGGGCGATCGACTCATCAGCGCGCTGCAGTTTTCCCATCGCACCGACCTGGAAGGCGTGGGGTTCTCCCAAGCCATGATCGACCGGATGGCCCAGCAGGCCAATGAACTGGCCGAACCGCTGAACTTCAACGAGGTGGTGGAGAAACGCAATCTCGGCAAGACGGTCGGCGGTGCCGGCGGTGCGGTGCTCATCGCTCTGCTGTTCGTGCTGCTGGCCCCGTCCACGATGGGATTGTGGTTCCAGCGGAACGTGCTGTTCGCCCAGGTGGATTGGCCCCAGGACACCTATCTGGTGGTCACCGGGACCGACGGGGAAGGCAACTTCACCGTGCTGCGCGGGGAGAACCTGGAGGTGGTGGTCACCGTCGAGCCCAACGCGGTCGCGCCGCCATTCATCACGCTGCATGCCCGCTACGAGACGATCGGCATGACCGAGGAACGCATCGACCGCGCCCCGGACGGACCAAAATCGAAATTGTACCCAGAGGGTCAGCCACGGTACGTCAAGACCTTCCAGGCCGTCGCCGAGCCGTTCGAGTTCTACGTCACCGGCGGAGACGACAGGCAGGACCAGCGCGCCCCTCACCAGGTGCGCGTGATCGCCCCGCCGTCCTTACGGCAGTTGGCGTTCGAGGTGGAGTATCCGCGCTACATGTTCCGCCCCAACGAGACGATCACCGCCGATGTCGGGGTGATTCCCATCCCGGTCGGCAGCCATCTGATCGTCAAGGGCGTCAGCTCCAAACCGCTGCGCGAGGCGGGAATCCTCCTGGATCAAAGCGACGAGCCCGTCGGGACGATGCGCGTGCTGGACTACACCGAAATGGAAGACGGCAGAGCGGTCGGCAAGCCTCAGAAGCGGCGGATCGAGGGCAAGTTCTTTGTGGGCGACCTGAACGAATCGCGGTCGATGACGATGCGGTTTCTCCTGGTCGACTCCGACGGCCATGAGTCCACCCGAGGCCAGCAGTATATTCTGCAGGTCGAGCGAGATCGCAAGCCCACCGTCACAGCCCGCAAGAGCGGCGTGGAGACGATGATCACCGCCCAGGCGCGGATCCCGGTGGAGATCAAGGTGACCGACGACCATGGCGTGTCGATGGCGCAGTTCGCCGTGAAGGTCAACGACGCCAACGCCGTTCGCGTGGATGACCCGATGAAGCCCGCCAAGACCACCCAGCGCGAGTTCCGGACAGCCGGCACGTTCGATCTGCAGTCTCATCCGGAGTTGAAGGTCAAGCCGGGCGACCTGTTGCACGTGATGGTCGAGGCCGAGGACAACTTCCCGGACACCCCGAACGTCGGCACGAGCAGCGCGATGACGTTCCGCGTGGTGACCGACTCGGAGCTGATGAACCACCTGCTGGGGGTGATGAAGAACGTGGCGATCTCGCTGGACCAGGCGGTGGTGCAGCAGTCCGACGCCACGGGCAAGTCGGCGGCGGTGGCGGACTTCCTCAAGGCCAACCCCATCGAGCCGGACGTTCGCCGCAAGCTCAAGGAATCGTCGACGATCGAGGGCACGGTGGTTTCGGAGGTCGTCAAGTCGGCCGACCAGTTGGACACCGTGCTGATCCAGATGCAGTTGAACCGTCTCGGCAGCGACCTGCAGCGTTCGAACCTCAGCACGTCCATCAGCGAACTGCGTGCCCTGGAGGATCCGCTCAACAGCGTGATCGCCGCCCTGAACGGAACCACCGGCGTGGACGACGCCGGGGAATTGGCCGACCAGGCTGAGACGATCCGCGCCCAGCAGCAGAAGATTCTCGATAAGATGATCGAGATCCTCGACGCCGGGCTGCGAAAAAACACCTCGCGTATCGAGATGGCCTACATCGTCAAGGACATCCTCAGCGTCTGGCAGAAGGACATCGGTGGCGGGATCGAGACCATAATCGATACCGAGACCGGAGACATATGGGAACCTTCGTCCGACAAGGACGACAAAGAGTAGTGATGAATCGATGACCCAGCGCAACGCCCAGGATATGGGAGAGAATACGATGCGAAGCAGACAGACGACGTGGGTAACGTGGGGCCTGATGGCGATGCTGTTGGTCGTCTCGGGGCTGGCTGTGGCCGACGACGCCACCAAGAGCGAGACCTCGAAAAAGAAGAAAACCATCGACTCGGGAGACCTGGCCAACAAGGCCCTGTTCCAGCAACAGCGGTTCAAGAAGCTGGTCACCGACATGGTCAAGCTGGCCAACCTCATCGAGGACAGCGACCCCGAATCGGCACGGATCCTCATCCGGGCCGCCAACGAGGCCGGCAAGGCCCTGATCTCCAAGGACATGGAGAAGGCGGCCAAGCTGATCCGCGAGGGGCTTACCAACGAGGCCCTGTTGGCCAACAAGGACGCCGCCCGCGAGCTCAAGCGGATTTACGCGATCCTCATGGACGGCGAGGTGGATCTCGACGAGCGCCTCAAGCGGGTTCAGGCGTGGAAAGAGACGCTGGCTGAGCTGAGCAAGATCCTCGATAAGCAGAAGAAGCTCGAAGACAAGTCCTCTCTGGCCAAGGACGCCAAGAAGCACGAGGCGGCCATGAAGGAACTGGGCGAGAAGATCCAGTCGCTCCTGAAAGACCAGGAGAAGTTGCTCAACCAGACCCGCAAGGTCGGGGAGGTCAACGAGCAGATCCGTCAGCTCGCCAGACTGCGTGACAAGGTCCGCCAGGCCCAGGCCCGCCAAGCCGACGTCAGCCGGGCGACCAACACCTCCGGCACCGACAAACTCCCCCTTGCCGGAGAGAAGCAGAAGGCGTTGGCCGACGAGACCGACGGGTTGAAGAAGGCGATCGAAGAGGCGATGAGCGACCAGAACATCGCCAAGCTCGTGAAGCAGGCCGACGCTGCCGGCGACGTGAAAGACGCCGCCAAACGCGCCGGAGAGGCCGCCGGTGAGATGGGCAAAGCCTCCAGGTCGCTGAAGAATTCCGACGCCTTGGGCGCCTCCAAGCCCCAGAAGCAGGCCAAAGCCGACCTCGCCGCAGCAGAGAAAGCCCTCTCCGACGCGATCGCCAAAGCAGGCAAGGGAACACCCGCGGGCCAACTCGCCGAGAAACAGAAGGAACTCGAAGACGTCACCCGCCAGGTCGCCTCTGCCATGGAGAAAATGTCCCAGACCGCCGGGGCCGACAGCAAGTCAGGCCAGTCCGGCAAAAGCGGCGA